>NZ_VFUV01000026.1:0-65641 GCF_006441315.1 Mesorhizobium sp. B2-4-19 | reverse complement strand
CCCCACCCCGGCGCTGCGCGCCGACCCTCCCCACGAGGGCCAGGGTGAGGCCGGCGAGCCCATCGCCGAAGCCGAAGCGCCCAAGCCGATCCTGCTGTGGCGCCAGGGCCGTTTCGAACAGCGCCCCCGCCATCACGAAGGCCGCAACAACCGCCAGCGCAACGGACAAGCGCGCGGCCGTGGCAATGCGCCGGCTGAGGCCGGCGCTGCTCAAACCACCGGCGCGCCCGGCGAACGTCCCGCTCATGAGGGGCGTCGCGATAGCGCCGGCAAGCCGCGCTTCGACCGTTCGAAGTTCAAGCCCAAGCCGCAGGATGAAGGCGAACAGCGCCGTGACGGCCGCCCGCAGGGCGAGCGTCGCGAAGGCCGGCCAGACTGGAAGGGTGGCCGGCCCGAGGGCAAGGGCGGTCCCGATCGCGACAAGGGAGGCGCAAAGCCTGCTTTCCAGCCGAAGCCGCGCGAGGAACGTCCGGTGCGCTTCGATCCGGATTCGCCGTTCGCCAAGCTCGCCGCCTTGCGCGACCAGTTGAAGAAGTAGGCTCGGTAGGTCCGATGGTTGCCGAAGGCCGCCAGCGCATCGACAAATGGCTGTTCTTCTCGCGCGCGGTGAAATCGCGCT
Organism: Mesorhizobium sp. B2-4-19; assembly: GCF_006441315.1. Taxonomy (NCBI): domain Bacteria; kingdom Pseudomonadati; phylum Pseudomonadota; class Alphaproteobacteria; order Hyphomicrobiales; family Phyllobacteriaceae; genus Mesorhizobium; species Mesorhizobium sp. B2-4-19. The sequence goes on along the minus strand of NZ_VFUV01000026.1, from coordinate 65,022 downwards.
CGCTGGCGGCGAAGCTCGTCGTCGCCGGGCGCGTGCGCATCAATCGCGACAAAGCAGCGCAGGCCTCCGATCTGGTCAAGCCGGGCGACGTGCTGACCATCACGCTCGACCGGCGCATTTTCGTCTGGAAGGTGCTCGGCGCCGGTGTCCGGCGCGGCCCGGCGGAGGAAGCCCGCACCCTCTATGAGGATGTGTCGCCGCCGCCGACACCGAAGGGCGAGGCGCTTCCCGACGCCATACCGGCGCTGCGCGAGGCCGGCAGCGGCCGCCCGACCAAAAGAGAGCGCCGCCAGACCGACCGCCTGCTTGGCGAAGATTGAGGCTGTCTGGCCAGATCGCGGCCGCCGACCGAAGGCGACGGCGGGCGCAGGGCAGAACGGAACCGGCAAACAAGATGCTCCCGTGGCATCAGCCACCCTTGCCGCGCCTGCCGCCTGGAATTCCATTCCGCAAACGCCGAGGCGGCCGCGCATGGCAACCCTTGCAAGCGAGAGACAAAGGCGTTACCTCACGGAAAAAGCCCAAGAAAACCGGCCCATCAAGCTGGGACGTCCCGGAGCCGACCGATGACCTATGTCGTGACCGACAATTGCATCAAATGCAAATATATGGACTGCATCGAGGTCTGTCCGGTCGACTGTTTCTATGAAGGCGAGAACATGCTCGTCATCCATCCCGACGAGTGCATCGACTGCGGCGTCTGCGAGCCCGAATGCCCGGCCGACGCGATCAAGCCCGACACCGAGCCAGGTCTCGACAAATGGCTGCAGATCAACACCGAATACGCCGAGAAATGGCCCAACATCACCGCCAAGAAGGAGCCGCCGGCAGACGCCAAGACCTTCGACGGCGAGGCCGGCAAGTTCGAGAAATACTTCTCCGCCGAGCCCGGCGAAGGCGATTGACAATACGGCCGTAAAGGCTTGTATGACGCAGCGTAACAGGCAGATCGGATTAACCGCCTTGACAGGCGGCGACTGGTTGTGGACTTCGCTTACGCAGCAAAACCTTGATTCTTCCGACTTTTTGTGCTACATCAGCGAAACATGCCGGTGACACAACGTCGATTTATGGCGCAGACGCCCCAAATCACTGAAAGGTGAAAATCCCATTCCGGACCAGAGCGATCTGGGGTCAGGCGGTCGCGGTTCGTGCGGTTTGCCGGTCCCGACCTTTCCGGTGGGTTCATCTGTTGTGCGGCTAACGATCGGTTTCCCCGGTCGCACGAGTTCAGCCGGCACCGCCGCCGGCCCATAACAAGGAGTTCAGGGCGTAATGGCAACGATCACCCCGCAGAAGAAGTCCACTGGTGCGCGTCACGGTTTCAAGACCGGCGAGTACATCGTCTATCCGGCGCATGGCGTTGGCCAGATCGTGTCCATCGACGAGCAGGAAGTGGCCGGCCATAAGCTGGAACTGTTCGTCATCGACTTCCAGAAGGACAAGATGCGCTTGAAGGTGCCGGTCGCCAAGGCGACCTCCATTGGCATGCGCAAGCTGTCGGAAGAGGATTATGTCGAGCGCGCGTTGAAGGTCGTGCAGGGCCGCGCCCGCGTCAAGCGCACCATGTGGTCGCGCCGCGCCCAGGAATATGATGCCAAGATCAATTCCGGCGACCTGATCTCGATCTCGGAAGTCGTGCGCGACCTCTACCGTGCCGACAACCAGCCGGAGCAGTCCTATTCCGAGCGTCAGCTTTACGAGGCGGCACTCGACCGCATGGCCCGCGAGATCGCGGCCGTCAACCGCATGTCGGAAACCGAAGCCGTGCGCCTGATCGAGGTCAACCTCAACAAGGGCCCTAAGCGCGGCGCCAAGGCCGACAATGAGGAAGCCGAGCAGGAAGAAGCTGCCTGAGATCTTGTGCCTTTAAGTTCACGAAAAACCCGGCCTCGCGCCGGGTTTTTTGTCTCTCGGACAAGGCAGGGGTCGAGCCTACACTTGACCGCCGCCTTCCTTCTCAGCCTCCTGCTTCAGCGTCGCGATGAAGCGCTTGGTCCGTTCGCGCTCCGGATTGCCGAACAATGTGACCGACGGCCCCTGCTCGACGATGACGCCCGCATCGAGGAACACCGCTTCCTGGGCGATCTTGGAGGCAAGCCGCAGGTCGTGTGTCGCCATCACCATGGTCGTGCCTTCGCTGGCGAGCTTGCCGAGCACGTCGACCACCTCTTGAGCCAGTTCCGGATCGAGCGCCGAAGTCGGCTCGTCGCACAGCAGCACCTTCGGCGACGGCGCCAAGGCGCGGGCGATCGCCACGCGCTGCTGCTGGCCGCCTGACAGCGTCGCTGGCCAGGCATCGGCCTTGTGCGCCATCCCGACCTTTTCCAGCAAGGCCAGCGCCCGCTCACGCGCCTTCTCAGGCGACCATTTCAGCACCGTCACCAGTCCCTCCATGACGTTCTCGATGGCGGTGCGGTGCGGAAACAGCTGGAAATTCTGGAACACCATGCCGGTCTGCAGGCGCAGCCGCCTGATATCGGCGGCCGGCACCTTGATGCCCGGGCGAAACGCGAGCGTCTCGTCGCCGATGCGCACCGTGCCGGAAGTCGGGATTTCAAGGAGGTTGATGCAGCGCAACAGCGTGCTTTTCCCCCCGCCCGAAGGGCCGACCAGTGCCGTGACACTGCCTTCGGCGATCACGACCGTCACGCCCTTGAGCACGAGATTGTCGCCGAAGCGCTTTTCGATATTGGTGAGGCCGATCATGCGCGCGCCTCCAGGAAGCCGCCATAGCGGTTGAGCCGCTCCTCCAGCCGCGTCTGCAGGGCCGACAGCACGGAACTCATCGCCAGATAGAGGATCGCCGCCTCGACATAGAGGATCAGTGGCTCATAAGTGGTGGCGACGATGCGCTGCGCCGCCTGGAACATCTCGGGCACGGTGATGGCGGCGGCCAGCGAGGTGTCCTTGACCAGCGAGATGAAGGTGTTGGAGAGCGGCGGCACCGCGACGCGGCCGGCCTGCGGCAGGATGGTGCGCCGCATCGCCTGGCTCCAGGTCATGCCGATCGAATAGGCGGCTTCCCACTGGCCCTTCGGCACGGAGCCGATGGCCGCGCGGATGATTTCCGACGTGTAGGCGCCGATATTCAGCGTGAAGCCGATCAGCGCTGCGGTAAAAGCATCGAGCAGGATGCCGACCGACGGCAGGCCATAGAAGATCAGGAACAGCTGCACCAGCAGCGGTGTGCCGCGGAAAATCCAGACATAGAAGCGCACGAGCATGACCAGCGGCTTCGGCCCGAACAGTCGGCCGAGTGCTGCCCCGAGGCCAACGGTCAGGCCCAGCACGAAGGACAAGAGCGTCAGCGGTACGGTGAAAATCAGGGCGGCCCAGAGCAGCGAAGGCAGCGACTCCAGCATCAGTTGCAGCCAGTGCGGCACGAAAGACCCTCCAGAATGGTCGAGCTGGCTTCATCGAAGCGCGAATGCGTCAGCCATATCACGACAAAAGCGGCGAGCCGTCAAAGACGGCCCGCCGCTGGTGCATTACAGGGGCGACAACTCGCCCTCACTTGAAATTACTTCGAGACGTCCTGGCCGAAATAGGTGTCGGCGATCTTCTTGTAGGTGCCGTCGGCCTTGAGATCGGCCAGCGCCTTGTTGATGGCGGCAACCAGTTCCGGATCGCCCTTGCGCACGATGACGCCGGAATAGTCGGCGTTTTCCTCTTGCGCGGCGATCTTCACATTGGCGTCGGGCTTGTGCTTCTTGAAATCGAGGAACGACAGGCTGTCATTGATGGTGGCGTCGGCGCGGCCGGTCAAAAGCAACTGGATAGACTGGTCGAAGCCGTCGGTGCCGACAAGTTCGGCGCCGTTCGCCTCGGCCAGCTTGCCGAAGTTCGAGGTCAGCGACTGCGCCGACTTCTTGCCCTTGAGATCGGCGAAGGTCTTGATGTCGGTGTTGTCGCCGCGCACGATCAGCACCGCCTTGGAGGCGATGTAGGGATCGGAGAAATCATACTTGGCCTTGCGCGCGTCGGTGATGCCGACCTCGTTGATGACGGCGTCGTAGCGCTTGACGTCGAGACCGGCGATCAGCCCGTCCCATTTGCCCTCGAGGAATTCGACCTTGACGCCGAGCTTGTCGGCGATCGCCTTGGCGATCTCGACGTCGAAGCCGACCAAGGCGCCGGACGCGTCATGGTAGGTGAAGGGCGCGTAGGTGCCTTCCGTGCCGACCTTAATGACGCCGGCCTGTTTGATCTGATCGAGATTGGCGCCGGCATGGCCTGATGTGACCGCCAGGGCCTGCAGCGTTGCGGCGACGATAAGCGACTTGAGCCATTTCATTTTTTTGTGATCCCGTCCTTGGCCTGATGTCTGGCCTGCTGTGAGGGCTGGAAAATGACAGATGCGAGCAGAAAGAATAAGGAACCATATTTCAAAAACAAGGAAATCCTGAAACCAAATTCTCCAAATAAGGGTTCGTGCAGCGACTGAACGTCCCCGGCGACCGCGTCGAAATCGCCGGGATAGCATCACTCGCCCCGCCCGCGCCATCGGAACCTTTCTCGCGCATGGCAGTTTTGGCTGTTCTAGGGCGCGACGCCGCGATTTCAACAGGCGCCCTGCCAAGTTCGTAAACGTTGGTTATGTCGGGAGCGCCTCATGATGGAAGACACGGCAGGACGGGTCATGGTCCGCGCGGCGATGAAGGCTCCCTATCTCGAACGCGACGAGGAACATCGGCTGGCCTTGCTCTGGAAGCAAGACAACGACCAGAACGCCCTGCACAGCATCACGGTGGCCCATATGCGGCTGGTCATTTCCATGGCCTCGAAATTCCGCCATTACGGCCTGCCGCTCGGCGACCTGATCCAGGAAGGCCATGTCGGCCTGCTTGAGGCCGCCGCCCGCTTCGAGCCCGAGCGCGAGGTGCGGTTTTCCACCTATGCGACGTGGTGGATCCGCGCCTCGATGCAGGACTACATCCTGCGCAACTGGTCGATCGTGCGCGGCGGAACCAGTTCCGCGCAGAAAGCCCTGTTCTTCAACCTGCGCCGCCTGCGCGCCCGGCTGGCGAACGGCGCCGAGCCGCTTTCCAACACGACGCTCTACCGCGAAGTGTCGGTTGCGCTTGGCGTCTCCGAGGCTGACGTGGCGTTGATGGATTCACGGCTGTCGGCGCCCGACTCCTCGCTCAACATGCCGCTTGCCGACGATGCAGGCGCGACCGAGCGGATGGACTTCCTGGTTTCCGACGATCCCCTGCCCGACGAGATCGTCGGCGACAAGATCGATGTCGCGCGCCGTTCGCTTTGGCTGCGGGAGGCGCTTCACGCGCTGAACGCCCGTGAACTCAGGATCATCGAGGAACGCCGGCTGAACGACGAGGGCGCCACGCTCGAGGCTCTCGGCGAGATGCTCGGTATTTCCAAGGAACGCGTCCGCCAGATCGAGGCCCGCGCCATGGAAAAGCTCAAAGTGGCGCTGGTGAAGCAGAACCCCGACTTTCTGGCGACAGCCGCCTGATTCCGTGCAGCGGGATCCTATTTGTCGGTGACGATCTTGACCTTGTCGCCGGCCGAAACCGCGGCCCCCGGCGACAACGCGTTGAGCACGCGGAACAGATCGAGCTTGCGGTCGACGCCGACCATCTGCGCGGCGAGCGAGCCCATCGTCTGCCCCGGCTGCACGATGAGCACGCGTATATGCAGCGGCTTCAGGGCCGCCTTTTCAGCGGCACTGAGGATACGGAACGACCCGCTGACCGAACGCGCCACCGCCTCCAGCGAGGTGCTGGCCGAGGGCGCCGCGGTCAGCAGCCGGTAGACCTGGCCGCCGGCACGGATCACCGCGATGTCGAACTGCCAGCCTTCGGCACTGGCATGCGCGGTCGCGGCCTCGTTGCCGTTGATGGTTTCCTGCTTGACGCTGCCGTCTTCGAGACCGGCCACCCAGCCGCTTCTGATGTAGTCGGTCAGGGCGCGGTTCTTGTCGATCGAAACGCCGTCGAAGCGGATCGCTATGTCGCCCGGCCCGGTCGCCGTCACCGCCGCCGCCGAATTGTCGATGATAAAACCGTCCGGCACCGTGAACGACACGCCGAGACCCGGATGCAGGAAGGTCTCGCCACGCACGTAGCCTTCTTCCGGCGTGTCGCCATAGAGCAGGCCGTCTATGCCGGCGAGGAAGGAATCGCGGTCGCGCGTGCCGACGCCGGGCGCGCCGAACTGGCGGGCATGGCGCTGCGCCAGGTCGATGCGCTGCGGCGTGTTGGGATGCGTCGCCAGAAAGTCGAGGCTGGCGTCGGTGGCGCCGCTGATCGAGCGGAAATCGGTATAGGCCGACATCGACTGCAGGAAGCGGCCGGCGGCATAGGGGTCGTAGCCGGCTTCGCCGATCGACTTGATGCCGATGGCGTCGGCCTCGAGCTCCTGGTTGCGCGAGAACTGCGCCAGCCGGAGCTTGCCGCGGATCAAAGCCGCCTTGGCGGTCGGGCTGTCGCCGAGCACGTCGGAAACCACTTTGGTCGCCAGGCCTTCCTCGGCCTCCAGCTGCTGACGCTGCAGGCCGTGATTGGCGGTGACGTGGCCCATCTCATGCGCGATGACGGCGGCGAGCTCGGACGAATCATTGGCCAGCGCCAGCAGGCCGCGCGTGATGTAGAGATAGCCGCCCGGCAGCGCGAAGGCGTTGACGTTGGGCGAATTGAGGATGGTGATGCGATAGGTCTGGGTCGGGTTCGCCGACACAACGGTCAGATTGCCGACGACCTTGGCGACCATGCGCTCGAGCTTGGGATCGGAATATTCGCCGCCATAGGTCGCCAGGATGCGCGGATGCTGCGCCTTGGCCAGTTCGGCGAGCCTGTTGTTGGCGCCGACATTGTCGACCGTGATCGGCTTGTCGGATGGCTGGAAGCCGGATTCCTGGACTGCCGGAGGCGTGAACATCTGGCAGCTTGCGAGCGCGACGGCGAAGCCGGCAAGCGCCACAAAGCGCGCCAGCGGATTCATTCGTAGCTTGTCGACGCCGATCGCCAGAGCGGCTTCCTTTCAGGTCCCGGCGCATGACCAAGAAAATCGGGGGCGATCTTCGGAGCCTGTCATGCGCAAATACAAATTTCTACGGCACCCGTTGCGCGTCCCCTGGGGCGCGCGGCGGATGCAGTAGGCAAATCACGGCCTGTGCCGGACCAGTAGGGCGGACCTAGCCACACTACTTCTGCCATGGCAAGCAAGCGCCCCTTCGCCTGATGCCGGTTTGACCGTAAATTATGTCCGCTTCCGGGCAATATCTCGTGATACGGCATTGCCGGCACCTGCACCGATATAGCGCCGGAACGCCTCCGGACCAGCCCCGGCAAAGAAATCGTCCGCGCTGCCGGTGGCGGCAACGGCGCCATCGTCCAGAAACACCACATTCTGGCCAATGCGGCGGGCGTCCTCTGGCTGGTGCGTGACGAACAGCACCGTCATGCCGCGCTCCGCATGCACACCGGCAACCAGGTCGAGCATATCGTCACGCAAGGCGGGCCCGAGCGAAGCGAAGGGCTCGTCGAGCAGCAGCACCGGGCGATCGCGCACCAGCACGCGCGCCAGGGCGACGCGCTGGCGCTCGCCGCCGGAGAGTTCGCGCGGTAGCCGCTTGTCCTTGCCGCCAAGGCCTGTGCGTTCCAACGCCTCGGCAATGGCGGTTCGATCGGCTTCGCTCAGCCGCAGCGATGGCGAGCGGCCGATCCCGACATTCTGCTCGACGGAGAGATGCGCAAAAAGGTTGTTTTCCTGAAACACCATCGACACCGGCCGCGCAGCCGGAGGATCGGCGCCGACATCGACACCGCCGATCAGCACACGGCCTGACCGCGGCGTCTCGAAGCCGGCGACGAGGTTGAGCAGCGTCGACTTGCCCGAACCGCTCGGCCCCATGATGGCGGTGATTTCCGCCGCCGCGAACGCGACATCGAAGGTGAGCGGCGCCTCGCCATAGCTGAACGAGACCTTGTCCAGCCGCACCGGAACACCCTTCCTTCTCATCGCCCCGTCAGACATTGCGGACCTTGTCTCTTCCCAGCCAGTCCGCCGCCAGCACCAAGGCGAGGCAAACGAGACCAAGCAACAGCGCCAGGCCGGCGGCGTCCTCGGTGCGGTAGCTGCCCATGCGCGCCAGGAGAAGGTAAGGCAAGGTCTGCACGGAATCACTGCCGAACAGTGCGATGACGCCGAGATCGCCGAGCGACAGCGCCATGGCGAAGGCGAAGGCCGTGGCGAGCGGCCGCCGCAATGACGGCCAGTCGACCAGCCGCAGCCTCGCCCAGCCGGAAATGCCGAGCTGCGCGCAGAGCCGTTCGTGGCGCTCGCTCGCCGCGTCATAGGCGGGACGGACGGCTCGCAGTGCGAAAGGCATCGCCATGACAGCGTTGACGGTGACGACCATGACCGGGGCGATGGCAAAGACATCGCCGGCATGGCGCAGCAGGAGGAACCAGCCGGCTCCGATGACGATCGGCGGCACGACCAGCACAAAACCGGCACCGGTATCCGTGGCATGTTCGAGCAGTGTTCCTGGACCGGAGCGGCGGTTCAACGCGAGTGCCCGTCGCGCCATGGTCAGCGCCAGCGACAGCATCGCCGAAAGCAGTGCCGACAGGAAAGCCAGCACCGCACTGGTCAGCGTCGCCTGCCGGACCGTGACCTCGCCGGCGAGCCGGCCGAGATCGGCGCCCAAGCCTGCCGAGACGATCGCGGCCATCGGTCCGACAACGAACAGCAGCGCCAGCACGATGACCATGGCGTTGAGTGATGCCTCGGTCGTATTGACGGAGAGATAGCGGCGCGGTGCCACCGGCAGGTTGGTGTCGCCGACGACATTGGCGCCAAGCCGCGTCAATGCCAGCACCATGACAAAGGTCAGCGCGATCTGCAGCAATGTCAGGGCGACCGCCCGCGCCGGGTCGAAATCGAAGCGCAGTGCCTGGTAGATGCCGACCTCCAGCGTCGTCGCGGCCGGACCGCCGCCGAGCGTCAGCACGACGGTGAAGGAGGTGATGCAGAGCATGAAGACCAGCCCGGCGACGCCCGGCAGAGCGGCGCGCAGCGTCGGCCATTCGATCAGCCGGAAGGCCGGCCGCGCCGCCATGCCGAGCTGGCTTGCCAGCCGCCACTGGTCGGCGGGAATGGTCTGCAGCGCCTCGAGGAACAGGCGGGTCGCCAACGGCAGGTTGAAGAAGACGTGGGCGACGAGAATGCCGGACAGGCCGTAAATGCCTGGCCAACCCCGGCCGCCAACGGCGCTGAACAGCCCGATGAAATAACCGGCACGGCCGTACAGCGCCAGTATGCCGAGCGCCGCGACGATCGCCGGCAGCGCCAGCGGCACGGCGAAGAGTTGCAGGATGAAGGCGCGGCCGAAGAAACGCGGATGCCGCGACAGGGCGCGCGCCACCAACAGCGCCGGGATAACCGAAAGCAGGGTCGAGAGGGTGGCCTGCCAGAGCGTGAAGCGGACAACGCGAAGCAGATAAGGATCGAAGGCCGCCCGAGCGCCGGAGAAATCGTGAGCGCCTTCGACGAGCAAGCCGGCAAACGCGCCGCCGATCAGCAGCGTGATCGCGGCGAGCGCGAGGATGCCGGCGCTGACGCGGGGATCAGCGGGTTGCACGATCGACCGCCAGTCTCCGCATAGCGACACTTATAGAGGGTTGCGTTCCTTGGCGCCCCCCTCTGTCCTGCCGGACATCTCCCCCACGAGGGGGGAGATTGACTGTTTCAGCGCCTCGCTCATACCTATAGCGTCGGCGATTGGCGAAATCACCGATAGCATTCGATCTCCCCCCTTGTGGGGGAGATGTCCGGCAGGACAGAGGGGGGCGCCGTAGAGCACTCATCTTTCGATCATACGGCCAAACTATTTGCTCATCACCGCCAGCCATTCATCCACCCAGGCCTTGCGGTTGGCGGCAACCTCTTCGGGGCTGAACAGCAGGGTCTTGGCCGGCTTGACCAATTTGTCGAAGGCCGGGTTGAGCGGCTTGTCGGTCTTGCCTGCCGGGAACATCCAGTTGGTCTCGGGAATGGCATCCTGGAATTTCGGCCCGGTCATGAAGGCGATGAATTTTGCGGCCAGCGGGTTCTTGGCTCCGGTCGTGGTGATGCCCGCGACCTCGATCTGCAGATATTCACCTTCCTCGAAAGAAGCGGCCTGGTAGCGCTGCGTGTTCTCGGCGACCATGTGATAGGCCGGCGAGGTCGTGTAGGACAGCACCATCGGCGCCTCGCCCTTGGTGAACAGGCCATAGGCCTCGCTCCAGCCCGGCGTCACGGTCAGCACCTTTGTCCTGAGCTTGGCCCAGGCTTCCGGCGCCTTGTCGCCATAGACCGACTTCACCCACAACAGCAGGCCGAGACCCGGCGTCGAGGTGCGCGGATCCTGGATGACGATCTTGTCATCGGCACTGCCTTCGACCAGTTCCTTCAGGCTCTTCGGCGGCGTTTTCAGTTTTTCGGTGTCATAGACGACAGCGAAATAGCCGTAATCGAAGGGAACAAAAGTATCGTCGCTCCAGCCACCCGGCACTTTGACGTCGGAGACCGCGCCATGCAGGGCAAACAACCCGCTAGCCTTGGCATCGGCGGTGAGATTGGTGTCGAGGCCGAGCACGATATCGGCCTTGGTCGACGCGCCTTCGAGCTTGACGCGGTTGAGCAGGGCCACACCATCGGCGACCGAGACGAACTCGACGTCGCAGCCGCATTCGGCCTCGAATTCCTTCTTCACCACCGGGCCTGGACCCCAGTCGGCGGTGAAGCTCTCATAGGTGTAGACGGTGAGCTTGTCCTTGGCCAAGGCCGGCCCGGACAGCGCCGCGACCATGGTCGAGACAAGAGCGTATAAAAGCGTGCGCATCGGCGCCTCCTTCGTTCGAATTTGAAAGGAATTGAGGCGTCGGACTGTCCGAAACGTCTAATCCCTCCGCCGGTACAAACCGGATCAGGTTCAGCGGGTTGGCGAGACTGCCTCTCAGCCGGTCCGCGAAGATCGCGTCCGGCACCCCGTTAGAGCGTTTTGACACATAGGCCGGGCCGGGGAACCGCGCAAGTGGCAGTTTGCCGGCCTTCCGTTTCCGCTGCCGGGCTGGTACAGGCCACCAGATATGAGCACATTCACCATTCTGCTTGGCGGCGATCTCATCCGCACGCCCCGGCTCGACCGCCAGGTCGAAGGCTCGCGCGTCATTGCCGCCGACGCCGGCATCGGCCATGCGCGGCTTCTGGGTCTTGTGCCTGAATTGTGGGTCGGCGATTTCGATTCGGTTCCGGCCGATCTCCCCGCCGACCTCACCGCAGTGCCGCGCCGGACTTTTCCGGCGGAGAAAGACAAGACCGATGGCGAACTGGCCATCGCGGCCGCACTCGAGCACGGGGCGACCCGCCTTGTGCTGGCAGGTGCGTTCGGCGGCAGGCGCGCCGACCATGCCTTCCTGCATCTGGCGCTCGGCCTGCGGCTGGCCGAGGCCGGAACCGACGTGTTGCTGACCAGCGGCGCCCAGGAGGGTATACCTCTGCTGCCCGGCAACGCCGGCTTCGACTATGCCGACGGCACGCTGTTTTCGATCCTCGGCTTTTCCGAACTTGTCGGCCTGACCGTCACCGGCGCCAAATGGGCGCTCGACCAGGTCGAGGTGGCCTTCGGTTCGTCGCTGACCATTTCCAACGAGGTCAAGGGCCGCCTCGAAATCGTGCTCGGCCACGGCCGAGCGCTGCTGCTCGCGCATCCGTATCCACTACCTGAAAGCTGACATGGCCCCGCCTCTTCTCAATCTCGACGGGATAAAACTGACCTTCGGCGGCACACCGCTGCTCGACGGCGCCGCCCTGACCGCCTCGACCGGCGACAAGATCGCCCTGGTCGGCCGCAACGGGTCCGGCAAGTCGACGCTGCTCAAGATCGCCGCCGGCCTGATCGAGCCGCAGGATGGCGAGGTGTTCCGCCAGCCCTCGGCAACCGTCCGCTATCTGCCGCAGATGCCCGATATGGAAGGTTTCGCCACCGTGCGCGCCTATGTCGAGGCGGGGCTTGGGCCAGCCGACGATCCTTACCGCGCCTCCTATCTGATGGAGCATCTTGGCCTCACCGGCGAGGAACGGCCGGGTGATCTGTCAGGCGGCGAGGCCAGGCGCGCAGCCCTGGCCCGTGTCATGGCGCCGGAGCCTGATATTCTGTTGCTTGACGAGCCGACCAACCATCTTGACCTGTCGGTCATCGAATGGCTGGAAGAAGAGCTCGTGCGCACCTCCTCGGCGCTCATCGTCATCTCGCACGACCGCCGTTTCCTCGAGCGCGTGTCGCGCGCCACCGTCTGGCTCGACCGTGGCCAGACCCGCAGGCTGGACAAGGGCTTTGGCCATTTCGAGGAATGGCGCGACCAGGTGCTGGAAGAGGAAGAGCGCGAGCAGCACAAGCTTGGCCGCCAGATCGTGCGCGAGGAGCACTGGCTGCGTTATGGCGTGACCGCACGCCGCAAGCGCAACATGCGCCGCTTGGGCGAGTTGCAGACCATGCGTCAGCGCTTTCGCGGCCATCGCGGCGCCGAAGGCACCGCGACCATGGTGGCGAGCGACGCCGCCGAATCCGGCAAGCTGGTGATCGAAGCCAAGAACATCGAGAAGAGCTTTGGCGACCTCACCGTGGTCAAGGGCTTCTCGACCCGCATCCAGCGCGGCGACCGCGTCGGCCTCGTCGGACCGAACGGCGCCGGCAAGACGACGCTTTTGAAGATGCTGACCGGCGAATTGGCGCCGGATGCCGGCTCGGTGCGGCTCGGCACCAATCTGGAAATCGCCACGCTCGACCAGAAGCGCGAGGCGGTCGATCCGCAGGAGACGCTGGCGCAATACCTCACCGACGGGCGCGGCGAAAACCTCGTCATCAATGGCGAGCAGCGCCATGTCGTCTCCTACATGAAGGATTTCCTGTTCAAGCCGGAGCAGGCGCGCACACCGGTGCGCGAACTGTCCGGCGGCGAGCGGGCGCGGCTGATCCTGGCGCGCGTGCTGGCTCGGCCGGCGAACCTCCTGGTGCTCGATGAGCCGACCAACGATCTCGACATGGAGACACTGGAACTGCTGCAGGAACTGGTCGCCGGCTTCGCCGGCACCGTCATCCTGGTCAGCCACGACCGCGATTTTCTCGACCGCACCGTGACCAGCATCATCGCGCCGGATGGCGGCGGCCGCTGGGTCGAATATGCCGGCGGCTATTCCGACATGCTGGCGCAGCGCGGCGGCACCAAGCTCGACGACCGCAAGGCGCGCGCCAGGGCTGAAGCCGCCGATGCGCCGGCGACGGACAGGAGCGAACCGGCAGCCCCGAAAGGGCCGGCGAAGAAACTGTCGTTCAAGCAGAAATTCGCCCTGGAATCGCTGCCCAAGAAGATCGAGGCGGTGACCGCGTCGATCTCGCGGCTGGAGAACAACATCGCCGACCCGGCCTATTACGAGCGCGATCCGGCCTCCTTCCAGAAAACCATCGCCGCCCTCGACAAGGAGCGCGCGACGCTGGCCGCGCTCGAGGAAGAGTGGCTGGAACTGGAGATGCTGCGCGAGGAGATGGAGGGGTAAACGATTGTATGCGGGCTTTTGTGCGCGTATATTATGCGCATAAAGAAGGACCCTCTCCATGCTTCAATCGGCACCAAAACCTCAGAGGACGTCCGTCAACACGTCCATTGACTCTCAATTGATCAAGGACGCCAAGGCGTTGGGCATCAACATCTCCCGCGCTGCCGAGGCAGGCATCGCGAAAGCGATAGCGACGGAAAAAACGCGCCGATGGCAGGAAGAAAACAAGGAAGCCATCGAAAGCTCCAATGAATATGTCAGGCGCAACGGACTGCCATTGGCCAAACACCGGCCGTTCTGATGGCGCGTTACGACTTTTATCGGAATGCCGAGGGCGACGGTTATCTGCTGGATGTGCAGTCAGACCTTCTTGAAGGGCTGAGCACGAGGGTCATCATTCCCTTGATGCCGCCTGACACGGCGCCGGTTCCTGGCCGCCGGCTAAACCCGACCTTCGCCATAAACGGCAAGGATCATGTAATGGTCACACAGTTTTTGTCAGCCTTCAGGGCCTCTGAATTGCAGAGCCCAGAAGGAAACCTTTCCAGGCACCATGACGACATCGTCGCCGCGCTCGACATGCTGTTCCAGGGTTTCTGAGTGAGGGCGACCGTTGCGCCGCCTTCTCAGCCCGCCGTCTTCGCCTGCCAGGCCTTGATCGCCTCGTCGAACACCTTCTCGCCGGGAATGCCCTTTTCCATGGTCAGCAGGGCCCGGCGTCCGGTCTTGTAGACGACCGGAACGTCGATCCAGTCCTGGCCGCGCAGCAAGGTCATGTTGGCGTCCTCGTCGGCCTTGGTGTCGTTGAGCGCGACGAGGAAGAAGCCGTCGGCGATCTTGGCCGGAATGCCGATCAGCGGGCTGCCGGCATCCTGCTCGGAACTCTTCATCGCCACGCGCAATATGTTGTCGACGCCGCCGCCCTCGAAACCGTCGGGCGTCAGGAAGATCATCTCGATGATGTGGCTGGCCGGCAGCGTCTGGTCGGTGTTGCGGCGGATGGTCATGCGCAACTGGATGTCCTTGCCGGGTATGGTCGCCTCGGCGCGGATCGCCGGCTCGGGCGGCAGGTCGCCACCGGGCGATTCCTGCACCAGCGACCAGACGATGCTGCCGGGCTCGGCCGAACCCTGCGCGGTGCTGGTGCGCTCCTCATAGAAGATCGCCTTCTGGCCGACCGGCACCGAGGTTCGCGTCGCTGGGGCAGCCGCCGGTGCCGCGGGCGTGGCGCCCGCCGTGGCGGGCGGTGGCGTGGCGGCGGCATTGGCCGGCGCGGCTGGTGCGGCGCTGTTGGCCGGCGGGGTTGCGGGGGGCGCGGTGCCCGCCGCGGGTGCGGTCGCGGCAGGCGCCGCCGCGGCTGGCGCGGGCGCGGCTGCGGCCGGGGGCGGATTGGCCGGGGCATTCGTCGCCGATGGCGGTGTCGTCAGCGCTGCGACGGATTCACCCTCGCCTATGCCGGTTTGGCCACCGGCCGGGCCGGGGTCGGTTTCGCCGCCTTCAGGCGTCAGCCGCTGCGTGAATTTCGTCCCCTCGGCACCTGCCGCGGACGCTGGCGCCGCAGGGGCGTCGGTCGCCGGCTTGGCCGGCGCCGGTTTCACGGGTTCGGTCTTGGCGACGACCTTGCCGCCGTCGAGGCCCAGCATCTTGCTGAAGGCGTCCTTGTTGAGCCAGATGCCATAGCCGCCGCCGGCAACGACCAGCAAGGCCACGACGGCGGCGATCAGCCCGCCATAGCTGCGTTTGCGCTCGGCAGGGCGCAGGCGGAAAGTATCGGCTGCCGCCGGTTCCTCATCGTCCGGGAAGACGTCGGCGCGATCATCGTCCTGGTCCGTATCCATGCCCGGCAAGGCAGGATCGGCGAGATCGGTGGCCACCGGTTGCACCGGCGTGGGTTTCTGCCAACTTGGCTCGGCCTTGGCCACGGGCGAAGGCGCGGACTGGTAAGGTTCCGGCGTGGCGGCAGGCGGCGACGCGGGACGGTAAGGCTCGGCCTTGGCGGCTGGCGGTGCCGGCCACGCCGGCTCCGCCTTCACCGGCTGGCGTGTGTGGCTCGGCTGGTTCTTGTTGCGGTCGATCGAGGAAAAGATATGTTCCAGTTCCGCGAGCGGGTCCGTTTCCGGCACGGTCTTGGCATACTCGCGCTCGACGCTCGTGATCGCGTTTTCCAGTGAGCGCTTGTGCGCGTTTATGGCTTCGGTGGCCAGCGGCGGCGAATATCCCGCGAGCTTCTTGGCCAGCATGGAACGAACGCTGTCATAGATGCGCGTACGCTTTTCGGGCGTCTCGTCGCCGTGCTTGTCGAACGCCTTTTTCAGAACAGCAACAAAATCTGCCATGCTTCAGTCGACCTGTATTTTGCTTCCGCGCCGGCCCCCGCAAATCAGCCGTGATGCCCGGAAAGGCTTCAGAAACTAGTCTTGAAACGGATCGGTCACAAGTATCGTATCGTCCCGTTCCGGGCTGGTGGAGAGGAGGGCCACCGGCGCGCCGATCAACTCCTCTATGTATCGGACATATTTGACGGCCTGGGCCGGAAGGTCGTTCCAGCTGCGCGCGCCGGCAGTGGTGCCTTTCCATCCTTCCAGCGTCTCATAGACTGGTTCGACACGGGCCTGTGCGCCCTGGCTCGCAGGCAGGTAATCGATCATCTCACCGTCGAGGCGATAGCCGGTGCAGACCTTGATCTCGTCCAGCCCGTCGAGCACGTCGAGCTTGGTCAGCGCGATGCCCTTGATGCCGTTGACGGCGACAGCCTGGCGCACCAGCACCGCGTCGAACCAGCCGCAGCGGCGCTTGCGCCCGGTGACCACGCCGAATTCATGGCCGCGCGTGCCGAGGAATTCGCCGATCTCGTTCTTCTGTTCGGTCGGGAACGGACCTTCGCCGACGCGCGTCGTGTAGGCCTTGGTGATGCCAAGGACATAACCGATGGCGCCTGGACCGACGCCTGAGCCGGCGGCGGCCTGGCCGGCCACCGTGTTGGACGAGGTGACGAACGGATAGGTGCCGTGGTCGATGTCGAGCAGCGTGCCTTGCGCGCCCTCGAACAGGATGCGCTCGCCGGCGCGGCGCTTGTCGTCGAGGATCTTCCAGACACGGTCCATGTAGGGCAGGATCTCGTCGGCGACCGAGATCAATTCGGCCATGATCGCGTCATGCGTGACTTCGCCATGGCCAAGCCCGCGGCGCAGCGCATTATGATGCGTCAGCAGCCTGTCGACCTTCAGGGGCAGCGTTTCCAAATCCGCCAGATCCATCACCCGCACCGCGCGCCGACCCACCTTGTCCTCATAGGCCGGACCAATGCCCCGACGGGTCGTGCCAATCTTCGTCCCGGAATTTGACGCGGCGTCCTCGCGGAATCCGTCCAGCTCCCGGTGCAGCGACAGGATAAGCGCTGTGTTTTCGGCTATTTTCAGGCGACCCGGCGTCACTTCGACGCCCTGTGCCTTGAGCTTTGCCACTTCGGCCACGAAAGCATGCGGGTCGAAGACAACGCCATTGCCGATGATGGACAGCTTGCCCTGCCGCACGACGCCAGACGGCAACAGCGACAGCTTGTAGACCTTGCCGTCGACGACCAGCGTGTGGCCCGCATTGTGGCCACCCTGGAAACGCACCACGACATCGGCGCGCTCCGACAGCCAGTCGACGATCTTGCCCTTGCCTTCGTCGCCCCACTGCGAGCCGACGACCACCACATTGGCCATGTTTCTTTTCCCTTGAGACGCCGCCGAGCGGCTTGGATATGGTTCGAAACGACAGGCCTCTATAGCGTCAAGACCTCGCGAGCGCGACCTTTCTTTGCCGCCGAAAATGCCCTGAGGCACAACAATTTTCGGCTTTGACATCATTTACTTGGGCTGAGAGGGGCAATAGGCCGGCAAACACCGCAACGCATCCGTCGCGGCCGGAATCCTGCGATGCATCGAAGCGCCTACTTATTCCTGCTGCTCACCACCTTGCTGTGGGGTGGCAATTCGGTGGCCGGCAAGCTGGCGGTCGATCACGTCTCGCCGATGATGCTGGTCTTCCTGCGCTGGGTGCTGGCGGTGGCGATCCTGCTGCCGCTCGGCTGGCGCACGATCCAGGAGGACTGGCCTGTGGTGCGCCGGCACTGGCTCATTCTGACGGCGCTCGGCGCTAGCGGCTTCACGCTGTTCAACGTGATCTTCTACACGGCACTCAACTACACGACGGCAATCAACGTCTCGATCGAACAGGCGGCGATGCCGATCCTGATCATGACGGCCAATTTCGCCTTCTTCCGGCTGCGCGTGAACTGGGCGCAGATCGCCGGCGTCGTGCTGACCATTGCCGGCGTGATCCTGACCGCTTGCCACGGCGATCCGCGCCGGCTGCTGACGCTGGAGCTCAATTTCGGCGACGCCATCATGCTGGTGGCGGTCGTCCTCTACAGCGGCTATTCGGTCGGGCTGCGGCTGAAGCCGGCGCTGCGCTGGCAGAGCCTGATGCTGGCCATGTCGATCGCCGCGCTCATCACCTCGCTGCCCTTCCTGCTGTGGGAGGTCGCCGCCGGCAAGGCCATCGTGCCCGACGCACGCGGCTGGACCGTCATCGTCTACACCGCGATCGGCGCCTCGGTCGTCTCGCAGATAACCTACATCAGGGGCAACGAGCTGATCGGCGCCAACCGCGCCGGCCTGTTCATCAACCTGGTGCCGATCTTCGGCACGCTGCTTTCGGTGCTGATCGTCGGCGAGACGTTCCAGCTCTATCAGGCCTTGGCGCTTGTGCTCGTGCTGGGCGGCATCGGGCTTGCCGAACATAGCGGGCGCAAGAGCGCGATGACCCGGCCGGGCAGGACGCGCTGAGCAGCGAGAAGGCGCGACAAACGCCGCGCCCTCTGATCTCGGCGAAAAGCCGGGATCAGATCCCGCCCACGTCGAACTGCAGCCGCTTGGCCGAGTCGATCGACTTGTGCGCCCGCACCTGCTCCAGCACCTTGTCCGGGAACGGCGCGTCGAGATAGAGCAGCGCTATGGCGTCGCCGCCCGGCCGGTTGCGGCCAAGCTGGAAGTTGGCGATGTTGACACCGTTCTCGCCGCACACCGTGCCGAGCAGGCCGATGATGCCGGGGGCATCGGCATTGGTGGTGTAGAGCATGTGCTGGCCGACCTCGGCGTCCAGGTTGATGCCCTTGATCTGGATGAAGCGCGGCTTGCCGTCCGAGAAGCAGGTGCCGGCGATCGAGCGCGTCCTGTGCTCGGTCTTGACCGTCAGCTTGATGTAGCCGTCGAACACGCCCGACTTGTCGCGCTTGACCTCGGCGACGATGATGCCGCGCTCCTTCACCATGATCGGCGCCGACACCATGTTGACGTCGGAGACCTGCGGCCGGATCAGCCCGGCCAGCGTCGCGCTGATCAGCGCGCGCGTGTTCATCGTCGCGGTCGAGCCGTCGAACAGGATCTCGACCTCCGTGATCGGATCCTCGGTGACCTGGCCGACAAAGGCGCCGAGCACTTCGGCGAGCTTGACGAAGGGCTTCAGCCGCGGCGCTTCTTCCGCCGTGATCGACGGCATGTTGATGGCGTTGGAGACCGCGCCCTTGATCAGATAGTCCGACATCTGCTCGGCGACCTGCAGCGCGACATTCTCCTGCGCTTCCGCCGTCGAGGCGCCGAGATGCGGCGTCGCCACCACGTTCTCCATGCCGAACAGAGCGTTCTGCTCGGCCGGCTCCACCTCGAACACGTCGATGCCGGCGCCCGCCACCTTGCCGCTCTTCAACGCCGCGATCAGATCGGCCTCGACGATCAGCCCGCCGCGTGCGCAATTGATGATGCGCACGCCGTTCTTCATCTTGGCGATCGCCCCGGCGTCGATGATGTTGCGCGTCTTGTCGGTCAGTGGCGTGTGCAGCGTGATGAAGTCCGCCCGCGCGAACAGCTCATCGAGCTCGACCTTGTCGACGCCGAGCTCCTCGGCGCGCTTGTCCGACAGGAACGGGTCGAAGGCGATGACATGCATCTTCAGGCCGACGCCGCGTGTGGCGACGATCGAGCCGATATTGCCGCAGCCGATGACGCCCAGCGTCTTGCCGGTGATCTCGACACCCATGAAGCGGTTCTTCTCCCACTTGCCAGAATGGGTCGAGGCGTTGGCTTCCGGGATCTGGCGCGCCAGCGCGAAGATCATCGCCACGGCATGCTCGGCTGTCGTGATCGAATTGCCGAAGGGCGTGTTCATCACGATGATACCCTTGCGGCTCGCCGCCGGGATATCGACATTGTCGACGCCGATGCCGGCGCGGCCGATGACCTTGAGCCTGGTGGCGGCGTTGATCAGCTTTTCGGTGACCTTGGTCGCCGAGCGGATGGCGAGGCCGTCATACTGGCCGATCACTTCGAGTAGCTTTTCCTTGTCCTTGCCGAAGTCTGGCAGGTAGTCGACCTCGACGCCGCGATCCTTGAAGATCTGCACGGCGGTGGGAGAGAGTTTGTCAGAGACGAGAACGCGGGGCGCCATGGCGGCCTCCTTGAAATGGGATTGATCCGGGAATGGGCGGCCCGCGGGCCGCCACGGAAAGTCTCAGGCCGCCGCTTTCAGCGACGCCTTCTGCGCGGCGAAGGCCCAGTCGAGCCAGGGCAGCAGCGCCTCGAGATCGGATGTCTCGACCGTCGCACCGCACCAGATACGCAGGCCCGGAGGCGCGTCGCGATAGGAGCCGATGTCATAGGCGACACCTTCCTTGTCGAGCGCCGAGACCAGCCCCTTGGCGAAAGCCGCCTGACCGTCGGCGTCGAGCGCCGCCACATCGGCATCGGTGAAGGACAAGCAGACCGAGGTGTTCGACCGCGTCGCCGGCTGGACGGCGAGATGGCCGAGCCAGGACGACTTGTCGACGAATCCGTCGAGCACGGCGGCATTGGCATCCGCCCTGGCGACCAGTGCATCGAGGCCGCCGATCGACTTCGCCCAGTGCAACGCGTCGAGATAGTCCTCGACACACAGCATCGACGGCGTGTTGATGGTCTCGCCCTTGAAAATGCCCTCGATCAGCTTGCCGCCGGAGGTCAGGCGGAAGATTTTCGGCAGCGGCCATGAGGGCTTGTAGCTCTCCAGCCGCGCGACGGCGCGGGGCGACAGGATCAGCATGCCATGCGCGCCCTCGCCGCCCAGCACTTTCTGCCAGGAGAAAGTGACGACATCGAGCTTTTCGAAATCGAGCCTTTGCGCGAAAGCCGCCGAAGTGGCGTCGCAGATGGTCAGGCCCTTGCGATCCGCCGGGATGAAGTCACCATTCGGCACGCGCACGCCCGACGTGGTGCCGTTCCAGGTGAAGACCACGTCGCGGTCGAAATCGATCTTAGCCAGATCCGGCAATTCGCCATAGCCGGCCTCGAGCTTGCGCACGTCGGGCAGCTTCAGCTGCTTGACCACGTCGGTGACCCAGCCGGAGCCGAAGCTTTCCCAGGCGACCATGTCGACGCCGCGCTCGCCGAGCAGCGACCACAGCGCCATCTCGACGGCGCCTGTGTCCGACGCCGGCACGATGCCGATGCGGTAGTCGGCCGGAACCTGGAGGATTTCGCGCGTCAGCTCGATCGCCTGTTCGAGCTTGGTCTTGCCGATCTTGGCGCGATGGGAACGGCCGAGCGCGGCATTCTTGAGCGCCTCGACCGACCAGCCGGGGCGTTTTGCGCAGGGACCTGAGGAGAAATTGGGGTTTGCCGGACGGAGTCCAGGCTTCGTATGCGTCGTCATCGTGGTCTATCCTTCCAGATAGTGGCCCCTCGTTGGGGAGGGGTGGCCCACGGACGGCGATATGCGTTCAGGCCTCGGGCGTCAAGAGGAAAGTTTTTGTCGCTGCCGGGATACCGGCGATTCGCGATCAGGATCGCGTGATCTCAAACGCGAACGGCGGACCGCTGGGATCCGCCGCTATAGTCTCGCCCGATCCCTGGCCTACCAGAGATCGTAGCGCAGCCCGAGCTTGACCTGGTGATTGCTGATACCCTTCTTGACCGGAAAGGAGGTCAGGCTTTCGGCCGTCACATACTCCGCGCTCGGAGCGGAAAAATACTGATAGCCGAGGTCGACGGAAACATTCTTGGAAACCTGGTAGGCAAGGCCTGCATTCAACGTATAGGCCAAGGAATACTGTGTCTTGTTGTCCTGCAGGTTGAAACTGTTGGCGGGGACATTGTTGTCCGTGTAAGTCGCCGAAAGCTTGTGCGTACTGCGGACAACGCCGATGCCGGCGCCGAGATAGGGCGTGATTCCGACATATGTGCCGAGATCGACATAGCCATTGAGTATCCCCGAGAAAGCATAGTTCTTCAGCGATCCCGATCCCTGGGTCGGCAATGTCGGCAGCGTGACGACGGCTGAATCATCATAGCTGAAGCTGACATTGTTACCGGGCAAATAGCCGAGGTTGAGATCGGCGCGCAGATAGTCGGTGAAATGATAGCCGAAACCGATGCTGGCGAAGGCCGCATTGTCGCTCTCGCTAAAGTTTTCGTTGTTGATCGCCGACGGGAAGGTGAAATCCCCATTTTTGAAGCTCTTCTGCACCAGATAGGAGACGTCGCCGCGCAGATACCAGCCGGAGCCGACCTCGACCGGCACATAGTCGGGCGCCTGATCGGTGTAGATCGGCGGATCGTAGTCGGCAGCGATTGCCGGCGTCAGCGGCAAGAGACCGAGTCCGGCAAGCGCCAGCACAGTACGCGATGTGAGTGTCATAGTCCCCGACTCCCGGATTTGACGACACCTGCGATCAACACGGCAGCCATCGTTTCAGGAAGCATTGTTAACCATAGTGGTTAAGTCACGGTTAAGGCTAATAGAGCGTTAGCGAATTCATTTCAGCTAATACATGACGTTCCAAATTGTCCTCCCTGTCCGGGCGCTTCATTGGCGACAGCTCACAACGAAAACCGCCCGGTCAAGCCGGGCGGTTCGTGTATATTGGAAGCAGTAGGTTTCTTACTTGGTGTAGACGGGCTCAGGTTCGGGCTGGTAGGCCACCACCGGTGCCGCGCACCCATTGTTGCCACCGAACTGATAGCGCAGGCCGCCGCGCACCTCGTGGGTGTTGATGCCGCGGTCGAAACCCGGGCCGGCGCTGCTCGCATCCCATTCGAACATGCGGCCGCCCTGGATATGGGAGAAACGATAGCCTGCATCGAGGATGATCTTGTCGGTCAAGCAGTAGGAGGCACCGGCCATCAGAGCGTAAGCGAAGCGCCAGTTGGATGCTCCGGGGTTGGTCTCGGTGGTGTTCGGGTCGTAGACGGTATCCCACTTGACGTGCGCGCCGCCGATACCGGCGCCGACATAAGGCGTGATGCCGTGCCAGGTGCCGATATCGACATAGGCATTGGCCAGCAGCAGCAAGGCGCTCATCTTCGACACTTCGGTCGACGTCGAGACGAGATCCGAGGTGCCGCCGTTGAAGTTCGACTTGAACCAGTAGTCGGCGGTCACGTCCGTACGCAGGTAATCGTTGATCTTGTAGCCGACGCCGCCGCCGAGCGAGAAGCCGCCCTTGAGCTTGCCGTAGTCGAAACTCTTGCCGCCCGGTATGACCGTACAATTACAGGGATCGATGCCGTAGGTCATGTAGTCGATGCCGCGCACATCGGACTTGTGATAGTCGATGTCGCCACGGATATACCAGCCGCCGACGTCGACCGGCTGTTCGTAGACCGGCGGCGGTGCCTCTTCGACCTGCGGCTCAGGCAGGTCGGCCGCGAACACCGGCCAGGCCAGGCCCGCGAACAGCAGCGCGAACAGGGCCTTTCTTGCTGTATTGAACATGCTTGTCACCCCTAGGAACCCTCGGAACGCGATCGCGTCCGAACGAGATTGGCTTTCAGGCGTGGATAATGAATTGGAAAAGTTAAAAGGCGTTTAACCCTGTCGGTTAACCACGAATCTCTAAAATTCGAGGAATCCGGGCATGATTTGCGATAGTCATACAAAGGATTATGGATTTGACCGACATGGGCCCATTGGCGCATTCCGATTGATGTGATGGTCTGGGAAGCTGCGAGGAGTTTCTGCCAGACGTCGCAGGCCGCATCGATGATATCATCGTAGCTGTCGAAGACACGGTTGGGAGAGCCAGTTCTGGCGCATGCACTGCCAGACGTTCTCGACCGGGTTCAACTCCGGCGCCCACGACGGCAGGAAGATCGGGGGATGTTGTTGGGTATGTTGAGGTTTGCGGTGGTGTGCATCCGGCACGATCCATGACGAGTACGCATGGGCGCCCTTTTCGGCATGGCGGCTGATCTCGTTGATATGGAGTGCATGGCTTCAGTATCGGCAACGGCAGTGCGGAGCCCTCCCGGTACCACGTGCCGGGCAGATGGCGCCGAACAGGTATGCGCTCTTGTAGCGCTGGTCGGCAGGGCGGCCGCGTGCCGCGTCTGGCCCATTGCCGTATAATCCCGTTCTTCTGGCCGATCCTTTGCTTCGTCCTGGAACCAGATCTCCACCTTCGTGCGCAGCGGCAAGTCGCAAAGTTGCACAGTGTGCGCGGCCAGTTCCAAATGTCTTCGTGAGCCCCCCGCGGCTACAATGAGACTACGGGCGTCGCATGTCCAAAAATGCCGTCAGCATAGACGAACCGGCTCTCATAAGCGCCATGTTGGAGATAATGAGTTAGCGGATCGACATGTGCGCTTGCTACGTCTGCATATCGGGTTTCGTAGTCGTACGTGTCGAACCAAGGCGAAGGATCACGTCCTTCCTTCCAGCCATGGTTGTCGTAGTGGAACAGAGGATCAACTCCAGCCGCCGCGACATCGGGATACGCCTGAAGGTAACCTTTGACGTCGAAATAAGCGTCGGGATTGCGTCCTTCACGCCATCCGTAGTTCACGTAATGGGTGTACGGGTCCATTCCGGAAGCGGCAACGTCGGGATTACTCAGGAGATAGTACTCGGCATCAAAGCTGCCGTGGGTGATGCTGCTTCCGATGGCGGCGTAAGCCTGCCTGCCTTCCTGTTGGCCATACTGTAAGTAGTGCAAGAGCGGGTCGATGCCCGCGGCTTTCACATCTGGGTTATGCATCAGGTACAATGCCGTATCGAAGTTTGCTGAGGGGTCCCGTCCTTCTTTCCACCCGAACTGATCGTAGTGCACCAGCGGATTGAGGCCTGCTGCCTTTACATCAGTATTTGCACCTAAATATCCGGTGGTGTTGAAAAAGGAATTCGGGTTTCGACCCTCCTTCCATCCAAAATTCTGATAGTGGCTGTTTGGATTCACCCCTGCGTGGAAAACGTCTACGTTATGCGAGTCGTAGAATAGGTTGTCGATAAGTGGGTTTGCACTATGCGCATCGACAGTAATTCCGGCGAACTGAATGGTTTCAATCGACTTGGTAGTCGTGTCGACGCCGGTGCCGGTGATCTTGTCTGTATTAGCGCCTGTCGACCAAGCGTTGTAATTACTGATGTCGTCAGCAAATACGAGCTTGTCTGTTCCGTTGCCGCCGTCGAAATAGTCACCAAAGGTCTGAGCAGATTGGCTAGGGCCCGGGGCGCCAAACACGAACTGTGGCGAAGCGGACCCAGCGACAAAGGTATCGTTCCCGGATCCCGTGATGGCGTAGTCATTGCCTGAGCCCGCAACCACTGTATGGGGGCCGGGACCAGTAAGGACCAGCACATCGTCGCCACCGCCAGCATTGTATGTACCCGATCCTGCGGGGTCGATGACAACATTGGCGCTAACTGTGCCCGTGTAGTTGAGGTTGAGATGCAGGGTATCAGCAACATCGACATTCAGTTGAAGTATCAAGCTTGTGCTTAGCGGCAGTGTCCCGTCGGCCCCGACTGTCCCAACCAAGCGAAGGCCTCGCAACGTTTCGTCCGCTATAGCTTCTGCAGTCGGGTTTCCCGGATAAAGCGTCAGGTTGGTGATGGCATCATTGAAGGTCGCCGAGGCGCCGTTCATGAATGACTGCGCCATTCCATCAAATGTCTTATAGGCGGTTGGATCGCCGGAATGCTTTATGCCATAGTCAAGAAGCTGCATGCCGTTCGTGACGACATTCTCCAAAGCGTTCTTCGCTGCTGCTACGTTCTTTATCGCCGTGCTCAACCCGTTTAGCCCGGCTGCCGATGCAGCATTGTCCGCGATAGTATAAACGGTGTCCTTGGTGGTCAGCGACAAATTGCCGAACGTAAGTCCGCCGGCGACGTCGGTGGATTGATCGTAGCGGACACCGCTTAGAGAGAAGCCTGTATGATCGGCATCTGTATAGTTGAAAAGATTTCCGGGCCCGACGCTACCAAACGCTCCACCGCCACCAAGATCGCTGGGAATTACGAAGCCGTCCGGCAGTTCAACAACTTGCCATTTTATATGCGAATCGGTCCCGCCGTTGTCGGTGGCGAAGGTGAATGAGCTGCCATAGTCCGCCGGTTTGGTCGTGATGACTGACGTGATTGTAAACTCTTCCGCTTCCAAGTTCGAATTAAGCCCAAGGCCAAGGCCATATTTGGCGATGTTTGTCGCTACAGGCCCGATGCTTAAAGTCGGAGGGGAAGCGCCATAATTTGGCCAGTCGGCGGGATGTGTTTGGTGCAAGCCAACCAAGGCGATTTGCGCATATGCGAAATAAGACATGGCGCAATCTCCACTTAGACCTCTTCGTGAAAATCAAAATTAACTTTATCTAAATGCTGGAACTGTTGCAATGGCGGGCGGATGTTTTTCGATATCACGAGCGACGTGAATTCGCCGGACTGTCGAGCGTGCGGCCCGCTTTTCGTCTCAGCGAGCGAACGTTTGCTACTTTCCCGGTCGGGACGGAACATATCCTAGGACAATGGATCCCAGTCGGTACAACCGACCTGCATGGCTTCCTCGTAAGATGATGTCTTAAGATAGCTAGCTGACACCAACTCTGCGTCAGACCCCTTGATTCTGGCTCTCCAACCGTGTCTTCGACGGCTACGATGACATCATCGATGCGGCCTGCGACGTCTGGCGGAAAACTCCTCGCAGCTTCCCAGACCATCACATCAATCGGAATGCGCCAATGGGCCTATCAGCCCACCGAAAAGGCGGGCCTGGATGCAACTGGAGCGGCGACGCGACCGCTGAGAGCGCGCCAGAAATCAGGCTGCGCTGCGGGTCTCCGAAATGACCTCGACAATGTCGTTGACGACGGCCTCGACCAGTTGCGGATCGTCGCCTTCGGCCATGACACGGATCAGCGGCTCGGTGCCGGACGGACGGATGACCAGACGCCCGGCCTTGCCGAGACGGTTGCGCGCATCCTCGATCGCGGCCTTGACCGGAGCTTCCTCGAGCGGCTTGCCGCCGGCGATACGGACATTCTTCAAGAGTTGCGGCACCGGCTCGAATTTCTTCGACAGTTCGCTGACCGGGCGTCCCTGGCGCTTGATGCAAGCCAGCACCTGCAGTGCCGACACCAGGCCGTCGCCGGTGGTCGAGAAATCCGACAGCACGATGTGGCCCGACTGTTCGCCGCCGACATTGAGCCCATGCGCGCGCATATGCTCCACGACATAGCGGTCGCCGACCTTGGTGCGGTGCAATTGCAACTTCATGTCGCCGAGGAAGCGTTCGAGGCCGAGATTGGACATGACCGTCGAAACCACGCCGCCGCCGGCAAGCCGTCCGCTCTGGTGCCAGGACTCGGCGATCATCGCCATGATCTGGTCGCCGTCGACGATAGCGCCATTCTCGTCGACGATGACGACGCGGTCTGCATCGCCATCGAGCGCGATGCCGATATCGGCGCGCACTTCATGCACCTTTTTCTGCAGGCCGGCCGGATGCGTCGAGCCGCATTCCTTGTTGATGTTGAAGCCGTTGGGTTCGACATTGATGGCCACGACCTCGGCGCCGAGTTCCCACAGCGCCTCGGGCGCCACCTTGTAGGCCGCGCCATTGGCGCAATCGACGACGATCCGGAGGCCCGAAAGCGACATTGAGCGCGGCAATGTACGCTTGGCGAACTCGATATAGCGGTCATGCACGCCATCGACACGCTTGGCGCGGCCAAGCCCGTCGGAATCGGCGAGTGTCGGTTCGATATCCTTGTCGAGCATGCTCTCGATGCGCTCTTCGATCTCGTCCGAAAGCTTGTAGCCATCCGGCCCGAACAGCTTGATGCCGTTGTCGTAATAGGGATTGTGCGACGCCGAGATCATGACGCCGATATCGGCGCGCAGTGAACGCACCAGCATGGCGACGGCCGGGGTCGGGATCGGACCGAGCAGGAACACGTCCATGCCGGCGGCGCAGAGACCCGCTACCATCGCATTTTCGATCATGTAGCCGGAAAGCCTGGTGTCCTTGCCCAGAACGACCCGATGGCGATGGCTGCCGCGCTGGAACGAAAGGCCGGCGGCCATGCCGACCCGCATGGCGATTTCCGCAGTCATCGGAAACTTGTTGGCGCGCCCGCGAATGCCGTCCGTGCCGAAGTAATTCCCTGCCATGCGAGTTCAATTCCCTGAAGGTTCTTTGCCGGCATTTTAATGCCATAATTGACCGGCGCGCCATGATCACATTGTGTGATTATATGTTACCAATCCTTAGAAAATCATTGTTGTGCGCTGCACACAGCAAGGCGGCTTCCCAACATGGCGGCACCGCGGCGCTGCAATATACCAGTTCTGCGAGCTATACGCCGCAGATGCACGCGGAAAATCTTGTTTTTGACCCGGTAAGGGACAATGATTTCATCACCTTATGGGCAGAAGCAAGCTTTGGGCGATATATACGCCACTTAGCATCTGGCGCAACCGACCGTTGAGCGTTATTGATTCGCTGGGACGTATAATGGGCTGCTGCAACGGAGAAAACGCTATGCTCATCCACCGACTTGCCACTTTGACCGGCCTCGCCGTAGTGACGTTGTTCCTGGCCGCGCCAGCCAACGCACTGACGATGGCCGAGTGCAGCACGAAGTATAACGCCGCCAAGGATGCGGGGACACTGGCCGGACAGACCTGGAACCAGTTCCGCAAGGCGCAATGCGGCACCGATGCCGCCGCCACCACCACGGACACCAAGCCGGCCGACACCAAGAAGGCCGCCGAAACCAAGCCGGCCAAGGCGGCCAAGCCAGCGGCCGCCGACGCGGGCGCCGCGAAAGGCCTGACGGCCAAGGAATGCAGCGCCAAGTACCAGGCGGCGAAGGCCGCCGGCACGCTGAACGGCATGAAGTGGAATGACTTCCGCAAGACCGAATGCGCCGCCGGCGCATCCGCCGCCGCTGACACCACCAAGCCGGCAACCACCAAGCCGGCAACCACCAAGGCCGCCGCGGCTCCCGCCGACGGCAAGAGCCTGAGCATGGCCGAGTGCAGCACGAAGTACCAGGCTGCCAAGACGGCGAACACGCTGAAGGGCATGAAGTGGAACGACTTCCGCAAGGCCGAATGCGGCGCCAGCGCCTCGGATGACGACACCGTGCCTGCGCCGAGCGAGGCGAATTACACCAATGAGCCTGCAAAGCCGACCGCGACCGCGCCGAAGGGCGTGACTTTCCCGACCGCCATCTCGCCGAAATTCGCCAGCGAGACCCCGGCCAAGGGCCGTATGCACACCTGCCTTGAACAGTACTACGCCAACAAGGACGCCAACACGCTTGGCGGCTTGAAGTGGATCCAGAAGGGCGGCGGCTTCTACAGCCTGTGCAATGCCAAGCTGAAGAGCTGATCGGCAGCAGCATCCGAAAGACAAAAGCCCGCGAACTGCAAGGTTCGCGGGCTTTTTGCTGCCTCGGCCAGTCTCAACTGCCTTGCTTCGAGGATTGCAGAAGCCCGACTAGGCTTGAAAGATCGGCGTTGGCACGACCAGCAGTCACGCCGCGTTTCATCAGGTTTTGCATCGGCAGGACGAGCTCTGTGCTGATATCGGCCGACCTGCTGGCATCGATCAGATTGAAATAGGCATCGGCCTGCATGCCCAGATTGGAAACGACGTTGCTGCTGTGATCGCCACTGTCGATCTGTTCCGCCCATTTCGGCAGTCCCCCTTGCATCGCCTGGAGCCAGGAGCCCAGCAGAGGCATGAATTCGCGGGCCGGGATCCCAGCCGCGCCCGTCAACGCCAGTGCATGAAGCACGCCCGCGAAGAGCCCGTACATGCCGGAAAGGAGCGCAATGTCATAGAGTGGTGCGAGACCCGCGTCCTCACCGAGATATCGGCTCGCGCCGAGTGCCTCGAGCCGCCCGGCATGAGCGTCGAACGCCTGCCTTGAACCGCTGTAGAGGATCAGGGCATGCTGCCCGCCGATCATCGGCGGCACGGCCATGATGCCGCCGTCGATATAATCGGCACCGTATTCGGCGACCCAGTCGGACATCGCCCTCGCCTGCTCGGGCGTGCCGTTGGTGAGGTTGACCAATGTGCGGCGCGGCAGCGCTTCCCGCGCGGGATCCAGCACCTGACGGACGGTGTCGTAGACAAGAAGGCACGCCACGATCAGAGGGCTCGAGCTGACGGCTTCCTCCACGCTAGCGGCCACGACGGCGCCCTTGGCCGCAAGAACGTCCGACTTCGCCGGCGAGCGGTTCCACACTGTTACCGCATGTCCCTTGTTCAGAAAGGCTTCGGCGAGTGCCGTGCCCATGGCGCCGAGGCCGATTACCGCGATATCGCTCATTCTGCTTCTCCTTTGGTTGCTTGCAGGGTCAGGCCGGTATCGGGCTCAGGTCCTGGCCGAGGCCCCCGTCAACCGTCAGCCGCTCGCCCGTTGTGAAGGTCGCGTCGAACGCCAGGAACAGCACCGCGCGCGCCACCTCCTCGACCGTGCCGTGGCGCTTCATCGGCGTGACCGCATCGCCTATCCTCATGAACGCCTCCCGCTCCTCGGCGGAAGCATCGGCCACTCCCATGGTAGGCGTATCGATGAAGCCTGGGCTGACCACATTCACGCGAATCCGGCGCGGCAGAAGCTCGGCGGCCAGCACCTTGGCGAAGGCGCGAAGTGCGGCCTTCGATCCGGAGTAGACGCTCATGCCGCCGGTGCCGGACTCGTCGGCGACCGAGGAGGTGAACACGATGGCGCCGCCATTCCTGATCAGCGGCAGCAGGCGCTGGACGGTGAAGAAGGCACCCTTGGCATTGATGGCGAAGATGCGGTCGTAGCTGTCCTCGGTGACGCGTTCCGCCGGCTCGATATTGGCGACCCCGGCATTGATGTGCAGGAAGTCGATCTGGCCGAGCTTCTGTCCCACTTCGGCCCCGAGCGTGACGATATCGGTCATGTCGCTGATGTCGGACCGCACGACATGTGCCCGAGAAAACAGTTTTTCGCGCGCGGCTTCGATATTGCGTTGGTCGCGGCCCGTGACCAGGATTTCGGCACTGCCTTCGATCAGGGCTTCCGCAACGGCAAGTCCCATGCCGTGCGTTCCCCCGATCACCACGGCCTTCTTGTTTGCATATCGTGTCATGATCCATTCCTTTCAGGCAAAATCCGGCCGCCGACGGCCTTTGCAGACCGAAGCGAGATGCCGATATGACGCTGTGGTGTTCGCCGGTATTGGCGATCTGGTCCGAAGCTATGGACCGGCTTGGTTTTTCTCAAGTACCGACAAAAATGTAAGCCACCCACCGAATGCTCAGAATTGGATGAAACATGGGAAAGAAACAGCCAGATAGTTGCGGACTGGGACCGGCGCTGGAGGTGATCGGCGGCAAATGGAAAGCGTTGCTGCTCTGGCAGATACACAAGGCGCCGGCACGATTCGGTGAACTGAAGCGTCTGGTGCCGGATATCAGCGAAAAGATGCTGATCCAGCAGCTACGCGAGATGGAAGCTGACGGCATCGTCCATCGCGAAGTCTTCCCCGAAGTGCCGCCCAGGGTCGAATACTCGATCACCGATTTCGGCATCGAACTGGACAATGCCCTGATCCCGCTCGCGAGATGGGGCAAGCAGCATGCCGGGCGCGGCGCGGAGGGGCAGCGCCCGGGGAAAGCGAACGCGCATACGCCGCACGGCCTTTGACAGGCGCTGAACAGCAAAACGCCGCGGGTTGAGCCGCGGCGTTTTGCTTGAAAACCAGTAAACCCGGCTCAGCTCGACGGCTGTGGCTCCATGCCGCCTTCGGGCTCGGGACCCTTCTTGCGGCGGCCGCCGGACTTCGGCACGGCCGAGCCGCGGCTGGGCGGCGTGTCGTCGCCTAGGTCGCGTGCGGGCTTTTCACCAGCGATCAGCTGCTTGATCTCGTCGCCCGACAGCGTCTCGTATTCGAGCAGCCCCTGCGCCAGCGCGATCCATTCCTTCTTCTTCTTGGTCAGGATGGACTTCGCCGTCGAATAGGCCTCGTCGATAAGGCGGCGCACTTCGGCGTCGATGATCTGCGCGGTCTCTTCCGAGATATTTTGCGTGCGCGCCACCGAATGGCCGAGGAACACTTCTTCCTGGTTGTCGCCATAGGCGACATGGCCGAGCTTGTCGGAGAAGCCCCAGCGCGTGACCATGGCGCGCGCCAGCTTGGTCGCCTGCTCGATGTCGGAAGAGGCCCCCGAAGTGATGTTCTCCTTGCCGAATTTGAACTCCTCGGCAACGCGGCCGCCCATCATGATGGCAAGGCGCGAGATCATGTACTTGTAGCTCATCGAATAGCGGTCGCCTTCCGGCAACTGCATGACCATGCCGAGCGCGCGGCCACGCGGAATGATGGTGGCCTTGTGCAGCGGGTCGGCCGACGGCACGTTGAGCGCCAGTATGGCGTGGCCGGCTTCGTGATAGGCGGTCAGCTCCTTCTCGGCCTGGGTCATGGCCGACGAGCGGCGTTCGGCGCCCATCATGATCTTGTCCTTGGCGTCCTCGAACTCGGCCATGGTGACGAGGCGCTTGTTGCGCCGCGCCGCCATCAGCGCCGATTCGTTGACCAGGTTCATCAGGTCGGCGCCGGAGAAGCCCGGCGTGCCGCGCGCGACAACCTTGAGGTCGACATTGGGGGCCAGCGGCACGTTGCGCACATGCACCTTGAGGATCTTCTCGCGGCCGACGATATCGGGGTTCGGCACCACCACCTGGCGGTCGAAACGGCCCGGACGCAGCAGCGCCGGATCGAGCACGTCGGGACGGTTGGTGGCGGCGATCAGGATGATGCTTTCGTTGGATTCGAAGCCGTCCATCTCGACCAGCAGCTGGTTCAGCGTCTGCTCGCGCTCGTCATTGCCGCCGCCGAGGCCGGCGCCGCGATGGCGCCCGACCGCGTCGATTTCGTCGATGAAGATGATGCAGGGCGCGTTCTTCTTGGCTTGGTCGAACATGTCACGCACGCGGGATGCGCCGACGCCGACGAACATCTCGACGAAGTCCGAACCCGAAATGGTGAAGAACGGCACGTTGGCTTCGCCGGCGACCGAGCGGGCGAGCAGCGTCTTGCCGGTGCCGGGAGGGCCGACCAAAAGCACGCCGCGCGGAATCTTGCCGCCGAGGCGCTGGAACTTCTGCGGATCGCGCAGGAACTCGACGATCTCTTCCAGGTCTTCCTTGGCTTCGTCGACGCCGGCGACGTCCTGGAAGGTGACGCGGCCATGCGCCTCCGTCAGAAGCTTGGCCTTCGACTTGCCAAAACCCATGGCGCGCCCTGATCCGGACTGCATCTGGCGCATGAAGAATATCCAGACGCCGAGGATCAGGATCATCGGCAGCCAGGAGATCAGGTAGCCGAACAGCGAATTGGAACCGTCGGTCTCGGGCCGCGCATTGATGGTGACGTTCTTGTCCTGCAACCGCGAGACCAGCTGCGGATCGCCGGGCGAATAGGTCTGGAAGCCGGTGGAATTGTCGGTGTACGTGCCGGTGATGCGGGCGCCCGCAATGGTCACCGTCTTGACCCGGCCGGCCGCGACATCCTGCAGGAATTGCGAATAAGGCACATCGCTCGAAGCCCCGCGCGTCTGCGGCGTCTGGAACAGATTGAAGAGAGCGATGAGCAGGACCGCTATGATCGCCCAGAGCGCGAGGTTGCGATAGTTCGGATTCATCAATTGTCCCGTTGGCGTCCGCGCACGGACAGCATCATGAGAGGAAACTTGAGCCTAACATAGGGAGAGCGTCTCCCCTTGCCAAGCAGAACAGCACGTCTGGGTTAAGCTTTCGACCACCATCAATCGGCACTGTGGCCGCCCAGTGGCGAAGCGGGAAGCGGTGACGCGCCGATCAGTTCGGCGACGGCCCGCGCCGGCGCCAGATCGAAGGACGGCAGAAAGCGCGAAAAAGGCGACACGACCGGTCGCGCCGCGAACGCCGGCGATCCCGGATTTTCAAGGGCTTGTCGCAATGTCGGTTCCGCGGCCATCGCGGCGCGCATCAGGCTTGCCGGGGTTTCTCCATGATCGATCGCCAGCCGCCTCGCTGCGGTCGCACCCAACGGTGCGATCAACAATGTGCCGGACCTGTCGTTCAATGTGATGTGGCGGCGGCCGTCCCAGATGGTGTTGTCGACGGCGGTTGCGGCGGGCGGCAAACCCCGCGCCTCGCGACGCAGGAAGACACCGGTTCGCCGGAAATCGACCACCGTCCGCGACAATGTGGCGCAAAGAAATCCGGCCTTCAGCCGGCCCAACAGCGCGTCGCTGCGCGCCTGGTCCGGCAGGAAGGCAACGCCTCCGGCGGTGGCCAGCAGGATGCGCAACGCATAGACGGCCGCCCGGTCGTCGTCCGCGGTCAGCATCGCCGGATCGAGCCGGACGAGACCCGTGCACGGCTGGCTGGCGAAGCGATGGATCAGGTCGGCAGCGCTGGCACCAAGCAGCCTGCGCTCGACGGCGGCCTGGCCGGCGAGCAGCAGCGCATTCTCCATGTGCCCGGCACTTTCGCCGGCAAGTGCTGCGCGCATGCGCGGCCGCTCGAAGGCCTCGTCGATATTGGTCGGGTCATCGGCCCAGCCAACATGTTCATGCCGCAGGAAATCGCGAAGCGCCGAGCGCCGCATCCCTAGAAGTGGGCGAACGATCCACTCGCGCCAGTCATAGAGGGTGGCCGGCGCCATGCCGGCAAGCCCACGGCCTGCCATGTCGGCAAACTCCCGGCCGCGTGCATGCCGCATCAGCACCGTCTCGGCCTGGTCGTCGGCGGTATGACCGGTAACGATCAGGCCGACGCCTTCCGCGCGCGCCGCCTCGGCCAGCAGATGGTAGCGCGCTTCGCGCGCCGCCGCCGGCAGACCGGTCGATGGCTTGCGCCCGGACCACGTCAGGGTGCGGTGGGCAATGCCGCGTTCGGCGCACAGCCTCGCCACGGCTTGCGCCTCGGCTGCCGAACCCTGACGCAGGCCATGGTCGATCGTCACGGCCAGCAGCTTCGCGGACGATGCGGTTCGGTCGAGATGCTGTTTGAGAAGGAGAAGCAGGGCGGTCGAGTCGCTGCCGCCGGACACGGCCGCAACGGCGCCGTGGGTAAAATCGATAGGCGAAAAAAGTCTGGTCGAAAGATCAGGCTCGGTGTCGAGCATCAACGCATGTCGTCCAAAAGCGGTCGCGGTCCAAGGACCAAGACATGCCTGGGAAAAATCAGCACGCAGCCAGGGCCTTCTCCTGCTTGACGCGTTCCTTGAGGGCATTGGAGATGTCGGGGTAGCGCTTGCCGACTTCGCTGAAGGTGGCGCAGGCGACGTCGTGTTGCTTGAGGCCGACCAGCGACACGCCGAGTTTCAACAACATGTCGGGCGCTTTCTTGGCCTTGGGGTAGTCCTTGCTGGCGGCGAGGAAGACTTCGGCCGCGTCGCGGTATTTCTGCTGGCCAAGCAGCGATTCACCCAGCCAGTAATGCGCGTCCGCCGCCTTCGCATCGCGCGGGAAGCGCGAGATATGATCGCGAAAACCCTGTTCGGCGGTGCTGTAGTCGCCCGACAGGATGAACTGATAGGAATTGCGGTAGAGTTCCTCCGGGTCCTTGGTGGACGGCAGCGCCGCGACGATCGTGCCATTGGACTTGCCGGCCTTGGCCGGAGCGCCTGTGGCCGGGGCGGTATCTTGCGCCGGCGCGGTCGACTGGGTGTTGCCGCCGGCATCGACCACATTGCCGTTCTTGTCGACGGTGATGGAACCAAAGGTCTTCTCCGGGGCTCCCTTGCCGGGAATCACCTTGCCGGGGTCGCCATCGGGCGATTCGACGATGACGTCCTCGACCGTCTTGCCGCCCGCGGACTGATTGCCGCCGGGCGCGGCGCCGGCATCCGCCGGAGCCTGGGTTGCCGGGGCCGCCGCCACGTCGGTGTTGGTGTCGGTGGTGGCGTCGGATTTCTTCTGCGCCGGAGCCTGTCCGCCTTGCGCGCCGCCTTCAAGCTGCTGGAAGCGGAACTCGTTGTCTTCCTGCTGCTTGCGCATCTGTTCCTGCATCTGCAGGATCTGGAAATTGAGCTCTTCGATCTTGCCGTTCATCTGGCGCAGCTGGTCCTCGAGCCCAGTGGCGCCGGCGCCGTTCGACTGCTGCGCGAGCTGGACCTGGTCGGGTTTCTTCTTGTCGCCGAAGAGGCTGGGCAACTCGATGCTCGGCAGATGGAAGGAAAAGCCGCTGTCGGTTGGCTGCCCAGGGGCGCTTGCCCCCGGACCGCTTGCCCCCGGACCGCTTGCCAGGGCGGTGAAGCCTGATAGGAGCAGCGCCGCAAGCGTGCCGCTCAGAACCGATCTCAAATGCATGTGCCTCTCGCCGTGTGTCGTTAGTCTGTTCGCGCCTTCCAATCAGAATGGGACCAGCCAAGCGCCCTCGGCTCATAGCAGGACGCGAGACTTCGGCCAAATTTTGTTTCGGGCACCCGGATATGAAAAAGGCGGCCCGAAGGCCGCCTTTCGCGAAGCTGTGTTGCATTTTTGCCAGTCGGCGCGATCGCGTCTCCCGACGCGCGGCCAACTCAGGAACCGGCGCCGCTGAGCGTGGTGACGGCGCGGCGATTCTGCGACCAGCAGGAGATGTCGTCGCACACCGCGACCGGACGTTCCTTGCCGTAGGAAATGGTTTTCAGGCGGCTGGAAGCGACACCCTTGGAAACGAGGAAGTCGCGGGCGGCGGCGGCGCGGCGGGCGCCGAGCGCCAGATTGTATTCGCGCGTGCCGCGCTCGTCGGCATGACCTTCCACGACGATGGCATACTGCTTGTACTGGTTCAGCCACTGCGCCTGGCGGGCGAGCGTCGTCTGTGCGTCAGCGCGGATCGAGGACGAGTCCGTATCGAAGAAGATGCGGTCGCCAATGTTGACGGTGAAATCCTGCGCCGAGCCGGGCGTTGCTGCACCGGCACCGTTGAGGCCAAGATCAGCGGCGCTGTTGGGCGTCTTCTTCGAAGCGCAACCGGCAATGGCGAGCATCGCCACCAGCGCGATCATGACCGGGTTTCTGGTAAGTGCTGCGATACGGCCCATGCCGCCTCTCCTTCGCATTTCGAGTGATTTCGTTGATCACCCAGTAACCACGTTTGGGTTAACCGGCATTCAAGAAACACGGTTAAAATTTGGTTTAGGCTGCCCGTCCGCAACCTTTTGACCAGGGGTCACAGTTGGCGCGGACCCTAGGCGGAAATGCGGCCAAAACGCGACGAATACGTGGAAAATGAGGAATTGAAGAACTGGGGAATTGAAGAAAAGAAGGGACAAATCACCTCAGTTTCTCCCTCAAATTCACCAGCATCCCGTAGATCTGGGCATAGGATTGCAGCCATTCATCCAGCTTGGCCTGTGTGATGTACCCAAGGTCGAATGCGTATGAAATCCACGTATCGACCTCGCTGCATGACCCCAAGGCCATCGAAATGAACCGCGCGAATTCGGCCTTCGAGTGAGTCTGCTTGGCAAATCCCTCCGCCAGATTGGCGCAGATTCCCTTGCTGGAACGACGCAACTGATCGGCCAGTGCGTATTGCTCAATCTTCGGGAAAGCGAGGGTGGCGTTGTGCACGTCAAGAGAAACCGCATAAGCCCGCTTATAGACCTCCAGGTCCCTCGCCCGCTGGATGTAGCCCCCTGCCTTCTCCATCACTTCAATTCTTCAATTCTTCAATT
Organism: Mesorhizobium sp. B2-4-19; assembly: GCF_006441315.1. Classification (NCBI taxonomy): domain Bacteria; kingdom Pseudomonadati; phylum Pseudomonadota; class Alphaproteobacteria; order Hyphomicrobiales; family Phyllobacteriaceae; genus Mesorhizobium; species Mesorhizobium sp. B2-4-19. The sequence continues at coordinate 27,459 of NZ_VFUV01000026.1, read as the reverse complement.
CCCCAGTTCCTCAATTCCCTCTTATTCCAACAACGGCGACCAAGCCGGGTCCGACGCGAAGTTCGTCGTCGGGATCGGCTGCTCATTGCGGCCGGTGAGGTCGACCGAAACCAGTTTCGGGCCGCCATTGGAGTCGCGGAAGAACATCAGCACGCGGCCGTTCGGCGCCCAGGTCGGTCCTTCCTGCTGGAAACCGGACGACAGGATGCGCTCGCCGGAACCATCGGTCTTCATGACGCCGATCTGGAACTCGCCGCCGGTCTGCTTGGTGAAGGCGATGAGGTCGCCGCGCGGCGACCACACCGGCGTCGAGTAGACGCCGTCGCCGAAGGAGATGCGGGTCTGGCCCGAGCCGTCGGCGCCCATGACATAGATCTGCGCGCGGCCGCCGCGGTCCGAGGTGAACACCACCTTGCTGCCGTCGGGCGAATAGGAGGGCGAGGTGTCGATGGCGGTCGAGTTGGTCAGCCGCGTCGTCGAGCGACTGCGCAGGTCCATGGCGAAGATGTTGGAATTGCCGTCGTCGCGCAGCAGGCTCATGATCACCTTCTGGCCGTCGGGCGAGAAGCGCGGCGCAAACGTCATGCCGGGGAAATTGCCGACCAGTTCGCGCTGCCCGGTCTCGATCTGCAGGAGATAGACCCGCGGCTGCCCGCTCTCATACGACATGTAGGTGATTTCCTGCCGGTTCGGCGAGAAACGCGGCGTCAGCACGATCGAGCGGCCGTCCGAGAGATAGCGGACATTGGCGCCGTCCTGGTCCATGATGGCAAGGCGCTTCTTGCGCGCGTTCTTGGCGCCTGATTCATCGATGAACACGACGCGCGTGTCGAAGTAGCCCTTCTCGCCGGTCAGCCGCTCATAGATGGCGTCGGCGATGATGTGGGCGACGCGGCGCTGGTTGGCGTCGTTGGCGAAGAACTGCTCGCCGGCCATCTGCTGTCCGGCAAAAGTGTCCCAAAGCCGGTACTGCGCACGGATGCGCCCATCGGCCTCCTTGCTGACGCTGCCGGTGACCAGCGCCTGCGCGTTGATCACCTTCCAGTCGTCGAAGCGGGGTGTGGCATCCGGGTTCGAGATCTTCTCGATGAAGGCGCTCTTGTCGATCGGCGCGAACAGGCCGGAGCGCTTCAGGTCGGCCGTGACGATCTGGGAGATCTGCGCGCCAAGCGCGTCGCCACCCTGGAAGTCCGTGATGGCGATCGGCAGCGGCTCGACATTGCCCTTGTTGACGTTGAGCTCGACGAGCGCCCACGCCGGCATGGGGACTACCGCCGTCATGCCCAGCGCCATGGCTGCAATCGTCAGGAGCGGCTTGAGGAAGGATCTCATATCTTCTCGCTTCTCTTCTTTGATTGGTTGGGCGCAGGGCCTAGAGGCCGAGCATCTCCCTTGGATCGAAAGTGACCCGGATGTCGTTCCAGATGTCCTGCTTGCCGGCAGGAACCTGCAGGCCGGCCACGTCGCATTTCTGAACCGCACGAACCGCGCTTTCATCGAACTGCCGGTTGCCGCTCGACTTTTCAACGGACGGACGGCCATCGAGCTTGCCGGAGTTGTCCAGGTTGAAGCGCACGACCACGACGAAATTCTCCGAGCCCTCGAGGCCGGCAGGCAATGTCCAGCAACCACCCAACTGGCTTTCCAGGGCGCCCTGTTCCGACTTCGACAGCTTCTGGCCCTGGTCCTTGTCGCCGCCGAGCGAGGCCTGCTGCGTCGAGCGCTTGGCGCCGCCGCCGGACGGCTTCTGCTTGTCGAGGAGCGCGGAGATCTCGTTCGCGTTGAACTGCTTGTCGTCGGATTTCGGTTTCGACGACGCTTCCTTGACCGGCTTGTCGGCATCCTTGCGTTCAGGCGCCTTGGCGCTTTCGGCCTGTGCCGGCTGCGGCTTCGGCCGCGCTTCCGGCGCGGGCGCAGAGCTCGGCAATTGCGTCTCTTCGGTCGGCGGATCCTTGGCTATGGCCTCGGCGACGGCATCCGGCTTGACCTCGGGCGTCGGATCGATAGCGGCGGTCTTGTCCTGCGGCGGCGGGGTCGGCGCCGGCTTGGCCGGCGTCGGCTTCGGTTCGGTCTGCTTGACCGGTTGGGGCTTGACCTCCTCCTTGGGCGTCGGCGCGGGCGCCACTTCCGTCGCCGGAATGGGCTTCGGCTTTTCCTGCGGCTTCGGCACGTCCTCGGTCTTCGGCGTCTCTTTGAGAGTCGGCGCGGGTGGCGGGGCGGAGGTCATGTCGACGGGCTTCGGCTTGGCCTCCGGCGTTATCGGCTTGTCGGTGTCGACGCTGTTCTCGCCGACCTTCTGCGAAGCCGGCACGATGTCGGGACGCTGCGTCGGCAGCGGCGCCGGCTTTTCATGCATCACGGCCTTCTTGTCGCCTTGCAGCGTCTGCGCGATGGCTTCCATCGGCACGATATCGACCGCGACCGACTCGACATCGGCGGACGGAAGCGCGGCCGGCGCCGACAGCGTGAACAGGCCGAAGGCCAGCACCGCCGTGTGCAAGATCACCGATGTGGTGAGGCCGGTCTTCATCGCGCGTCTATTGATCCTGTTCCTGCAGCGAAACCAGGCCGATATTCTTGTAGCCGGCGGCCGAAATGCGGGCCATCACCTTCATCGCCGTGCCGTAGTCGGTGGACTTGTCACCACGGATGAAGATGCGCTCCTCGTAACCGGTCTTCGAGATCGCCTGCAGCTTGGCCACCAGCTCCTCGATCGGGATCTCGGTTTCCTGGAGATAGATCTGGCCGGTGGCATTGATCGAAACGGTGATCGGCTGCGTGTCGGCATTCATCGCCTTGGCCTGCGTGTCGGGCAGGTCGATGGGCACGCCGACCGTCAGCATCGGTGCGGCGACCATGAAGATGATCAAAAGCACCAGCATCACGTCGACCATCGGCGTGACGTTGATTTCCGACATCAGCCCATGGTGACGGCCGCGCCGCCTGTGGCCGCGCCCGCCGCGTCCCGCCATGCCTACGGACATACCCATCAGCTACTCCTCAGGCCTTCGGCGCGACTTTTTCATCGATTTGGCGCGAGAGTATGGCGGAGAACTCGTCGGAGAACCCTTCCATGCGCACCGCGAGCTTGCTCGCATCCGATGACAGCTTGTTGTAGGCGATGACCGCCGGGATGGCGGCGAGCAGGCCGATGGCCGTCGCCAGCAACGCCTCGGCGATGCCGGGCGCGACAACCGCAAGGCTGGTGTTCTTGGACCCGGCAATGGCCTGGAACGAGGTCATGATGCCGATGACCGTGCCGAACAGACCGATGAACGGGGCCGCCGAGCCCGTGGTGGCGAGGAAGCCGAGGCGGCCCTCCAGCTTCTCCATCTCGCGGGTCAGCGCCAGGTCCATCGCCTTGTCGATGCGGGTCTGCAGCCCGAGCGGCGTCTTGGCGCCCTTCTCGAAGCTCTTCTTCCACTCGCGCATGGCGGCGACGAAAATGGCGCCCATGCCTGAGGTTTTGCGGTCGGCGAGCGTGCGGTAGAGCTCTTCCAGCGACTGTCCGGACCAGAAGACCTGCTCGAAGCGGTTCAGCGCCAGCCGCATGCGGCCATAGGCAACCAGCTTGTCGATGATGATCGCCCAGGTCCAGACCGAGGCGCAGAGCAGCCCGATCATGACCAGCTTGACCACCCAGCTGGCCTGCATGAACAGCGCCCAAATCGACAATTGCGCGCCCGGTTCGGCGAGTGCGATATTTTCCATCGTTACGTCCTTAAGATTTTCCGGGCGAAGCTGGCGGCTGGCCCCTGGCATCCCTTGTGGTCGGTTCGCACGAAGCTACCGGACGCCCCAAACCGTGCCGTTAACGGCCTTTTCAGGGCAAATATTGGTGAAACGAAGGCGCTGGATAGCGCCAATCTTCACCAATCTCTTCATGAACCGTTATGGTTAAGGATGGGTTAGTGAATAAGGCGCGGCGCATTGCCGCGCCTGGCAGTCCCCGAACCGGGCCTGCGTCAACTCATACGCCGTTCAAAGGTGGGTTGAGATTCAGGTTGGGCCGAGTCGAAACGGTGGGCTTCCGAGAACCGGAGCGGAGCGTACTTTTGGGTACGCGGGCACAGTTCTACTGCAACGCAGCAGAACGGTGAAGCGCAGGGGACCGCCGTTTGCCGGCCTGCATCGCCTGAATATCAGGCGACCTTGGGCATGAACGCCGCGACCCACTCCTTGGGAAAACGCCGCGGCCGGCCATTCTCGCCGATGATCGCCGCCTCGACCTTGGCTTCGACCAGCACCTCGTCGCCGCGCTTGAGCTGCTGCGCCATGAAAATGCGCGCGCCGGAAATGGTGTCGGTGCGGGTGTCGATAGTCAGGATGTCGTCGATGCGGGCGGGGCTGAGGAAGTCGATTTCCATGCGGCGCACCACCCAGACGATCTTCTCGCCATGCTTGCCGTCGGCGAGTTCGGTGTGATGCACGCCGGTCAGCCTGAGATAGTCGGAGCGGCCACGCTCGAGGAATTCGAGATAGCGCGCGTGGTAGACGACACCGGAGAAATCGGTGTCGGCATAATAGACCCGCGCCATCAGCCGGTGGCCGAACGCCGTCAGCGCGCCGGAAAGCCCGGCCAGCAGCGTCGCCGATTCACCATGATCGTCCATTGCGCTTCCTTTTTCAGTCGCGGCGAGGCACCTGTTCCGCGCGTGACCTGGAGCATGATCCCGAAAAGTGGGAACCGGTTTTCTCGGACAAACGGGTTTCCGTTTGTCCAGAGATCATGCTCCAGAAACATCGGATGGCACTGTTGACGACGATGATCAAGAGCTTGATGGCGGCGCTGCTGGTGCTGATGGCTTTGGCGCTGCCCGGCCAGGCAGCGACATTTGCGATGAAGCGCGGCCTCAATCTCGACCAGTGGGTCACTTGGCCCGGCGAGGATCAGTGGGACGACGCCAAGACCATACTGCCCTATCCGGAATGGCGCAAATTCCTCAAGGCCGACGATCTCAGAGCGCTCAAGGAAGCGGGTTTCGATTTCCTGCGCATGCCGGTCGACCCATCGCCTTTCCTGTCCGACCAGACAACGGCGTTGCGTGACGACCTCTATGGCAGCGTGCTGGACTCGGTGCGCATGATCAACCGCGCCGGCCTGAAGGTGATCGTCGACATGCACCTGATCCCGGCAGGCGGCAGCCGCAAGATCGGCATGGCGCAGGTGATGGATGATCCCCAGACCTTCGACCGCTACGTCGACATGGTGCGCAAGATGGCCCGCACCCTGGCCGGCGAAGATCCGAGCCAGGTCGCCTTCGAATTGATGAACGAACCGGTCGTCGACTGCGACAGCGACGGCACCAGCCTGTGGCCAGACCGCCAGCGCAAATTGTTCGCCGCGGCACGATCCTCGGCGACGAAATTGACCCTGGTGCTGACCGGCGGCTGCTATTCCGCAGCTTCGTCCCTGGAGAAGATCGACCCCAAGGCGATCCCCGACGACAATGTCATCTGGACCTTCCACTCCTACGATCCATTCCTGCTCACCCATCAGGGCGCGACCTGGGCCAGCGACTTTATCCCCTATGTGACGGGCATGCCCTATCCGCTCGATGCCGTGCCGAAGGCGCAGCTCGATGTGACGCTCGACACCATCCGCGCGCGGATCAAAGCCGAAGCGCCGTGGACACGGCAGAGCGGGCTGCTTGCCTATCTCGACGAACAGATCGCCAGCATGGACAGCCCCGGCAAGCTGCTCGGCCTGATGGACGCGCCGTTCAAAAGGGTCGAGGCATGGGCGAAAGCCAACGGCATCAGGCCCGAAAACATCACACTGGGTGAGTTCGGCATGATCCGCCAGGAATACGGCAATGCCTATGTAATGCCGGCGCAGTACCGCGCCGCTTACGTCAAGGACATGATCGCCCGCGCCGAGGCGCATGGTTTCTCATGGTCGGTGTGGAGCTATGGCGGCGCCTTCGGCGTCGTCGATGCCTTCAATGGCGACAAGGCCGAGCCGGATGTTATGGACGTGATCCGCTCGCTTCCCTGAGCACTGTTGTTCAAATCAGCCGAGGTCGATCTGCAGGACCTCCGGGCGCACGCCGAAACGCACCGGCATGATGCTGAAGCCAAGCCCGCCGGAGACGATCAGATTGCGGTCGTTCTCGACGACATGGCCATAGGCGTAGCGGTTGCCGAAACGCGACGGCACGACGGGCGAATAGCCGAACAGCCGCACTTGCCCGCCATGCGTGTGGCCCGACAGGGTCAGCGAAACCCGCGACGGGACGGTCGGAAAAATATCCGGCTCATGGGCGAGCAGGATGATCGGCGCGGAGTCGCCAACCTTGGCCAACGTGCCATCGAGATCGTCGAGCCCCTTGCAGTCGTCGCCCCTCCTGGCCGGCAGCAGCGCCAGCTGGTCGGCAAGGCCGGCGATCCAGACGCCATGGCCATCCTTCTCCAGGCGCACGACATCGTTCTCCAGCACCGGGATGCCGACCTTTTCCAGGGCCTTGCGTGCGATGATTGGACCCGCGCCGGCGCGCTGCGCCAAGCCGTCGCTCCACCAATCATGGTTGCCAAGGATCGACAGAACGCCGAGCGGCGCCTTGAGGCCGGACAGGGCGGAGGCCCATTGCGACGGCGTCACCGGTCCCGTCACCAGCGGCATGCCGGCAATGTAGTCGCCCAGCAGCACGACGAGGTCCGGCTGCAGCGCATTGGCGTCTTCGACCAGCGAAGCAATACGTTCCGGCGTCATCCACGGCCGGCAGGCATGGATATCGGCGAGCGCGACAACCCGCAGCTTCAGGCCATCAGGCCAGTGCGGCGGCGCCAGCGCGTAGCGCTTCACATGAGTCAAGAGCATCGGCTCGATGCCGACCGCATAGGCGCCGAGCGCGGCAGCCGTCAGTAACGACCCGCCGACGAAGCGCAGGAACCCGCGTCTGGTTATCATGGATTGGCTCCCAGCCCTTCGATCGCGCGGTTCCCCGCACGCGTCCGATAAAATCCACGATTACGCCGGCAAATCGGCAAAGACGCGCAGATTTTGCGCAGGACGGGTCACATATCCTTGATCACTGGTCTGGGAACCCGCGCCTGAACGCTTGGCGGCTATTCTTCCTGGAACAGGTTGATCTGCTGCTGCGCCAAATCCTTCGGCGCATCGAGGCCGAGATGGCGCCAGGCATTGGCCGTCAGCATGCGTCCGCGCGGCGTGCGCTGGATGAAGCCCTGCTGGATCAGATAGGGCTCGATGATGTCCTCGATGGCGTCGCGCGGCTCGGACAGGCCGGCGGCGATCGTCTCGATGCCGACCGGCCCGCCGCCGAAATTGCGGGCGATCATCGAGAGATAGCGGCGGTCGAGCGCATCGAGGCCGAGCGCGTCGACCTCCAGCCGGGTCAACGCCTCGTCGGCGATCAGGCGATCGACATGGCCGTCGCCGGCGACCGAGGCGAAGTCGCGCACGCGGCGCAACAGCCGCCCAGCGATGCGCGGTGTGCCGCGCGCGCGCCGCGCGATCTCCAACGCGCCGTCGTCGCCGAGCGGCATTTGCAGAATGCGCGCGCCGCGCCGGACGATCTGCTCCAGTTCCTCGACCGTATAGAAGTTGAGCCGCACCGGAATGCCGAACCGGTCGCGCAGCGGATTGGTGAGCAGGCCAAGCCGCGTGGTGGCCGCGACGAGGGTGAAGCGCGCGAGGTCGATCTTGACCGAGCGCGCCGCCGGCCCCTCGCCGATGATCAGGTCGAGCTGGAAATCCTCCATCGCCGGATAGAGGATTTCCTCCACCGCCGGGTTGAGCCGGTGGATCTCGTCGATGAACAGCACATCGCCTTCTTCGAGATTGGTGAGCAGTGCGGCGAGATCACCGGCCTTGGCGATGACCGGTCCGGACGTCGAGCGGAAATTGACGCCGAGTTCGCGCGCCATGATCTGCGCCAGCGTCGTCTTGCCCAGCCCCGGAGGCCCGACGAACAGCACATGGTCGAGCGCCTCGTTGCGGCCCTTGGCGGCCTCGATGAACACTTTGAGATTGGCCCGCACCGCCGCCTGGCCGACGAAATCGGCAAGCGTTTGCGGCCGCAAGGTCTGATCGGCGTCCTCGCCGCGTTTTTCCGGAGCTATGAGACGGGGCGACAGGCTCATGCTGTCTTCCTTGCATATGGCAAGAGGAGGGGCAAGCGAGCCCTCACCGCGCCAGTTCCTTCAGCCCGAAGCGGATCAGCTTCGAGGCATCCGCGTCCTCGCCCGCCGTCTTCAGCGCCGCGGCCACCGCATTGGCGGCGGTGTCGCGCGAGTAGCCGAGATTGACCAGCGCCGAGACCGCGTCGGTGATCGGCGCGGCGGCCACGCCCTCGCCGAGCTCCTGTTTCAGGCCGATGGTGCCCGAGGCGGCGCCCGCATAGGCCGGCGCCTTGTTCTTCAATTCGGTGACGATGCGCTCGGCCACCTTCTTGCCGACACCAGGCGCGCGGGCAACCATGGCGAGGTCGCGCAACGCGATCGCATTGGCCAGATCCGCCGGTGCCAGCGTCGACAGGATGGCGAGCGCCACCTTGGCGCCGACGCCCTGCACATTGCTCATCAACAGCCGGAACCATTCGCGCTCCAGCGCCGACTGGAAGCCGTAAAGCCGGATCATGTCCTCGCGCACATAGGTCTCGATGAACAGCACGACCGCCTCGCCGGGCGAAGGCAGCGCGGCAAGTGTGCGCGCCGAACAGTAGGCGACATAGCCGACGCCATGAATGTCGACGAGGCAATGATCCTCGTCGATCTCGTCCAGCGTGCCCTTGAGCTTGCCGATCATGCCGGATCTTTCATGGAAGATAGGCCCTCATGGATGGGTTTCAGGAGAGACGATGTCGAGGTCGGGAAAGCAACTGCGGTAACGTGCAGCATCGCGTGTCAAGAGACGATGCCCGGCAACGGTCGCATGAGCACCGATAAAGAAATCAGGCAGCGTTCTTTCCCTGATCCCGCCGGCCCGGCGATAGCGGGAATGCGTGACGCCGGCAAGGAATGCCGCGTCCCAGGGTATGAGTTCACGATCCATCTCCAGCATGTCGACGGCTTTTCGAAGCGCCGCCTCTGTCGCGATCAGCGGCGCCAACTCGGACCAGATGATCGAATTGACGACCAATGCACCGTCGCGGCGGCAGAAGGCGATCGCCGATGCCGACCATTCTTTCATCGGCCCGGCTGGTCCCCAAACGTCGATCAGGACATTTGTGTCAATCAACGTTGAGATCTTCACGCGGCCCCCTCAGCCACTCCATGTATTGGTCGGTGGTCATGCCCCCCAGATCCAACGTCCCCTCCATCCGGTCGAGGACATCTTGGAGCCTGCGCAATTTCTCCTCCTCGGAGAGGTTCTCCTTGACGGCAACCAGCTGAACACCCTCGTCGGTGGCCACGAATTCCACCTCCGAGCCCGGACCGATGCCCAGATGGTCCCTTATCGGCTTGGGGATTGTCACTTGCCCCTTGGTGGTGACGCGCATGGTAATACCTCCAAGGTATTACTTATCCTCTCGCCGTGAACAAGTCAAGAACATCGCTAACCGGCGAGCGCCATCCGATAGGCAGCGCTCTGCCGGTGGTGCGCGTGGCAAATCGCGATGGCCAGCGCGTCGGCGGCATGTTCGGTGTCGAAGGTCGCCTTGGGCAGTAGCACCTTCACCATCATGTGGATCTGCTTCTTGTCGCCATGGCCGACGCCGATGACAGCCTTCTTTACCGCATTGGGCGCGTATTCGGCGACGACCAGGCCGGCCCGCGCCGGCACCAGCATGGCGATGCCGCGCGCCTGGCCGAGCTTCAATGTTGCCACGGCATCCTTGTTGACGAAGGTCTGTTCGACGGCCGCCTCATGCGGCATTGCCGCATGCAGGACTTCGGCGAGCCCGTCATGCAATTGGCAGAGCCGCGTCGCCAGCGCCGCCTTGTCCTCGGAGCGCACGGTGCCGGACGCGACGAAGCGCAAGGAATTGCCAAGGCTCTCGACGATGCCCCAGCCGGTGCGCCTGAGCCCCGGATCGATGCCGATGATGCGAATCGCTTCCCCCATCCGGTCACTTTACCTCCGGGGGACAGCGATGCCAGCGAAATGTGAACAAACCGGAAACGGCAGCCTATCCGGCGGGAAATAGTCCGAAGCCGCTCAGTTGCGGGCGAATGCCGTGTTGAGCAGGCTGATCTGGTCGGAAACCGGATTGGGCCGGCGGCCCATCGGCTGCATGTCGACCACGGCGCCGGCGCCGTAGATCTCGTCGTCCATGCGGCGCACCAATGCCTGCAGGCGAAGCGAACGGTTGACCAGGTCGAGGAACTCCTCGGGCAGTTCGGCCCAGCCGGCGGCTTCGTCATGCGCGGAAGCGGTATCGAGGCGCACCTTGGACTTTTCCGAAGCGACCTGGTCTCGGGTCATCTCGCCGGAATTGGCCGCGCGCTGCAAAAGCAACCATGACGCAACCTGCATCAGCCTGGTCGTCAGCCGCATCGATTCGGCCGCGTAGAGCGTGGCCGCCAGCCGCGACAGCTTCTTGGCCTCGGCGCGGCCCTTGCCGTCGAGATACTCGGCCGCCTGTTCGACCAGCCCCATGCCTTCCTGGTAGAGCGGTTTGAAGGAGTGCGAAAAAACCCGACGTTCCGCCAGTTTGACGGTTTTCGCACTGCCCTTCGAAGGCTCGTTCATTGATACGCCCCTGCACTTGCAACCGGCCGATTCGGTTCTCTGCCGATACACCCGGCACCCTATCTGACTGAAGCTTGAAAATGCGCTTTGCACGGGGTGAAGGCAAGCACATGTTTAACAGAAGGTTAACAGCGAGCCGCTGCGCCAGGGTCCGCGGAATGCGGACAAAAAAAGAGCCGCGGATAAGGCGGCTCTCAGGAGTTTAACAGGGAGGCGTCAAACAAAGTGGCTCCAACCACTCGGTAAGAATCCAGATCACTGGATGCGCATAGTAAACGCCTGTAAAGCTTAATGAACCTTTAACGGCCCCGATGTTTTTTGACCGAACGTCCCCTTTCTGTGCCGTAACAGCACAGCCTCGAACCTCGTTAGGCCTTCTTCCAGACGGCCGGCAACGCGATGAAGGCAAACAGCAGCATGGCCGCGTAGAAGCCCATCGAAGACGCCGCCACCATCGGTTCGATCGCGGCATTGCCGGCAAGCAGGAAGTAGAGCCCGATCAGCAGGCCGATGCCGCTGATCGCCGTCAGCCAGAAATGGACGACGGCGAGCCTCTTTTGCCCGACCGCCGGAAACAGATGGTAGAAGAAGGCGAAGACCGCCGACATCAGCCATCCGGCCACCATCGTGTGGGCGTGAGTCGGCATCTGGCCATGGTCCTGGCTGATCGCCATGGACAGGCCGAGCGCCATGCCGCACAGCGCATAGATGATGGCCAGCGTGAAGAAATTCCGTGCTACCCCTTGCATAATGTTCCCCTCGAATTGCCTCTTCCCGCCTGCGGGAATGGGTTGATTGTCAGGCGATTCCTGTCGCCACCGGGCTCCCGGCGTCGGCGCACTAGCATCGGCAATGTTTCCGGACGATGTCGCGCCAATCCCTCCCGACGCTTCGTATATTAGCAGAAACGAATCTGGGCATCTGCGGTCGTTGCAGCTTATGCCCGCGAAAATGCAGCCGAAACAGAGCCGGGTTTTCCGCGACATCGTTCCGAAACACACGCCGCGCTAAACGCCCGCTCCTCTGACGGCTGGCGCAAATCCGCTCCGCCGCAAACCTACCCGGAGCAAGCCATGGACTGGTACTCGATCGTCAAATTCCTCCACGTCACCTCGGCCATTTTGTGGGTCGGAGGCGGCTTCGTATTGTTCCTCCTCGGCGTGCTTGCCGAGCGCGCCGGCAACATCGAGGACAAGCTTCAGGCGATACGGGCCAGCGGGCAGCTGGGCGGGCGTTTCTTCGCGCCGATGTCGATGCTGACCCTGATCTTCGGCCTCATCATGTGCGGCTTCTGGGTCGGCTTCTCCGACCTGTGGATCATCATCGGCCTGGCCGGCTACGCCACGACCTTCTCGATCGGCATGCTGATCTTCAAGCCGACCGGCGAGCGCATGGGCGCGATGATCGCCAACGAGGGCATCACGCCGGCTGTTCTGGCCATCGGCCAGCGCATGATGAGCGCGGCACGCTTCGACTATGCGGTGATGCTGGTGATCGTCGCCGACATGGTGCTCAAGCCGACCATGCATGATATCGGCATCCTCGCCGGCATGTCGCTGGTCATGGCAGCGGGCGCTATACTGGCCTTTGGCGGCAGCCGTCGCCTCGTGCCGAGCGCCGCCTGATCTCCCTGACGGTGAGAGCGGCCGAACAGCCGCCTCGCCTGTCTACAGCAGGCCGGCGAGGCCGTCCCACAAAAGCTTCAGCGCCACGACAGCCACGGTCGCATAGGTGAAGGGATAAAAAATCTCCGGCCGCATGCGCCGCACCAGCCAGGCGCCGGCGATCGTCGAAAGCGGCGCAAGCGGCATCAGCACGGCCGACGCCGTCAGGTTGGCGGTGTCGAACTGGCCGAGCGCGAAATAGGGAATGAGCTTCAGCGCATTGGTCGCGGCAAAGAAGATCGCGGCGGTGCCCGACAGGACCTTGGGGTCGAGCCGGATCGGCAGCGCATAGACCTGGAAGGGCGGGCCGCCGACATGGGCGACGAAGCTGGTGAAGCCGGCGACCGTCCCCCAGATCGCCGCAGCCACGCGGTTGGGTTCGGCGGCGTGGCCGGCGCCATGGCGGAACTGCAGATAAAGCCAGCGCAGCACGAAGATGATGGCAACGGCGCCGACGATCAGCCGCACCGCCTCCTCGGTGACCAAAGCCGCCGTCAGCCAGCCAAGGCCGATGCCGATGACGGCGCCCGGCATCATGTCGACCAGCATCTTGCGGTCGTAGACGCCCCACCATGTCCACACCGACACGATGTCCATCAGGCACAGGATCGGCAGCAGGATGGCGGCTGCCTGCACCGGCGGCATGGTCAGCGCCATCAGCGGCACGCCGACGAAACCGACGGCGCCGCCGAAGCCGCCCTTGGACAGGCCGACCAGAATGACCGCCGGAATGGCAGCCGCGTAGAACCACGGATCGAGAAGCAGGCCTGACATGGGGGGAGACTGGTCTGGAGGGAAGGCGTCAGCGCCTGAATAGCCCAGAATTGCGCTTGGGGCGACTGTAAATCCGGACCGGTTGCCGAACGCCTGCCAATGTCCGGCTCGTGCCTTATCGCCGGGCCGAGACCAGCAGGAACATCGGCCGATCGAGCTCTTCCGCCAGTTCGGGCCTGGCCGTGATCTGCGCGTCTGTCGGACAGAACTCCTCGACATGCTCGATCGCGAAACCGGAGCGGATCAGCGCGTTCAGCGTCGTGCCGATGGTGCGATGATGTTTCACCACGCCCTTGGCCAGCCAGTCGGTCTTGCGCGGACCTTCCACCAGATAGCGGTCGACAGGCCATGTCCTGCGGCCTTCGGCATCGACCGCCCAGCCGGGCCTGGTCGGAGCCATGTAGATCGGATGCTCCGTCGAGAATACGAAATGCCCGCCGGGCGACAGCGCCTGGTACACCGTCCCGAACAACCGCGCGACGTCCTCGACATAGTGCAGCGCAAGCGAGCTGTAGGCGAGATCGAAGCCGGCTCGCGGCAGGCTGAGCTGGTCGAGGTCGGCCCTCTCATAAATGATGCCGGTGTCCGGGCCGGCGGCCCTCGCCCGGGCCAGCATCTTCTCCGACAGGTCCAGCCCCAGGACATGGCTCGCCCCATGCTCATGCGCCCAGCGGCAGAACCAGCCGAAACCGCAGCCGAGGTCGACGATCCGCAAGCCGCCGAGGTCAGGCAGCATGGCGCGCAGCGCCGGCCATTCGGCGGCGCCGCCAAGGCCTTCGATCGACCGGCCAAGCCGGCTGTAGCCAGCGAAGAAATCCGGTTGGTCGTAGATATTCTGCGCCATGTCTTCCTCGTCTCTCGGCAAATCATCTGGCGGGCTGACATTTAGTGGATTGATCGCGCTTGTCCACCTCAGCCATGCGGAGTCAAGCCGAAGACGAAGATGGAACCCCGAGCGGTGGCGGCCGCCGCCGGATCGGCTGCGCCTTGATGATGGCGGTGCTGGTCTCGGCCTTGTCGGCAATGCGATCCAGAATGCCGTCGAGGTCGCCGATCGAGCGCACGAACAGCCGCGCGACGAAACAGTCGTCACCCGTCACCTTGTCGCATTCGCCGAACTCGGCGATCTCCTCGATCAGCTTCTGGACGATGTGCAGCTTTCCCGGCAAAGGCCGGATGCGCACGATCGCCTGCAGCGTATAGCCAAGCGCCAGCGGATCGATCTCGACTGTGAACGCCCGTATGACGCCGCGCTCCTCGAGCCGTCGCAGCCGCTCCGAAACGCTCGGCGACGACAGCCCGACCTGGGCAGCCAGTTCCTTCAGTGAGGTCCGCGCATCGCGCACCAGGATTTCGAGGAGATTTCGGTCGAGATCGTCAAGCATTTCAGATTTCTCAAAAATTCACGGAATTAGCCTAATATAGTTAGGTCATATAACCATACAGCCTTTCCAATAAGATGGAAAGCGGCCAACCCGCATGAGATTATTGCCGCGTCAACGGGCTCAGAGGTTATCATGAACGATACGGTACGTGGCACGATCGAAATGTCGGCCGCAATGGCGATCCTCGGGACGATCGGATGGTTCGTCGTCATGTCCGGCCAGCCGATCATGGACGTGGTGTTCTGGCGCTGTGCGTTCGGCGCGGTGACGCTGCTGATCATCTGCGCTTGCCTGGGATTGTTGCGCGGCAGGCTGTCGCTGCGCGTCATCGGCCTCGCCGCGCTTGGCGGCGCGGCCATCGTCATCAACTGGCTGCTCCTGTTCAGCGCCTTCTCCCGCGCATCGATCTCGATCGCCACCGCCGTCTACAACACCCAGCCCTTCATGCTGGTCGGCTTCGGCGCGCTCTTCTTCGCCGAACGGCTGACACTGGCCAAGCTGACATGGCTGGCAATAGCCTTTGCCGGCATGGTGTCGATCGTCGAGGCCGCGCCTGACGCCGGCGATGTCGGCACCAACTATTTTGCCGGCATCCTCATGGCGTTGGCCGCGGCCTTCTTCTGGGCCGTCGCGGCCATCGTCACCAAAAAGCTCAAGGGCACGCCGCCGCATCTGATCGCGCTGATCCAGGTCTGCGTCGGCGTCGTCATGCTGGCGCCCTTCGCCAATCTCTCGCGTCTTCCCGCCGACCCGTGGAGCTGGGCCATGCTGGCGACGCTCGGCATCGTCCACACCGGCCTGATGTACATATTGATGTACGGCGCCATCCAGAAGCTGCCGACGCATCTGCAGGGATCGCTGTCCTTCATCTATCCGGTCGTCGCCATCCTGGTCGATGTCGTGGCGTTCGGCCATCGGTTGCATCTCAGCCAGGTCGCCGGCGCCGCCGCAATCCTGGTGGCTGCCGCCGGCATGAACCTCGGCTGGTCCTTGTGGAAATCGAAACCGGTCACCGCGAGCCCTGAGCCGGTCAAGTAGGGCTGGCGCCGCCCAGCGGCCAGGAAACGCGATCCCGACTGCCCGCCTGTTCAAAGCGGGCAGTTTGCTCTATGCCGCAATGCAACCATCTTCGCCCGGCATAGGCGAAACCCGGGATCGAAGAACCATGAACGACGCCACACCCCCAAATCGTTGCCGCATCGTGCTGATCGCGCCGCCCGGCGTGCCGGCCGCCCGTATCGCCGCCGCATTCGACGGCGGCGACGTCGCTTCGCTGATCCTGCCCGAAAACGGCATGGACGAGGCCTCCTTCCAGGCCTTCGCCGAAAAGATCGTGCCGACGGTGCAGGCGGCGGGCGTGGCCGTGATCATCGCCGGCGACACCCGCATCGCCGGCCGTGTCCAGGCCGACGGCATCCATGTCGAGGCATCCAAGGCCGAACTGGCCGAAACGATCGAACATTTCCAGGCGAAGATGATGGTCGGCGCCGGCGGCGCCAAGAAGCGCGACGACGCGCTCGAGCTTGGTGAGGTCAGGCCCGACTACATTTTCTTCGGCCGCTTCGGCTACGACAACAAGCCGGAGCCGCATCCGCGCAACCTGTCGCTGGGCCAATGGTGGGCGCAGATGATCCAGATCCCCTGCATCGTCATGGCCGGATCCGATCTGGCTTCCGTCGAGGCCGTGGCCGCCACCGGGGCCGAGTTCGTCGCGCTGTCGAGCGCGGTGTTCGCCGACGGCGTCGATCCGAAAACCGCCGTGGCCCGTGCCAACGCGTTGCTCGACGAAACCGCGCCGCGCTTCGAGGACTGATGTGACTCCGGTAAGGCTTCCCCTTCAGGCCTTGCTTGCAGCGGTCATGATCCAGGCCGCCGCCGCCGAACCCATACCCCAGCCGCAGCCCAGGCCTGAAACCGGCCTGCATACCGACAAGCCGATCGAAAAGCAGCTGCCGCAGCCCGCCACCACGGCGGAGCCGGCACCGCTGCCCTCGGTCGACAGCATCAATCCCGACCGCTTCGGCGCGAAGCCGGCGGACGCGGCCTATGGCGCCTTCCAGCGCGGGCTCTACAAAACGGCCTATAATCTGGCGCTGACCCGCGCCCAGAATGGCGACCCGGCGGCGCAGACATTGGTGGCCGAGATCCTGTCGCGCGGGCTCGGCGTGCCGCTGAATGCGGCGGAAGCCTCGAAATGGTACGCGCTTGCCGCCGAACAGGGCGTGCCTGAGGCGCAGTTCCAGTATGCGCTGATGCTGCTCGACGGCCGTTACGTCAAGAAGGACCCGAAAGAGGCCTACGCCCTGATGCAGGCCGCCGCCGAAGCCGGCAACCAGCTGGCGCAGTTCAATTTCGCGCAGATGCTGGTCCAGCAGGATCCAGGCGACGCGGGCCTGGTCAAGGCGGTTTCCTATTATGAGCGCGCCGCCGCGACCGGCCTCGCCGACGCGCAATACGCCATGTCCCAGATCTATGCCAACGGCGTCGGCGGCAAGCCGCGCGACGACGCGCAGGCAAGACGCTTCCTCGCCCAGGCCGCGCGGCAGAACTACGACACCGCGCAGATCGATCTCGCCGCCTGGATGATCGAGGGCCGCGGCGGCGCCCGTGACCTGAAATCGGCTTTCGGCTGGACGAAGCAGGCAGCCGAGGGCGGCAACGTCGCCGCGCAGAACCGGCTGGCAAAACTCTACATGCAAGGCATCGGCACCGACCCGGACCTGGTGCTCGCCGGCGCCTGGTACATCGTCGCCCGCCGCGCCGGTCTGATCGACCCCGATATGGACGATTTCCTGCAAGGGCTGAGCGACGACCAGACCAAACAGGCCCTGCAGAAGGCGAACCGTCTGCCGTGACGGCGGTTGGTGGGATCATTGCGTGTGATCGAGGACGATCTTGCCGAAGGGCGAGCCGTGTTCGAGGAGCTGAACGCGGTCAACTCGATATGGCGATCGTTCTGCGACCTGCCGGTCATCAAGGCCCGGACACGCTTGGCACCGAACGTCTTTGCATCGTAGCGCAAGCCGGCGCCCATCTCACGAACGCTCGGACCAGCATGCCCTGGGTTCTCAGCCCCGAGCCTTGCGACGCGCGTCAGACGCTCCTCTCCAGTTTGGGCGGCAAACAGCATCCGCTCATTGTAGCGGCGGAAATTCAGGATCCGACGATGCAGATGGAATGGGTCCGTCGGGGACACGGCCTTGGCCTCATGCCGTTGCGGCTCGCGACGCGTGGACTTCCCGACGGCCTCGCGCTTGTCGATCTCGAAGGTGTCGACCTTTCATTGCAGGTCGTGGCATTGCGCTCGCCACATCTCAACCGGCTGGCGAAGGTCGTTGAGGCCATTGCAGAGACCGTCGGCAAAGCCATCAAGATCGAGGCTTGATACCGGCTGACCGGCTGGGGCCGATCCGGCGTCCCTTGCCTCTCCGGACGATTTGTGGTCTTGGGAGCCCCTAAATCGCTAGTCCCGGCGAAAATCTCATTCCGGATCACCCCATCATGGCCAAGATCAATGGCAACGAAATCCGTCCCGGCTACGTCATCGAGCATGATGGCGGCCTATGGGTCGCGGTCAGGACCAACACCGTCAAGCCCGGCAAGGGCGGCGCCTACAACCAGGTCGAACTGAAGAACCTCATCAATGGCACCAAGCTCAACGAGCGCTTCCGCTCGGCCGAGACGGTCGAACAGATCCGCCTCGACCTGAAGGATTTTTCCTTCCTCTACGAGCAGGACGACGCGTTGGTGTTCATGGATACCCAAAGCTACGAACAGCTCGAACTGAACAAGGATTTCGTCGGCGACCGCGCCGCGTTCCTGCAGGACGGCATGATGGTGACGGTCCAGCTCTATGAGGAGAGGCCGATCGGCATTTCGCTGCCCGATCAGGTGACCCTGACCATCACCGAGGCCGACCCGGTGGTGAAGGGCCAGACGGCGGCATCCTCCTACAAGCCGGCGGTGCTGGAGAACGGCATTCGCGTGCTGGTGCCGCCCTTCATCGGCGCCGGCGAACGCATCATCGTCGACACCAACGAAATCACTTACGTGCGCCGCGCCGACTGACGCGCTGCAGCAGGAAGACATACGATGGCACGCTCAGCCCTTCTCAACGTCATGGTCCAGGCCGCAATGAAGGCCGGCCGCTCCCTGTCGCGCGACTTCGGCGAGGTCCAGAACCTGCAGGTCTCGTTGAAAGGACCCGGCGACTATGTCAGCCAGGCCGACCGCAAGGCCGAGGACATCATCTTTGCCGAATTGTCGAAGGCGCGTCCGGGTTACGGTTTCCTGATGGAAGAGCGCGGCGCGGTGGAGGGCGAAGACAGCCAGCACCGCTGGATCGTCGATCCGCTCGACGGCACCACCAATTTCCTGCACGGCATTCCGCTTTTCGCCGTCTCGATCGCGCTGGAGCGCCAGGGCCAGATCGTAGCCGGCGTCATCTACAACCCGGCCATGGACGAGCTCTACACGACCGAGCGCGGTGGCGGCGCTTTCATGAACGACCGCCGGCTGCGCGTGGCCGGCCGCGCCAAGCTGGTCGACACGGTGATCGGCTGCGGCATGCCGCATCTGGGACGCGGCCACCACGGCAATTTCCTCGTGGAATTGCGTAACGTCATGGCGGAGGTCTCGGGCGTGCGCCGTCTCGGTTCCGCCGCGCTCGATCTCGCTTATGTCGCTGCCGGCCGCATGGACGGTTTCTGGGAAACCGGCCTGTCGGCCTGGGACATCGCCGCCGGCCTGCTCCTGATCCGTGAAGCCGGCGGTTTCGTCTCGGACATGGATGGCGGGCAGGACATGCTGGACAACGGCTCCGTCGTTGCCGGCAACGAGGTCATCCAGCGTGCGCTGCTGAAGACGGTGAAAAAGCCCCTGGCACCCCGCTAAAGCCCTCCCGCCGCGCTGAACGGCCGCGGTCGCAAAACCGCCACCTAAGCTTGAAATACTGTCCGGCGGTTGCCCAGATATGGGGTGACGCAGGACGATCGATGACCAATATCCCGCCGCAATTCGAAATCCCCTTTGTCGGGCGCTGGCACTACTCCCGCGCGGAGATGATCGCCGACGGCATTGTCCATGCTGTCGGCATCGTGCTGGCGATCGCGGCCGGCTCGGCGTTGCTGGCGCTGGCGGCGTTTCGCGTCGGACCTGGCGAGTACGTCGCCGCCGCCTTCTATGTCGTTTCGCTGCTAACCGTGCTCTCGGTGTCGCTGGCCTACAATCTGTGGCCGGTGACGTCACCGGCCAAATGGGTTCTGCGGCGCTTCGATCACGCCGCGATCTATCTTCTCATCGCCGCCACCTACACGCCTTTTCTGGCCCAGCTCGACGCGTCGCCGCTGGCCCGCTGGATGATCGTGCTGGTCTGGATCGCGGCGGCGACGGGCATCGCCATCAAGGTGTGCTTTCCCGGCCGTTTTGACCGGCTGGCGATCGTCTTCTATCTCGCCATCGGCTGGAGCGGCATCGTCCTGGTCAAGCCGCTTGTCGAGACGCTGCCGACGACGTCGATCGTGCTCATCGTTGCCGGCGGCATCGTCTATTCCTGCGGCGTCATCTTCTTCGCCTGGAAGGGCCTGCGCTTTCACAACGCCCTGTGGCACGGCTTCGTCGTCACTGGCGCGGGCCTGCATCTGGCGGCCATGGTCGACTGCCTGGTGATAAACCGTTTCTGATCCGCTCGCGGCAATATTGCCAAGCGCCATTCAATTTGGTCACAATTGCGTTTAGAGTCGCGAACGAGGTGATCGGCGGCAGCGGCAGCGAAACGGGGCACGGATGGCTTTTCTCAGATCCTTCGGCATGGGCAGGCGCTCCGACGTTCTGATCTACGATCCTCATAAACTGTCGAGTCCGCAGGTGTTCCTGCTGACCATGGTCATCTTCCTGGCCATCGTCGCCTTCATTGCCGCCATCCTGACCCGCCAGATCTCGACGGCTTTCGTCACCAATCCCGGGCTCAACGGCCTGATCATCGGCGTGCTCGCGGTCGGCATCCTGCTTGCCTTCGCCCAGGTCGGGCGGCTGTTTCGCGAAGTGCGCTGGCTCAACTCCTTCCGCGCCGGCTCGGAAACCACCGAGCCGGTGCTGCTGGCGCCGATGAAAGCCATGATCGGCCGCTCCTCGACCATGGCATTCTCGACCTCCTCGATGCGCACCATGCTCGATTCCATCGCCACGCGCCTCGACGAAAGCCGCGACACCTCACGCTACCTGGTCGGCCTCCTGGTGTTCCTCGGCCTGCTGGGGACCTTCTGGGGCCTGCTGAACACGATAGGCTCGATTCGCGAAACCATCGAAGCGCTCGATCCCGGCAGCGGCGACGCCGCCGCCGTGCTGGATTCGCTGAAGCAAGGGCTTGCAGCGCCTCTGGCCGGCATGGGTACGGCCTTCTCGTCCTCGCTGTTCGGCCTCTCGGGCTCGCTCGTGCTCGGCTTCCTCGACCTGCAGGCGGGCCGCGCCCAGACGCGCTTCTACACTGAGCTTGAGAACTGGCTGTCCTCGGTCACCGATCTCTCCTCCGACATCGTCGTCTCCGATCAGGCCAAGAGCGAACCATCCGACGAAATCCGTCTGCTGTCGGAGCGCCTGCGCAGCATGCAGGAGAATGGCGGCGGCTCCAATCCGCGCGTCGCCACCGCCATGGCCAATCTCGCCGACGGCATTTCCGGACTGGTCAAGAACATGCGTTCGGAACAACAGATCATGCGCGACTGGGTCGAGGCCCAGTCCGACGAGCAGAAGGCGATGCGCAACACGCTGGAGAAGATCGCCGACGCGCTGAAGAAGCAAGGGGTCCACTGACGTGGCGCTGGCAAGACGGCGCGCCGACCGCCGCATCGACTACTGGCCGGGCTTCGTCGACGCGCTGTCGACGCTGCTGCTCGCCATCATGTTCCTGCTCACCGTTTTCGTGCTGGCCCAGTTCCTGCTCGGCCGCGAGATTTCCGGCAAGGATACGGTGCTCAACCGCCTCAACTCGCAGATCAACGAACTGACGCAGCTTCTGGCGCTGGAGCGCTCGACAGCGCAGGACAAGGAGGACTCGCTCGCCAACCTGCAGGCGTCGCTGTCGGCGGCGGAGGCCGAGAAGAGCCGGCTCGAACAGTTGCTGGCGCAAGGCGCCGGCGCCGGCGACCAGGCCAACCAGCGCGCCGCGGCGCTTTCGGGCGAACTCGACAGCCAGCGCCAGATCAGCCAGCAGGCGCTGAGCCAGGTCGAGATCCTCAACCAGCAGATCGCCGCGCTGCGTAAGCAGATCGGCGCGCTTGAAGACGCCCTCAACGTGTCCGAAGCCCGCGACCGCGATTCCAACACCAAGATCGCCGATCTAGGCCGCCGACTGAATGTCGCCCTGGCGCAGCGCGTGCAGGAATTGAACCGCTACCGCTCCGACTTCTTCGGACGCCTGCGCGAGATCCTCGCCGACCGCGAGAATATCCGCATCGTCGGCGACCGCTTCGTGTTCCAGTCGGAAGTGTTGTTCCCGACCGGCTCCGAGGTGATCAACGATGCCGGCAAGGTCGAGATGAAGAAGCTCGCCGACGCCATCATCGAATTACAGAAGGAAATCCCGCCCGAGATCAACTGGGTGCTGCGCGTCGACGGCCATACCGACAACAAGCCGCTCTCCGGTACCGGCCGCTACCGCGACAATTGGGAATTGTCGACGGCGCGTTCGACCTCGGTGGTCAAGTTCCTGATTGAGAACGGCGTGCCGGCCAACCGTCTGGTCGCCGCCGGCTTCGGTGAGTTCCAGCCGCTCGATCCCGCCGACACCGACGAAGCGCGCAACAAGAACCGCCGCATTGAACTGAAGCTCACCGAACGTTGATTTTTCATCACGCGAGCTCACGCGAATTTGTTCGCCGGCTCAACCCTAGGGCGCAGAGCGTAGCCGGCAAGGCCTGAAAAGATTATCTTTTTTTAATTACACTTCACGCCGGAGCGCTCCTACCTTGCCGCCTCAGGGCCGAGAACCGCCGGCGATGCCTCTCATCGCGACGCGACGGAACTGGACGACCCAAACGGTCGGAAGGCGAGACGGCGCGACCGCCCCCTTCCTAGCAGGAGGACGCGCCCCATGCGCACATCAGCATCTCTCAAGACGGCAACGCTTGCCGCGGTTCTCATTGTCGCTCCGCTCGCCGGCGCCTATGCCGCGGGCCATCACAAGGGCGCTCTCGAGGCGACGGACCCGACAGACATGACCGGCCCGCGTGTCGAGGCTCTCATCGAACAGGTTCAGGGTATCCGCCACGGCATAGTCGACGCCAGGCAGGCCAACAACATCACCCCGGCGGTGGCGGAGCGCCTGGAAATGCGCACCGCCCGCATCAGCCAGGCGGCCGAAAAGATAGCCGCGTCCGACCACGGCAGGATACCGGCCGCGCAATACCATGACCTGCTGCGCCGTCTCGACAATGTCGACCAGCGGCTGCGGGTCGATACCGGCAGCGGTTTCCTGATGGGTGACGGCGCCGACGGCGGAACCTATCCGAACGGCTGAGGCCTCCGGCAAGGTCCAAGTGGAAGGGACCACCTGGCGCCTTCGGGACCCCAATCCCGCGGGCGTCCTTTTTCCTCGCCAGCCCGGCTTGCCTACCAACCAAGCCAGACCGCGATCAGGGCAACCACCGCCGGCACGGCCTGGACGAACAGGATCTTGCGGCCGACCGTTGCCGCGCCGTAGAGGCCGGCAATGGCCACGCACAACAGGAAGAAGACCTTGACCTGAAAACCGGCGGCGCCGAGGTACAGCCCCCAGATCAGGCCTGCGGCGAGAAATCCGTTGTAGAGACCCTGATTGGCGGCGAGCACCTTCGACGCCCTGGCGAATTCCGGCGTCAGGCGGAATGTCTTGTGCCCGCGCGGCGTGTCCCACAGCACCATCTCAAGATAGACGATGTAGACATGGATCAAGGCCACCAGCCCGACCAGGATGTTGCCGATCATTTGCTCCCCCTTCATGCGTTGCCGGCAGCATTTCATGTGTGGCATCGCCTGCGCAAGCTGCATCCGCCGGACGGTATATGAGGGTTGCCAACGCTTTTGCGTTGGTGTCTTTTCGCGCCGTCCTCAATCACGGAAGCCGCCATGTCCTTTCAGAAACTCGACGACCTCGGCCACAAGCTCGAAGCGCTTGAGCATGCGCTGGCCATCCTCGGCGCCGACGAAGCCACGCACATGGCCGTCGGCGGCGGCGAGAAGCGCGCCGAGGCGATGGCGGCACTGGCCGGCATGTACCACACCAGGGCGACCGCTCCGGAAATCGCCGATTGGATCGCTGCCGCCGAAGGCGAGGCGCTCGACGGCGAGCAGCGTGCGGCGCTCGGCGAACTGCGGCGGCAATACACCAACCTGACCTGCCTGCCGGTCGAATTCGTCGAACGCCAGACGACGGCGCGCATGCGTTGCGAGCAGCTGTGGCGCGACCTGCGCGCCAAGAACGATTGGGCGGGTTTCCAGCCGGCGCTCGAGGGCGTGGTGGCGCTGGTGCGCGAAGAGGCGGCCCTGCGTTCCGACGTGCTCGGCCTCGCCCCTTACGATGCGCTGATGGAGCAATTCGATCCCGGCAACCGTACCGCCGACATCACCCCCGTCTTCGCCGACCTGAAAGCCTTCCTCAAGGGATTCGTGCCGGAGGCGCTGGCGATCCAGGAAGCGCGGCTGCGCAAGCATCCGCTGAAGCCGCTCTCAGGCACCTACGCGATCGACAAGCAGCGCGAGCTTGGCCTTGCCATGATGGCGGCCGTCGGTTTCGACCTGACGCACGGCTCGCTGTCGGTGTCGCACCATCCCTTCTGCGGCGGCGTGCCCAGCGACGTGCGCATCACCACCCGTTACAAGACATCGGATTTCCTGTCGGCGCTGATGGGCGTGCTGCACGAGACCGGCCATGCGCTCTATGAACAGAACCTGCCGAAGGCATGGTCGCACTGGCCGCTCGGCAAGGCGCGCGGCATGGCCGTGCATGAGAGCCAGAGCCTGTTCGTCGAAAAGCAGATCGGCCGCAACCCCGCCTTCTGGCGCTGGGCGCTGCCGGTGGTGGAAAGACATCTCGGCGAGGCCTGGTCGCTCGACGATCTCCTGCCGCATGTGCATCGCGTCGAGCGCGGCCTGATCCGCGTCGATGCCGACGAGGTGACCTATCCCCTGCACGTCATCCTGCGCTACGAACTGGAGCAGGAGCTGGTCTCGGGCAGGCTGGAGGTTGCCGATTTGCCCGAAGCCTGGGACGCCAAGATGCGCGACTATCTCGGCCTCTCCACATTGGACAACCCGGCCGACGGGCCGATGCAGGACGTGCACTGGCCGGGTGCCGCCTTCGGCTACTTCCCGTCCTACACGCTGGGCGCGATGATGGCGGCGCAGCAATGGGCCGCGCTGACGCGCGAACATCCTTCGGCAGATGACGACCTGGCGAAAGGGAATTTCACGGATATCAATGACTGGCGCCGCAAGAAGATATGGTCGCAGGGCTCGCGCTGGTCGACGCCGGACCTGCTCGAACGCGCCACCGGCGAAAAGCTAAACGCCGTGTATTTCGTCGATCATCTGCGCAAACGGTATGGAACCGCGTGAAGCCATCGAAGGAACCGACAGGGCCAAAGCGCCTGTTTACTCCGCCGCGCCCCTGAAGGCGCTGGCGCCGGTCTCGAACTGCAGCTTGGCCAGCCTGGCATAGATGCCGCCCTTGGCCACCAGGCTCTGATGCGTGCCTTCCTCGACGATGCGGCCGCCATCCATCACCAGGATCCTGTCGGCCTTCAGCACCGTTGCCAGCCGGTGGGCGATGACGATGGTGGTACGGCCTTGCATCAGCCGCTCCAGCGCCGTCTGCACCAGCGTCTCGCTTTCGGCGTCCAGCGCCGAGGTGGCTTCGTCGAGCAGCAGGATCGGCGCGTCGCGCAGGATGGCGCGGGCGATCGCCACGCGCTGGCGCTGGCCGCCGGACAGTGTCACGCCGCGTTCGCCGACCTGGCTGTCATAGCCGTTCTCGAGCTTGAGGATGAATTCGTCGGCCAGCGCGTCCTTCGCCGCCGCCTCGATTTCGGCATTGCCTGCGCCCGGCCGGCCGAAGCCGATATTGTCGCGCGCGCTCGCCGCGAAGATGGTGACGTCCTGCGGCACGATGGCGATGCGCTCGCGCACCGAAACCGGGTCGGCTTCGCGCACGTTGACGCCATCGATCAGGATCTTGCCGGTTTCGGGATCGTAGAAGCGCAGGATCAGCGAAAACACCGTGCTCTTGCCGGCCCCCGAGGGGCCGACGATGGCCACTGTCTCGCCGGGCATGACCTGGAAACTCAGGCCGTGGACGGCGGCCCGGTCGGGCCGCGCCGGATAGGAGAAGGAGACGTCGTCGAAGACGATCGCGCCCTTGGCGACCGCCGGCAGCGGCTTCGGCTCGGCCGGCGCGTGGATCGCCGGCTTTTCGGCCAGGATCTCGGTCAGCCGCTCGGCCGCGCCCGCTGCCTGGGCAAGTTCGCCCCAGACCTCCGACAATGCGCCGAGCGCGCCGGCGGCAAACACCGAATAGAGCAGGAACTGGCCAAGCGTGCCCGGCGACAGCGTGCCTTCGAGCACGTCGCGCGATCCGAACCACAGTACCGCCACGACGGAGGAAAAGATCATGAAGATGGCGAAGAAGGTGAGGAAGGAGCGAGCGAAGATCGAGGCGCGCGCCGCCTCGAAGGCGGCCTCCACGGCGGACGAAAAGCGACCGGTGACCAGTCTTTCATTGGTGAAAGCCTGCAGCGTCCGCACCGCGCCGATCTGCTCGCTGGCATAGGCCGTCGCATTGGCCAGCGTGTCTTGCGCCAGCCGCGATTTGCGACGCACCGAGCGGCCAAAGGCGACCAGCGGCAAGACGATGACGGGGATGGCCGCGATGACAAGGCCGGACAGTTTCGGGCTGGTGAAGACCATCATTGCCACGGCGCCGAGGCCGAGGATGACGTTGCGCAGCGCGACCGAGGCGGTCGCCCCCACGGCCGACTTGACCTGCGTCGTATCGGCCGCGAGCCGCGATACGATCTCTCCCGACTGCGACGTATCGAAGAAGGATGGCGAGAGGGTCGTCACATGGCTGAACACGTCGTTACGGATGTCGGCGACAACACGTTCGCCGAGCGTGATGACGAAATAGTAGCGGCAGGCCGACGCCGCCGCCAGCACGGCGGCCATCACCACCAGCATGCCGAAATACTCGGCGATGAAGCTGGAATCCGATGCCGAAAAGCCGTGGTCGATCATGCGCCGCACCGCCAGCGGCAAGGCCAGTGTCGTCGCCGCCGCGACCGTCAGCGAGATCACGGCGCCGATGACCAGTTTCCGGTAGCGGCCAAGATAGGGGAACAGGCGCCGGAGCGGCTTGAGCGAACGCCGACGCTCGTCCGCATCGCCACTGATGTCCGCCATGACCGTTTTCCTCTGGCCCTTTTCGTGCGCGCCATCAATATGCGTTTGACGCGGCCTTGTGATTCAATTTCGGCTGATGTATAGGCTCGCCGACCGTTTTAGAAGCCGTGGCTCCTCAATAGCTACGGCTTCGAGTTTTAAAAAGAGGCGCATCGACGCAGGCTCATGCCCGTCAGCCGCGCCGACAAGCCAGGAACCGAGCCATGAAGAGCGCTATTCATCCCGACTACCACACCATCAAGGTCGTCATGACCGACGGCACCGAATACACGACCCGTTCGACCTGGGGCAAGGAAGGCGATACGATGAACCTCGATATCGACCCGACCACCCACCCGGCCTGGACCGGCGGCCAGCAGACCCTGCTCGACCGCGGCGGCCGCCTCTCCAAATTCAAGAAGCGTTTCGAAGGTTTCGGCCTTTAAGCCCACTTCGGCATTGTCGCAGATCAAAAACCCGCCCTTGTGGCGGGTTCAGACTGCTGACAAACCCCTGGCTTTTGCTGGGGGTTTTTGATTCACTGGGTCATGTTGAAGCGACCCGCCCCTGA
>NZ_VFUV01000025.1:0-69156 GCF_006441315.1 Mesorhizobium sp. B2-4-19 | reverse complement strand
CCGCCGCGACAGCCTGAGCGGCGAAACTGGGGAATTTTACTTCGGCACTTTTGGGGAAAATTCGAGCGGCATTGACAGCAATTGGCCTTCGCGGAAGCGATCCTTCCCGAACAGGCGGAGGACCGGGCCGAAATTGCCAACGCCCTCAGAAATCTTGCCCTCAGTGTCCAACCAACGGGCAAGCCTGACCGCCCATCGCTCAATAACCCGTCTCGCAAGGCCGCCAGCCAAGTTTGGGTGATGGACTGCGTGGCAGCCATCGCAAAGAGTGACCAGGTTCGAGAGCTCGTCCGTTCCACCCATCGATCTGGGCAACAGGTGATGGACATCCGCTTCGGCCGATTTCACCGGGGTCGAGCACGCGACGCAACGGTAGTTGTCACGCTCAAGAACAAGAAGGCGTATTTCGTGCCACGAACCAGCGGCAATAGGTTGATCCATTTCTGCTCGTGTCCCAGTCCCCAAAACAACGGGAGTAGCAGAACAGGTTTATGAAAGGTTGACCATTGCGGCATCGAACGGAGGATCAAATTTGCAACAGGGAGCGTATCGACGCCGGCGAATTCAGCGAGGCCAAGCTTTCGCTGCTCATGGAGCCAAGCCTTGCGAAATTCCAGCCCAAACATTGTAATTCCGATGCATCAAAGTAGTGTACGGATGGATGGATGGCTTCACTTCATCATTGCGGCTCGCGGGGATACGAAAGAGCGGCAGGGTAGAAAATCAGCGACAAGCATGGGCGGCATGTCGAACCGACGATGATCGCCCACCAATTGCGGGCTTCAGCACTCAAGATGGAACGACGCTTCAAACTGGGTGCTCAAATGGCCACAGCAGCGGCCTGTGTCCTAATGCCTCAGGCAGCCTACTCAGCCGACATCCTCGCCAAGGCCATAGAGGCCGTCCAGCCGTGCAAATCTCTTCATGTAAAGCAATTTGGCGTATCTGTAGGGATAGACCGATTCAAGGAAGCCCACATAGAAACGCTTCAACTTAGCATTGCCAAGGACACCGCCAATTTATCGACCACTGCCAGTTTGGCTTGCCAAACTTCTGACAACGCGCTTCTAAGAGGGGATGTCTCCGCGACCGTACACCTGGATGCGACGTTGGATTTGCGGGGCTGCAAGATTATTTCTTTGGACGCAAAGATCATCGAGACAGGCGGAAAATTCAAAGATCTGTTGGACCCCTTCAAGGACGGGATCGTCACCGCGCTCAAGGCGGCGATCTCGAAAGAGATCAGGAAGTTGTGCGAATAGAGTTCGGCTTTAGAGATGCAGGATGGACGACCAACAAGCCCCCTCTGGTTTCAAAATGCCGTATTGGAAAGACCCGGTCGTGAGGTGGGTTCTCACATACCTCAGAAGCTGACGGCGATTTACCTCATTGTGTTGGGTCCAATCGCCATGGTCTTCGTAAGCATTTATCTGTTCATGCAGGCATCGTGGCTAACCCGTCTGCCGCTCGCGTCGCAAACGCTTGGATGGACCAACGGTCAAAGGCCAATAGTTGCAGTCTTGTTTGTTTTCCTCGCACTCTTGGCGGCAATCTTCTCGATCCAGTATTTTACGATCTTGGCTCCGCGCGACCTATGCGCATCCCGTCCTCACTTCGACTTCCTTTGGAAGTCAGTGGATGGCTTTGCCATTACCCATTGCATGAGCGGAACTGACGAGATCAACGCTCACGGCCTGTATTATTTTTGTCCCTCGATCATTCAGTCATGGGGACATGTCGCATGGCCGCTCATCACCGCCTTCTTCCTTGCTAAGACGTGGCGCGTCTGGCGCGCGAATACCAAATTCGCCGCATAGCTCGCGCATTCTCACGGCCTCTCAGTTTACCGTGTCAACGATGTAGAACGCGCCCGGACAGGTGCTGGATTCTTCGCATCTTTGGTGATCGCCGCTCATGTTCAGCGACACGCCGGAGCAAGACCCCCTTATACGAGTCACCCTGACAGCTATGGAGGAATGATGCGCGCCCAAGACCACCTAGGCCATCGGCGACGTTCACGGGCGTGCTGACCTCCTCGAGCCACTTCTTGCCGCCATCGCCGCGGACGCACATGCATCCGGTCCCGAACCTCGGGTGCTGTTCCTCGGCGATATCGTCGACCGTGGCCCTTGCAGCCGGGAAGCGATGGATCTCGTCTGCGACACCCCCGCCCGGTGGCCGCTGTCACGGCTGATCCAGGGCAACCACGACGCCTATTTCCTGGACATCATGACCGCCGACCAGGTTGACGAGAAGAGGTTCGGCAGATGGCTGATGCGGATCGGCGGCTATCAGACGATGGAATCCTACGGCCTCCTGTCCGTCGGTAACATCCGGGATGCCGCGACGATCTTTCGCGCCAACCATCCGCATCCCCTGCAGGCGCTGAAGGATGCCTCACCGATCGTCGTCGACGATCGCTTCGCTTATGTTCATGCAGGAATCGATCCTACGCGTTCCATCGGGGACCAGGCCCCGAAGGACTTGATGATGATCCGGGACAGATTCCTCGATCATGAGGGGCAGCTGTCGCACATCATCGCGCACGGGCACACTCCGACGTCGGACAGCATGCCAGACTCGAGGCCCTGTCGGATCGCCATAGACACGGGTGCCTATGCCTCTGGCAGGCTGACCTGTCTGGCGATATCCGCCGATGAACGCAACCTTTCACTTCCTGATTGCTACGACTTCGGGCGGAAGCATCGAGGTTACACGAGAGACGCAGACGAATGACCGATTTTATCCGGCTGAAGGCGAAATATCCGGACCTCATTCTGACGACGATGACATTCCAGTGCGGTGCCGGCTGGGAACTGGTTCTGGATCAATATTTCAGCGAGGTAGTCCGGGCCTTGCCTGCGGACACTCGACTGCGGGTTTACCAAAAATACGGAAGCTTGAGGATTGACGCAACGGCAGCAGGCACCGTTACTCCCGAGATCCGCCTCGCGTTGGACAGGGCGGAGATTCTCGCGAATTCGCGGTCCTATCGATTTTGCGAGGCGTGCGGCAAGCCGGGAAGTCTTCGCGATAAGCAATGGCTTTACGTCGGATGTGAAGACCATGCTGACGGAGCGGCCGCCCTGCCGCCAGATGAGGGTGGCATCAGGCAGGACGGCGTTGCCTACGAGTACGACGAGGACGCCGACGATCTGGTCGTTGTCCAGGAGGAGCGCGAAGGCGGCTAGAGCCATCCGGACTGCAGTCGCCACCTCGCCGTCCGGCAGACTACGTCAGAAGCCCAGCGCCTTCCGGAAAGTAAGCTCTTCCACGAAATGTATGCTTCCGCCCTTCTCGCGAAGCTTCAGGGCTTCGATGATCTTGGTTCCTTGATGGCTACGGAGCCAATCGCGCGAAGCGATCGCGGCTATGACCAGATAGTCGGTGCTGCGGGAGACGCTTCTGGAGACCAGCCCACCCCGCTCCACAATCCACCCCTCGATAACCTTTCTAGGACCCAGACTGAAGGCGCCAGTCACTACGAATCCCGAGTTCTCGAACACCAGCATGCTCGAATCTCTCAAGACGCCGTCTATGGATGGCGTGTTCCCGTACGTTGGTAAGCCGGTGTCTGCGCAGCTATCGCCGACCAAACGAACTATCCATTCGCCGATGTCTTCTTGTTCCTCTATCGATAGGTGCCCGTCCGATATCGCCCTGGACGCCACACGCTTCAAAGCCGCAATCCTGGCATCATCGAGGAGCTGAGCGTCCCTGTCGATGCGGTCGATCAGCTTTTCGACCTCTTTGATCTTCAGGCGATTGTCGCAGGCGATCCCGGCACAGAAGCCAAAGAACCTGTTGCAGCAGTCATTTGGGCTGCTCTCAGAGAACGGTCTCAAGCGATAGTCGACGATTCCGGAGATGATGTCGAAAATCTCCCCAAGGTAATCACCATACGCGGTGTCCAGGTCCTGGATAAGGTCGGCGGCGTCGGCGTCGCCAAAAGCTGGAGGAACTGCTCGGCCTCGGCCCGGATCGACGCGACCTCCAGGCTCTCAATGGATTCGCTGGCCAGAACACCTTCAAGAAAACCGAGCCAGTATGTCTCGGCCTTTCGACGGTTGCTCTTCGCGTGGATTCGCCCAAGCGCAGATCTGCCGTACTTCAATTCATCTGACCCCACCGTCATCCCCTCCCTGAGCAGCAGTTTATGAAGCATATTTGCGACCAGTCTTCGGCGCAATGACATCAGTTCACAAGAACTGAATTGTTGCGGATAGACTTCGAGAAAAAGGCAACAGCATTCAGCCCGACCCAGATCTCGCGCGAGCCAAGTCGTATCCATTGTCATCGACGACACGCAAAGGAACACGACCATTGCGCAAGACACCTGCGGCGGGCTGAGGCGTACCCAAGAACCGGAACAGCCAGGTCGCGGCTCGATCGCAGACAAATCGATAATGGTCTTCGCTTCGTCGAATGTCTGCGGATACTCCCTCGAGTCGGGCTACAGTTTGACCCTCTTTGTTCCAGCGCAAAGACCCGAACCTTTATCTGGGCAATTCATGGCTCAACGGTTTGCAGTATTTCGGCCTCAACGGTGGGTTGCGCCGAATGAGTCCGCTCTGAGTTTCAAGGCCGTTGTGTTGAACATGCATGGAGATTCGTCATGACCACCCAAATCCCAAGCCCAGAACTATGGGAGCGCACCGTCGGCGACATAGCCGCTACCCTGCCTGGCGCCACTGCCGTATTGCGCAAGTTCAAGATCGACTTCTGCTGCAACGGCGATCTCACCCTCGACGCCGCCGCGCACCGGCGCGGAGTCGATCCCGACGAGCTTGAACGCGCGTTGGAGGCGCTTTGTACTGGCGCCGGGGAAACAGCCGCACCGGCTTCGATGGATAGCAACGAACTGATCGACCACATCGAAGCCTGCTACCACGAGGCGCACCGCCGCATTCTGCCCGAGCTCATCGCGCTGTCGCGTAAGGTTGAGGCGGTGCATCGCGAGCATCCGAAGGTGCCGGCCGGCCTTTCAGATGCGTTACGGCAGATGCAGAGCGAACTGGAGCAGCACATGGCCAAGGAAGAGGCCATTCTGTTTCCGGCAATGCGGCAGTGGGCCAATGGCAAGTTCGATATCCCGATTTCGGAACTGCGGCACGAGCACGACGACCAGGGCACCTTGCTTCGGCTCATCGAAAGCCTCACCTACGACTTCGCCACGCCCGACGGAGCCTGCCGCTCCTGGCAGGCGCTATACGTCGGAACGGCCCAACTTGCCGAGGACCTGATGGAGCATATCCACCTAGAGAACAACATCCTGTTTCCGCGGTTCGCGGCAACGGAAAGCCGCGCCTAGCCGCCCAACGTTAATGACGAATTCAGCTAAGTAGATCGCTTGGCGAATCGTCGACTAATGGGCTTAGCACTGGGCGAGGTAATCGCTGTGCTGCCACACTGTTGTCGTCAACACCAACTCGCATAAATGCGAAGTGGCATTGGTCTAGTGCGGTACCTGGTGCCGGCGCCACCCGTGCCGATGTTATGGCGGCGGCGCATGTCGGCCCTCGACAGCGGCGATCCAACCGGCGCGATCTGCTCCACGCCGATCGCGCAGGCCTTTAGCCAATTGTCTTTCCGGATCCTGTCGGCCATCGACATCGAGGTGGCGGATCGTCCCGACCGCACAGACTCGTGCGCGAGATCTGCCACATCCGGCGCCACAGCCTGTTCGTGCCGCGAAACCGACGCCCACGAGCCGCAATCGCCCATTGCCATTGGCCCGGGCCGCCTCTCGTTCGATCACCTGATCTGCGTGCTTGGTCGCACCTGGACGGGCATCACCATTTCTTTCCCACGAGATCCTCCAACGCGGAATTGTCGAGCATGGCGTCGGCCAGAACCTGCTTCAGCCGCGTGTTCTCGCCCTCAGCTCCCTGTCGCCCAGCCTCGGAGACATTCATCCCGCTGAAGCGGCCTTCAAGTTATGGATCGAAGCATCGCTGACGCCGTGCTTCCGCACCAGATCGGCGACCGCCCCCCTCATGCTTGTTCAAAATTCAATTGATCTGCTCTTCAGAGAATGGCTGCACTTCATGTCCTGGTCCTCTCGATGGGCCAGAACGAAATTCAAACCGGACTAGATTTGAGGCGCAAGGTCAGCCGCAACGGGGCGCCAATCGGTGCCGAACTCGGTCACATCGATTTCCCGTGCGAACCCTGCCGAAAATTCCCTGAACGGCGACAGATTGATGAGGGGCACGCCAATCAAAACAGGAACAGAAAGCTCAAGCGCTTTTGCAATCAAAGTTCTGAAACCACCGCCTTCAGCCTCGGCTTTTCCGAATTTGCAGAGTACGAGAAGGTCGGTTCGATCCGATAGTCCGGCCTGCGCCGTCTCACACGCGCG
Source organism: Mesorhizobium sp. B2-4-19 (assembly GCF_006441315.1). Taxonomy (NCBI): domain Bacteria; kingdom Pseudomonadati; phylum Pseudomonadota; class Alphaproteobacteria; order Hyphomicrobiales; family Phyllobacteriaceae; genus Mesorhizobium; species Mesorhizobium sp. B2-4-19. Next base: position 62,795 of record NZ_VFUV01000025.1, on the reverse strand, counting down.
CAGCAACCGATCCGTGTTTAAGACGCAGCCGCTGGCGTGGGCGCCGCGATCATCCGATATCAAATGAAGTTCTCCCATCGCGAGATCCTGCAAGAGCATGTCGCATTTCCGGCGATCGGGATTTGAGCGGCTGTGTTGAACCAAACCGGCCAGTCTCATTCCCTGGTCGGCCATAGCAGCTGTGACTTCGCGCAGGACCGTCTCGAATCGCGGACCATCAGAATAGACGATGGCAGTCATGGGATGGCTTGTATTGCTCTGCATATCGGAATTCCTTAGGCGGGGGTTTCGATTGTCGGCCTCGTCTTGGGCTGGCCCCCGAGAGAAGCTGGAGCATTTCGCGTTGACCGCATCGCTCATCCGCTCGGGCAAGTTCGGCTGAAGGGCAATACTTCCAGACAATTGCCGGCCTGCATGGGCGTCGCAGCGCCTGGAACAACGGCCACTGCGTCGGCGGCCAGAAGTGGCATCATTCTGTGCGAGCCTGCCGGCCCACTACGGTGTGCGATCAACCTGCCCTGCTCAATATTCAAGCGGACCGGCAGCAGTTCAGTTCGATCCAGCTTGCGGGGATATGTGAACGCCATCTCGGCCGTAGTGCGGTTCGCCGGAGACCGACCGAGAAGTGCATCCATCATCGGGCGCACGAAAGCGAGCGCGCCAAATGCTGCGGCTTGCGGGTTGCCTGGGAGCCCTATGAAATAGGCGCCTGCAAGCGTGCCGATCGCCAGCGGCTTGCCGGGCTTCATCGCCACCCTGACGATGTCGAGGCCGCCTCCGGCAAGTATGACGGCATCTCGCACATGGTCTTCTTCCCCCACTGACATCCCCGCAGTCGCGACGATGAGGTCGGCCGATCCCGCTATGCTTTCGAGCGCGTGCGTAGTGGCATCGAGATCGTCACGGACGGTCAGGGAGGTAACATGTGCGTTCGGCCCCGTCAGCAGCGCGCTGAGCATGGGGCCATTGCTATTGTAGATTGCGCCAGGCGGAAGCGCCTCGCCTACGTCCCGGAGCTCTGATCCGGTCGCAAGCACCACGATCCGCAAGGGACGGGCAACCGAAACGGTCGCAATGCCAAGCGCGCTTAGAAGCGCAACCTCGGGCCAGCCGATCAAACAGCCAGGCTGGAGGACAGTTGTTCCCCGTTTTACGTCCTCGCCAGACCGTCGAATGTGCGTGCCGGTTTCTATGTCGAGGCCAAACTGCACGCAATCGCCTCTCCGGGTTGCATGCTCCTGCATAACGACGGTATCCGCGCCGGCCGGCAATGCGGCGCCGGTCATAATGCGATGGGCTGTCCCGCGCGCCAGTACACCCGGCTTGTCACCAGCGCACGTGCGCCCGGCAATGGGCAGGACCATAGAGAGGCCCTTCTCGCCTGAGCGGAAGGCATATCCGTCCATCGCCGCCTGATCGAATGAGGGAAGTGCACTCCGAGCGCGAACCTTCGCGGCCGAGATGCGTCCCAAGGCACGCGCCAACGGCACGTCCTCCTGCCTGGTAAGCGGTTGGGTAAGCGCGACGGCAACATTTCGTGCGGTTTCAAACGACATTGTCTGCACGCTTGGGTGGAAGCAGCTCTTGCCTAGCGCACCCATCGTCAGATCCCCTTGGTCCCCGGCAGGGACTTTTCGAGAATTGCACGCATCGCCGCGAGGCCAGGATCCTTCGCTCGATTCATGAGCCCTATCAATTGGGTCCAATGATCCTCAGATGCCGTATCCACGAAATTGCGAACGGCCGCGCCGACGATCTCGGACGGCAAGCGACCGGACGCGTCAGCCGCCGCAGCCAGGCGGGCCAGCAAGACGGGCTCATCGAACGCTGCGAAGAGAGCCATTGCGACTTTTGGATCGTCGAGCGAGGCGATGAGGTTTCCGAGCATCGCATTATCCTCACTGTACCAATGGCGTTGATGAGCCGTCGATCTCGATACCGCTGATATTCGCCTGCCCGACAAGAAGAGACACGTATTGCGCGCTCGCCTGCCGACTGACATGCTCGGCCAGGTACGAGGCGATGCGCTCCCGCACGACCTCGTATGGGAGCTGGCGGCCCTCGATCCGCCGCGTCAGACGGATGAGATGGACGCCATAGGGAGTCTCTACCGGAGGTGAAATGTCCCCGGGGACGAGATTGACGAGAGCGGCTTCAAACTCCGGCGTGGTGTCGCCCGGCCCGATCTGGCCAAGACTACCGCCGATGGTCCCAGACGGGCAATCCGAGCAGTCCCGCGCCACAGCTGCAAAACGCTCCGGCGCGGTTTCCAGCGCCAATCTCAGCGACAGCGCCTTTTCTCGCGCCGCGGCGAAGGCTTCGACTTCATCGCGGCGCGCGCCGATGAGAATGTGGTCGACCTCACAAAGCGATGGCGTCATGAAGCGGCGGAGATTGTTCTGATAGAAACGGCGCAGCATCTTCTCATCCGCCTCCGGAACCCGGACCTCGCGCTCGATCAACCCGCGTACCAGCGCATCCTCGACGGTCTCCCTGCGCCCATCCTGGTCGACCCTCTGCTCCGAAACGATATCGAGTCGCCTCGCCTGTTGCAGGAGCAACTCACGAATGACGAGCGCACCGGTTGCGGCACGCCAGCCCTCACCGGGATTGCGGGCAGGAAAGTTCTGGACCTCGGCGGCGATCGCCTTCCGCGATATCGCCACGCCGTTGACAGTGACCGGGGGCATCGCGACGCGCTCGCGGGACGGCGCCGTGTCGGGGGCTGCAGGTCGGTGTTCGTGCGGGTGTTCGGACGATGGAACGCGGCCGGTCGCGTGATTGATGACGAGCGCTGCCATGATCTACTCCGCAGGTTGGTGCGCGGGTACGGTAATAGGCCGCACCGGTTCGGACGATCGGACTGTTGGCACCGGCGCAGGTGATCGGCGTTCCGCGAAACGCGTCCGCACGACCTGATACCCAGGACGGCCGAGATACCAGATCGGCGCACTCCACACATGGACCAGCCGAGTGAACGGGAACAGCAGGAAGATCGTCATGCCGAGCAGCAGATGCGCCTTAAAGATCGGATTGACGTCTGCGACATAGGCTGCGGCGGCTGGCTGCAGGGTTAGAATTCCCTGGGCCCAGTTCATGAATTTCACCATCTCGTGGCCGTCCATGTGACCGAGCGAGACGAAGATGGTTGAAAGGCCAAGCGTCAGTTGCAGCCAGAGCAGCAACAGAATTGCGATGTCGCCGGGAGCAGACGTATTGCGGATGCGCGCATCAAACAGCCTACGGTGAGCAAGAAGCGCTACACCGATGAAGCAGGCTATACCTGCGATACCTCCAACGGTGATAGCGAGTCCCTGCTTGAAGCTGTGCGAGACGCCAAGAGCGTCAAATACCCAAATAGGCGTCAGCAGGCCGACGAAATGCCCGCCAAAAATTGCCAGGATGCCAACATGGAAAAGATTGGAGCCCCAGCGAAGCTGGCGCCGCCGCAGCAGTTGGGAGGAACCCGTCTTCCACGTGTACTGCTCGCGGTCGAACCGTGTCAGGCTGCCGAGCAGGAAGACTGTCAGGCAGAAATAGGGATACCAGCCAAAAAGCGCGTCGTTGATTATGTTAGACATCGCTTCCCCCTATTTCAGGCCCGAAATTGTGCCGTGCGTCGCGGCGCGCGGCACGCATCTGAATTCGCAAGCGATCAACGGAACAGCCGTCGGTCGCATTTCCTGGGCCGAACGTGACGGCGGTTTCTTCCCAAGCCGCATCAATGGCCGCCAAGTCCTCCGGCTCGTCGTCGTCGAGCGCAGTCGCGGCCACGGCGGGCTCGCTGAGGATAGAGCGTAGGGCCGCGAATACGGCGGCATACCCCCCGTTTCGCTTGGCGAGCCGCTCTTCCAGCAGCGCGAAAATGTGGGCGGTCTCTTTGAGGAGGCCCCGCGCCTCGTCGAGCGGACGATCCGAAAGAAACTCCAGGAAAAGAGGTATGAAGTCGGGCAGTTCGTTCGCCGTGACGAGTAGCCCTGCACGCTGATAATGTTCGACCAGATCGACCATCGCCTGACCACGATCCCGACTCTCACCATGGATGTGCTCGAAAAGGTGCAATGAGTGACGGCGCGTCTTGTCGAACAGCTCGACGTACCGCTCCTGGAGGTCGTATAGATTCAGAATGCACAGATCGCCAAGTAAGGGATGAAGCTGCTCGATTGCGTTGTTCGATACCAACCTCTCAGCCGCGAGGGCGGCGGTGATTTCCGGGATCGCTTCTGAAAGCTCCTCAGTCGGATAGGCAAGGAGCGCCGAGAGCGCCTTGAACGTTTTGTGCGACAGCATCACCGTCATCACACGATCTCCATCGGGTTTGTTGGCCGCTTGGTCTGCTTGGTGCCAAACAGGTTGGTCTCCGTGGAACCTCCCGAGCAGCCGTTTCCAAAGGAGAAGCCACAAGAGCCGCGCATGTCCTGAGCGTCCTCGCTCCATTCCCGGTGTGCCGTCGGGATGACGAAACGATCCTCGTAATTCGCGATCGCCATCACCTTGTACATTTCATCGATGGCCGTTCCCGTCAGGCCGACACGCGCCGCAATCGACTCGTCAAGGCGACCATCGATCGTCTTTGCCCGCATGTAGCTGCGCATCGCGAGCATGCGTTCAAGCGCGAGAGCCACAGGCTCTTCCTTGCCCGCGGTCAGCAAATTGGCGAGGTATTGGAGCGGGATGCGCAGGCTGCGCACGTCGGGCATGTCGCCGTCGACGCCCATCTTACCTGCGGCCGCCGCTGATTGGATGGGCGAAAGCGGTGGTACGTACCACACCATCGGCAGGGTGCGGTATTCGGGGTGGAGGGGGAAGGCGATCTTCCACTCCATCGCCATTTTCCACACTGGCGACAATCTGGCCGCCTCCAGCCAGTTGTCGGGTATCCCATCAGCGCGGGCCTGAGCGATGACGGCCGGGTCGTTCGGATTGAGGAAAACGTCCAGTTGCGCCTGATAGAGGTCCTTCTCATCGGGAGTGCTGGCAGCCGCCTCGATACGGTCGGCGTCGTAGAGGATCACGCCGAGATAACGAATGCGCCCGACGCAGGTTTCAGAACAAACCGTCGGCTGCCCCGCCTCGATGCGGGGGTAGCAGAAGATGCACTTTTCCGATTTGCCCGACGACCAGTTGTAGTAGATCTTCTTGTAGGGGCAGCCGGAGACGCACATGCGCCATCCCCGGCATTTGTCCTGGTCGATCAGGACGATGCCATCCTCCTCGCGTTTGTAGATGGCGCCCGAGGGGCATACCGCCGCGCAGGTCGGATTGAGGCAGTGCTCGCACAACCGCGGCAGGTACATCATGAAGGTGTTTTCGAACTGGCCGTAGATGTCCTTCTGGACGCCCTCGAAGTTCACGTCCTTCGAACGCTTCTCGAACTCGCCGCCGAGGATCTCTTCCCAGTTCGGGCCCCATTTGATCTTTTCCATGCGCTCGCCGGTGATCGCCGACCGTGGGCGGGCCGTGGGGAAAGCCTTCGATTCTTTCGCCGTATGCAGATGCTGGTAGTCAAAGGTGAACGGCTCGTAGTAGTCGTCGATCTCCGGCAGATCGGGGTTTGCAAAGATGTTAGCAAGGATACGCCATTTGGCGCCCATCTTCGGCTCGATGCGGCCGTTTTTCTTGCGGCGCCATCCACCATTCCATTTCTTCTGATTTTCCCACTCCTTAGGGTAGCCCACCCCAGGCTTGGTCTCGACATTGTTGAACCAGGCGTACTCGACGCCTTCCCGGTTGGTCCAGACGTTCTTGCAGGTGACGGAGCAGGTGTGACAGCCGATGCACTTGTCGAGGTTCAGCACCATGGCGATCTGAGCGCGGATTTTCATTCTGCAGCCTCCTTCGGCGCTTCGGACTCGAGCGGCCCTTCCAGCCAATCGACATTGGCCATCTTGCGGACGACGATGAATTCATCGCGGTTGGAACCCACGGTGCCGTAATAGTTGAAGCCGTAGGACTGCTGCGCGTAGCCCCCGATCATGTGGGTAGGTTTCAGCACCGTTCTGGTGACCGAGTTGTGGATGCCGCCGCGATGGCCGGTCATCTCCGACCCGGGCGTATTCACGATCTTTTCCTGGGCGTGATACATCATCATCATGCCCGGCTTGATCCGCTGTGAAACGACGGCACGCGCGGTGAGCGCGCCATTGACATTGAAGACTTCGACCCAGTCATTGTCGGCCAGGCCCGCCGTCTTGGCATCAGTCTCGGAGATCCACACCACCGGGCCGCCACGGTTGAGCGTCAGCATCAAGAGATTGTCTGAGTAGGTGGAGTGGATGCCCCACTTCTGGTGCGGCGTGATGAAGTTGAGGACGATCTCCTTGTGCCCGTTGGGGCGGACGTCCTTGATGCCTGGGATCGTCTTAAGATCGACTGGCGGCTTCCAGGTGACGAGCCCTTCGCCGAAGGCCCGCATCCAGAGGTGATCCTGGTAGAGTTGCTGGCGACCGGTCAACGTCCGCCACGGGATCAGTTCATGGACGTTGGTATAGCCGGCATTGTAGCAGACCTTCTCGCTTTCGATACCGGACCATGTCGGCGAAGAAATGATCTTGCGCGGCTGCGCCTGGATATCGCGAAAGCGGATCTTCTCGTCTTCCTTCGGCAAGGCAAGGTGGGCGTGCTCCCGGCCGGTGATTCCTGACAAGGCTTCCCAAGCCTTGATCGCCACTTCACCGTTAGTCTCCGGTGCAAGCATGAGAATGACCTCCGCTGCATCGATGTCGGTCTCGATCTTCGGCAAGCCTTTGCCCGCACCTTTGATATGCACCCCATTCAGCGCTCCGAGCGCCTCGACTTCGTGGGTGGTGTTCCAGGCGATGCCTTTGCCCCCATTGCCCACCTTGGTCATGAGCGGCCCCAGCGCTGTGAACTGGGCGTACAGGTTGGGGTAGTCGCGGGTAACAACTGCCACTGACGGCATTGTCAGGCCCGGGATCGGTTCGACTTCGCCAAGCTTCCAGTCCTTCACGTCGAGGGCCTGGGCCATCTCGGCCGGGCTGTCATGCTGGATCGGGGTGAGAACCACGTCCTGCTCGACGCCCAGCACTTCCGGGGACACTTCCGAGAAGGCCTTGGCGAGGCTTTTGTAAATCTCCCAATCGGAGCGTGACTCCCAGGCCGGATCCACCGCCGCCGACAGCGGATGGATGAAGGGGTGCATGTCCGAGGTGTTGAGGTCGTTCTTCTCGTACCAGGTGGCAGTCGGCAAGACGATGTCGGAGTAGACACAGGTGGTCGACATGCGGAAGTCGAGCGTGATCAGGAGGTCGAGCTTTCCCTGCGGCGCCGTCTCGTGCCAGACGACTTCGGTGTTGCGGACTGCCCCTTCCGGCCCGAGGTCCTTACCCATCACACCGTGGGTGGTGCCGAGCAGATGCTTGAGGAAATATTCATGTCCCTTCCCAGATGAACCGAGAAGATTCGAGCGCCAGACGAACATGTTGCGCGGCCAGTTGTCGGGATCGTCGGGATCATGGCAGGAGAGTTCGAGTTCACCGGATTTCAGCGCCTTGACGACATAGTCTTTCGGCTCAAGGCCGGCGGCTTTGGCCTTCGCGGCGATTGAAAGTGGATTCTGCTTCAGCTGGGGCGCCGACGGCAGCCAGCCCATACGCTCGGCGCGAACATTGTAGTCGATGAAACTCTTGTTCCAGTCCCCCTCGGGCGCGGTCGGCGACAATATTTCCGCGGCCGTCAGGGTCTCGTAGCGCCACTGGTCGGTCTGCGCGTAGAAGAAGGACGTCGAGTTCATGTGCCGGGGTGGCCGGCTCCAATCAAGCGCGAAAGCGAGCGGCGTCCAGCCGGTCTGCGGTCGCAGCTTCTCCTGCCCGACGTAGTGCGACCAACCACCGCCTGACTGGCCTATGGCTCCGCAGAAGACCAGGAGATTGATGATCCCTCGGTAGGTCATGTCCATGTGGTACCAATGATTGACGCCCGCGCCGAGGATCACCATCGAGCGGCCGTTGGTCTTTTCCGCATTGGTGGCGAACTCGCGCGCCACAGTGATGATCGCATCCCGGTTCACGCCAGTGATACGCTCCGCCCAAGCGGGCGTGAACGGCACATCCTCGTCATAGCTTTTGGCCGCGTGATCGCCACCGAAGCCCCGGTCGAGGCCGTAATTGGCCATCATCAGGTCGTGCACGGTGGCGACTGCCACCTGGGAGCCGTCGCTCAGCTTGATCCGCCGGACCGGAAGGTTGCGAGTGAGAATTTCACCGTGATCGGTCGACACGAAATGCTCGGTGGCGCGTCCGCCAAAATACGGAAAATCGACAGGTACGATCTTGGATTTCTTGCCAGCAAGCGTCAGTCTCAGCCGAATACTCCGACCTTCGCCGTCCTTCTCCTCGAGGTTCCATTTGGCGCCCTCGCCCCAGCGGTAGCCGATCGATCCGCGCGGCGAGACGAGTTTATCCGTAGTCTCGTCGATCGCGACCGTCTTCCATTCCGCATTGTTGCTCTCATCCAAGCCACCGGCGAGCTCCGAGGCTCGCAGGAGCCGTTCAGGAACGAACCGACCATCGCGTTCTGTGAGGCGAACCAGGAACGGCAGGTCGGTGTATTTGCGAGCGTAGTCGTCGAAATACGGGACAGTACGATCGACGTAATATTCGCGAAGAATGACATGGCCCATCGCCAGTGCCAGTGCAGCGTCGGTCCCCTGCTTCGGGTTGAGCCAGATATCGGCAAACTTGGTCGCTTCAGCGTAGTCCGGGCTGACGACTGCGCTTTTGGTCCCCTTGTAACGAACCTCGGTATAAAAATGCGCGTCGGGCGTACGCGTCTGCGGCACGTTGGAGCCCCAAACTATGATGAAGCCGGCGTTGTACCAGTCCGCACTTTCGGGTACGTCGGTCTGCTCGCCCCATGTCTGGGGGCTCGCCGGCGGCAGATCGCAATACCAGTCATAGAACGACATGCACACGCCGCCCATCAGCGACAGGTAACGCGAGCCCGCCGCATAGGAAACCATCGACATGGCCGGGATCGGCGAGAAACCGATGACACGATCCGGGCCATGGGCCTTCACCGTGTAGGCATTGGCCGCCGCGATGAGTTCGTTCACCTCGTCCCAGGTGGCGCGCACGAATCCGCCGTGGCCGCGGATCGAGACGTAGGATTGGCGCTTGTCCGCATCCTTGACGATCGAAGCCCATGCTGCGACAGGAGGCATGATGGCACGCGCCGCGCGCCATAGCTTGAGCAGCCGCCCACGGATCATCGGGTATTTCACCCGCGCGCCGGAATAGAGGTACCAGCTATACGAGGCACCGCGCGCACAGCCGCGCGGCTCGTGGTTTGGCAGATCGGGCCGCGTGCGTGGATAGTCGGTCTGCTGTGTCTCCCACGTGACGATGCCGCCTTTGACGTAAATCTTCCACGAGCAGGAGCCGGTGCAGTTCACGCCATGGGTGGAGCGCACGATCTTGTCGTGCTGCCAGCGCTTGCGGTAGCCGTCCTCCCAAGAGCGATCCTCATTGGTGACGATGCCGTGGCCGTCGGAGAAACTGTCGACGGTCTTGCGAAAAAAGGTTAGCCGGTCGAGAAAATGCGACATTGCTCTTGCCTCTGATTATTCGGCTACGGCCGGATGGACGGACGCGCCACGCTTGACACGCTCGATGTCGTGAAGAAGGCCGCCCTTGCGAGTGTAGACGGCCCAGGTGATGACGAGGCAGCTGACGTAGAATATCAAGAACCCCCAGAGCGCGGCGCTCGGCCCGCCCGTCAAGGCGATCGAACTGCCGTAGCTCTTCGGGATAAAGAAGGCGCCGAAGGCTGCGATCGCTGACGTAAAGCCGGTGATGGCGGCGGACTCCTTCTCCGCCTGCCGACGGCGCGTCTCTGCATCTGCCGTGGGCATTAAGCGGCTCATCTCCTTGGCCATGATCACCGGGATCATCTGGAAGGTGGAGGCATTGCCGACACCGGTGGCGAAGAACAGCAGCAGGAACGCGGCGAAGAAGCCAAGGAATGCACCAGGTTGATCCTTGATGCCGATGAACCACAAAACCCCTGCTGCACCCGCGATCATTAGGACGAAGACCCAGAAGGTGACGCGCGCGCCGCCATATTTGTCCGCCAGCCACCCGGTGCCCGAGCGCGACAGGGCGCCGACAAGCGGGCCGAGAAAGGCGAACTGAAGTGCGTTGACGTCTGGGAACAACATTTTCGTGAGCAGCGGGAATCCGGCCGAATAGCCGATGAAAGACCCAAAAGTTCCAGTGTAGAGCCAGCACATGATCCAATTGTGCCGGCGCTGGAAGATCACGGCCTGCTCCGTGAAGGATGCTTTGGCCGAAGCGATGTCGTTCATGCCGAACCAGGCCGCAAAAGCCGAGATCGCAATAAACGGCACGAATACGAAGCCGGCATTCTGCAGCCACAGGGGCGCCTCGCCCGTCGGTCCCTTGACCATGGCCGGATCGCCACCGAACCAGCCGAATATCCCGGCGGTGATTGCGAGCGGCACGACGAACTGGACGACGCTGACGCCGAGATTGCCAAGGCCAGCGTTAAGCGCAAGCGCATTGCCCTTTTCCGCCTTCGGGAAGAAGAAGGAGATATTGGCCATAGACGAGGCGAAGTTGCCGCCGCCAAGGCCGCAAAGCAACGCCAGCATCAGCAGCACGACATAGGGCGTGTCAGGATTCTGCACTGCATAACCTATCCCGACCGCCGGGATGAGGAGCGACCAGGTCGTTAGGGTCGTCCAGAGCCTGCCGCCAAAGATCGGCACCATGAAGGAATAGAAGATGCGCAGCGTCGCGCCCGAGATTCCGGGCAGAGCTGCAAGCCAGAAAAGCTGGTCGGTGGTGAAGGTGAAGCCGACGAGCGGCAGCTTGGCGACGACGACGGACCATACCTGCCAGATGGCAAAAGAAAGGAGAAGCGCCGGGATCGAAAGCCATAGGTTGCGCCGTGCGATGCGGTGGCCGCTTTCAGCCCAGAATACCTTGTCCTCCGGACGCCAGTCGGTGAGAGCACCGCCCGATCGGGCTCCTATCACGGGCTTCGGCATGCCCTGCATTTCGGGGAACGGCGGGAGCTTGGCGAGGGCTTCGCCGGCGACCCCGCGTTCCATCTGGCGGATGGCGACGTGCATCCACAGGAGCGCACCAGTGACCAAGACAAAGAGCGCCATGAAGCAGCTCGTCCACAGGCCGGTGAGGTCAAGCAGCAAACCGAACAGGATCGGCAGCAGGAAGCCGCCCAGGCCGCCGATCATCCCGACAAGGCCGCCGACCGAGCCCACATGTTCGGGATAATAGACCGGGATGTGCTTGTAGACGGCTGCCTTGCCGAGGGCCATGAAGAAGCCGAGCACAAATATCGTGATGACGAAGCCGACGAGACTCATCTCCAGATGGAAGGAGGTCGCGCCGTTGATGCCGTGGACCACGTAGTCGGTCGGTGGGTATGCCAGGATAAAGGTCGCTATGGCTGAAACCAGGAACGTCCAGTAGAGCACGCGTCGCGCGCCAAAGCTGTCAGACAGGTGTCCGCCATAGGCGCGAAAGAGGCTCGCCGGCACCGAGAAGAAGGCCGCAATCATTCCAGCTGTCTTGATGTCGAGGCCGTAGACGTTGATGAGATATTGAGGCAGCCAGAGCGCGAGCGCGACAAAGGCGCCGAAGACGAAAAAATAGTAGAGCGCAAAGCGCCAGATCTGCACATTCTTCAACGGCTCAAGTTCGAGCCAGGCGCTTTTCGGCTTGATGCCAGACCGCCGCCGCTCGACGATAACCGGGTCATCCTCGGTCGTTAGCCAGAAGATGACGGCCATGATGACGAGGGCCGCTGCCCAGACCTGCGCCACGACCTGCCAGCCAAAGGCAACGAGGACGAAGGGAGCGAGGAACTTGGTGACAGCCGCTCCGACATTGCCCGCGCCAAAGATGCCAAGCGCTATACCTTGCCGCTCAGGTGGGAACCAGCGCGACACATAGGCAACACCAGACGCAAAGGAGCCGCCAGCTATGCCGACGCCGAGGGCAGCCACCAGCATTTGCGAATAAGTGTGAGCGTAGGACAGCAGAAATGTCGCGACGGCTGCGGCGAGCATATTCGTCGTGAAGACGATCCGGCCGCCATAACGGTCCGTCCAAATACCCAGCACCACCCTTATTAGGGAGCCTGTAAGAATCGGCGTTCCTATGAGCAAGCCGAATTGTGTTTCGCTGAGGCCGAGTTCCTGGCGGATACGGATGCCGATAATGGAGAAGATGGTCCAGACCGCGAAGCAGACCGTGAACGCTGCCGTGCTCGCACCTAGGATTTGACTGGACTTCGGATACACAGTCGTTTGCATCGTCGACGCTCCGCTTCGAGAGTTGGTCCCTAGGAGCGGAATCGTGTCCGCCTGAAGCCAAAATGGCCAAGGCGGCGTTCTGCAACATTGATCTAAATCAAAGACTGCTGTGACTTTTGTCACGAACGATGCAGCGGTCGTTGAGAGCGCCTCGGTCTAGGAGACAATCTGTTGCATCGAATAACGGATAAGGGCGTGGCACCGGAGGCGCTGCCGCTGTTTCGAGCGCTATCCGCGTCCAGGCGAACCGACCTACTGCGAAATGCCATGGTCCACGGTGTGGCCACCGGCACTGTCTTGTTCGAGCAAGGTGACGTGCCGAACTTCCAACTTATCGTGCTATCGGGATCAGCGCACTTGTTTGGACGATCCACCGAAGGCCGGGAAGTGTTGATCGAGGCCGTTCAGGCCCCTGACCTCATCATACCTGCTGCTGTAGTGACGGGTGCACCCTACCTCATGCAGGCACGCGTGCCTGAGCCTTCGCGTTTTCTGCTGGTTCATGCGGCGGCGTTTCGCGCAGCCGTGGAGGCGGACCCTTTGTTGGCACATGCGGTAATCGAAAGCCTTGCCCAACAATTTCGACGCATGGTCCGGCAGGTCAAGAACCTCAAGCTGAGATCCTCGACCCAGCGTGTCGGATGCTATCTCCTGGCCCTGTCGAAGCAGCAAGGCACGCCGGACAGAGCCGTTCTGCCGTTTGAGAAGACGCTCATCGCCTCGGAACTCGGCATAACCCGGGAATCTTTATCGCGTGCGCTGTCGCGTCTCGGGAGATCGTGCATTAGGGTCGACGGGCAGACGATAGCAATTCTTGACGCTCCCCGCATCGCCGCAGAATGCAAAGTCGACCCGCTTATCGACGGGGCAGATACCGCTGACTTCTTGGTCTGATTGACCGAAGTCATGGCAATCGTTGTTTTTGGTTGATCGAAGTCAACGCTTGTCCGTCATTCCTACAGTCTCCTCAATCCGTCGATGTAGGGAGAACGAATGTGCCAACGGACAGTTCAACAATCACCGTCCTAGTGTTGGAAGTCTTCGCCTTCTGCGCTGTGCTAGCCTATGCGTCTTTCAAATCGCGTCATAAGTCGCGCAAACAGCGCCGTGCGCTGATCAAAACGAGGTTGGACGAGAAGCGTCGCCAGAATTCAATCAAGCCGAAAGCCTGAAGCGCCAAATATGAGATGGCGGCCTGTTATCAAGGGAATCTTGAGGATTGGGCCTTGCTCATCCCGGTCCTGCATCGGCGGTCCCGTAATGTACGAATGCATCTTCAGGGTGGTCTGCCAAATGGTCGGAAAGTCCGTACCCTTGCTGCGAATCAAATTGCACTCCCTGACAAGTCTGGACACAACATCGGCCAATGGGAGCGACCTCTTCGATAAACCGCTTGATTTCCAAGAAAGCTTTGATCTCGGTCACCCACATTGACCTCGATCAAATCGGCCGAAATTTCCCGCTAGCGGGCTAACTTCGCTTTCAAATGATCCCAGCATTGGCTATCGTGCCGCGCGCAGCCTTGGTCCCTGGCAGCGGGGCGACACCATCATCTTGCCCAGACACCCATACCCTCGCCGGGGCCGGAGTCTTTCTCTGCCTCTCCGTACTCACGGTCAGTCAACTTCGTTCGGACGGCATCGAACCTCCATCTATCAGCCCGCTGCATGCCGCGACGCTAGTGCTTGCGCACTATCTGGTCCGGGGTGCTGTCCTGGCAAGTGACGGGCATCTATAGCCGGGAGCCTGACCGACGGGCGCTCGCGGTATCATTCGTCGGGCTGGCCATGATGCTAGCCGACGCCGGCTGGCTTCTATTCTTCCGGCTCTGGTGAAGCCGGCGTTGCTTCATATTTGCGGGATGAGCATTCGACGGAACGCAACCAAGAACAGGCCGAAGGCGACAACCCACAGGGTGCTTGAAAGGCTTGTTAAAAGAGCGCCGTAGCTGGGCAACATATCGACCAGGAGGCGTGACAGGCAGCAGATCGTCATCGCTACGAACGCGCCTGTCGCCGGAACCGAAGACACGAAGGCGCGGCGGCTGTGCTTGCGGATCATGCTCGCCATAATGGCGAGGGCCATCGTGCCGATGGCACCGATCGTCCAGGCATGAATGGCGACCGCCTGCCCCAAGCATTCCGGCGCCAGAATGTGGATCGCAAGCAGTCCGAAACCTACGAAGATCCAACCATATCCAATGTGAAGTGCCAGAACTGTCGATGATGCCACGCTTCGCCAGCCGTTCCATTGGGCGGCTCGCGTCGCCTGGCTGCAGGCGGCAAGGGCGCAGGCAAGGCCGGTGAGTTGCGCCTGCGGCGCAACAACCCACAAACCAAAGGCGCACGCTGCTACAACCGCTGCTGCATACTCCAAAACGACGGAGCGATCGATGAAGATCCGACCGCCAGCGCTCTCGACATAGGCTGCCGTCAAAGCCGGAACGACCCGCCCTCCGATGATCATGACGAGGCCAATGATCGAAGCTAGGGCCAGCCGCAATGCAAATTCAACTTGGTAGGACGCTGCCGCGAGCATGTTGCCGCCACAAAAGACAAGCAGCAAAAACAGTATCTTCAGGTTGCGGCGGTCACGGCTGGCGATCACCCGTCCTGCCGCAATCAAGAGGAGCGTCAGCACCAATAGCGCCGAGAGGGCTAGCCCCGCCGAATGCGATAGAAACAGGAAAGTCCCCCGGCTGCACAGCCATAGGGCAACCAGCAAACGTGTGGTGAGCGGCGAGACCGCACGGCATCCTGTCCATCGGGGAAGCGCCGTCAGCAGAAAACCAGTCAAGATGGCTGGAACCATACCGAACAGAAGCACGTCGCGATGCCAATCGCCGGGAGAAATGCCTGTCGGACCCATGGCCTGTATTCCGAACGCCGACGGCAGCCAAGCCGCCGCACCTACAATCGCATCCAGCCCCGCGATAAGAAAAAATGGCTGAAACGGCGCCGACGTCTGCTTCTGCTTCGCATCGAAAGCGAGCACACTCCCGTCAGTAGCCATGCAACAATTCCTCTACGAGGGATGACTGACACGGCATCCTCGTGTCGCTTCACAACCCGCCAGGTTGGCGGTCGGAAAAGCTCAGTCCGAAGGCAATACTGTCGATGATCGATCTCCGTGTTTGCTCCAGCGCAAACAGGCTGCAAAATGGTCGATTATAGTCAAAGAAAGTTTCGAGACCGGGCCGGCTGACTGGGAAGGCGATGCGTCTGTTTGCGTTGCGACTGGCCGCGCAACGTCTCGCCTCGCGCTGTGCCAATGGTTCTATTGGACGCCGCCAGATTTGATTGCCTTGCGACAGGAGCGAAGAAAATATGAAGCAGAACGTTCCATTGAGTAGCGTCGACGGGGGCACCCGGCGCTTTGCCGACATGACAGTTGTCGGTCGGCTGGCAAATTTAATCAAGGACGCCCGGCTCGACTGTGAATGCCGTTCCAGGCTCGACGAGGCGCTGGTGCGATTTACGGCGCTGGAAGTCCGGCGCGCGGCACGCGAACATCTTTCCAACGCCCGCAGTCAACGCGAGCGCATAGAAGCCATTCTCTTCTTCCTGCAGGATCTCGATGAAATGGGCGCAACCGAACGGGATCGCAGCGTCTACATGGATTTCGCATTCCTGTTTGATGATATCGCGAGCACTGCAAAGGAAGGTGCATTTTCGATGCGGCAACTCAGTTTATCCCCGGTGCAAACCCCGCCATAGGTGGTCCGCCGTAAGAGCTGGTGAGGGCAGCAGCCGTCCCTGGGCCCCGGTTCCAGCGATCTACCGGAGTGCGCGGTCGCCTCCGGTACGGGTGAAACTCAGCACATTTCGCAAGGAGAAATCGCGTGAAGAAATGCATGATACCAACAGTCGCCATGGTCCTCTTCGCCGTCCCGGCGCTTGCTGCAGGAATGTATTTCCGGCACTCATGGCGGCCATGAAATGATGACCATCGGTAAGCTTGGCATGGCGGCCAAAGTAGACCGGACCATCAGGATAGGCATGATCGAGAACGCAGATGGATCGATGGCGTTCGATCCGGTTTCAGTCACCGTGAAACAGGGCGAGACGGTGCGTCTCGCCCTCAGCAATGAAGGCGAATACGACCACGAATTTGTAATGGATACGCATGAGCAGGTGATGGAGCATAAGGCCGGGATGGAGAGACTTCCTGACATGTCACACGTCGACCTCAATGCGACCCGCATCGCCCCCCAAGGAGAAGGCGAGATCATCTGGACCTTCACCAGCCCCGGCCAATTCGACTTCGCCTGCCTGATTCCGGGGCACTACGAGCTTGGAATGAAGGGGGCCCTCACCGTCACTGCCAACTGAGCCTTGAAGTGACCAGATCAGTTTGACCGACGTATGCTACCTTATTTGGTTCGACATTACCGCGCCGATTCTGGTCTTCCTATCTCGATCAGCCAATCTGGTGGCCCCGATCTAAGGCAAACCCAAATGTGCTCGCCGGCAAAGAACGCCTCGAACTGACGCCTGAGTTTATCGGGATCGAAATCGAGAACGACCACGAATGTCTGACCGGGATTGAGTCCGTCGAACATTGACAAGACGGCGGACTGCTTCCTTTCAGGAGGAAGTCTCCGCACGTCATATGTCGCGCCTTTCGACGTCTGGAAGTTCATTGCAATCCTTGCCCGGTGAGCAAATCCATCAGGACGATCACGCGACGGCGACTTTCTGTTCGCCCCAACGCGTCAGCTTGTTGCCTGGGTCCACGCCGGCCCAGCTGACCAGCCGGGCAGCCATCTCGACCACCATTTCCTCAATCGAGGCCAGCTTGACATAGAATGGCGGCACTGGCGGCGCGATGATCGCCCCCATCCGCGCCAGCCGGAGCATCGCGTCAAGGTGCCCTTCATGCAGCGGCGCCTCGCGCGGCACGATGACCAACCGGCGCTTTTCCTTCAGGACGACGTCGGCGGCCCTGGTGACAAGGTTGTCGCCCAAACCGTGCGCCATGGCCGCCAAGGTCCGCATCGAACAGGGAACGACGATCATGCCATCCGTTCTGAAAGAGCCGCTGGCAATGGGCGCAGCCAGATCCTGATAGGAATATGCGTGGTTGGCCACAGAGGTCAGTTGGGCAAGGCCGTCGGTGCCTAGTTCATGAGCGATGGTCATGCGCGCACCCTTCGAGGCGACGAGATGCGTCTCCACCCCGGCCCTGACCAACTGACGTATGGTCTCCAGCGCGAGAACTGAGCCGGATGCACCGGTGACACCGACAATCAACCGTTTGGTCATTCTTGTACCTGGGCGGTCGTTTGCGAAAAAAACTCGTTCCATCGCTGCGATACCTGCTCCTCAATGTGCGCTGACATCTTCAGCTCCTTTCCCCATTCGCGAGAGGTCTCGGATCCGATCTTGCGCGTTGCGTCGAACCCGACCTTTCCTCCAAGTCCTTCGAGCGGCGACGCGAAGTCGAGCTGGTCCATCGGAGTCCGATCCACCTGCATCAGATCGCGCGAAGGATCCATGCGGGTGGCGACCGCCCACATCACATCCGGCCATGATCGAATGTCGATGTCATCGTCGACGACAACGACCATCTTGGTCATCGAGAACTGCGGCAGGAGGGACCAGAGCCCCATCATCACGCGCCTGGCCTGTCCCGCATATTTCTTGGCGATCGAGATAACGGCAATCCTGTAAGAGCAGGCTTCCGGCGGAAGCCACACGTCGACGATTTCCGGTATTTGTTGGCGCAGGAGCGGCTTGTAGACATCGAGCAGCGCCTCGCCGAGGACCGAGGGCTCGTCGGGCGCGCGCCCGGTGAACGTGGTCAGGTAATTTGCCCCGTCACGGACGCGAACGCGCTTGAGGTTGAATACGGGGTATCGTTCTGGCGCGTTGTAATATCCGGTGTGGTCGCCGAAGGGTCCCTCCAACGCCGTTTCTGTTGGAGAGACGACACCTTCAAGCACGATTTCCGCACTGGTTGGCGCGTGAAGCATGATGCTCTTGCACGGCGCCAATCCGACTCGGCGGTTGTTGATCATCCCGGACAGCGCCAGCTCCGACACGCCTTCGGGCGCCGGCATCACCGACGCGATCAACGTGGCTGGGTCCGCCCCGATGATAACAGCCACCGGCATCTCAAGGCCCCGCGCCTGCCACATGCGATGGTGGGCGGCGCCACCTCGCATGGGCAGCCATCGTATGATGGCGCGATCACGAGCAAGCACCTGCATGCGATATACGCCCAGATTGTATGTGCTCGGATCGTCCTCGCCAGGTGGGCGAGTGATAACCACGGGCCACGTTATCAGGGGGCCGGCGTCTCCTGGCCAACAAGTCTGGACGGGAAGAAGCGAAAAATCCGGATCGGCATCCCGCCACTCTCCGGGCGGGGAGACGATCTTCGGCCGCGCGACGAGTGCGCCGCGCGCGGCGGGCAGCATCTGTCGGGCTTGACGAACGTTCTGTGGGGCCTGAGGCGACCTCATCCACGCAAGGAGTGCGCCGAGGGTCTCCAGTCCGTGAAGGTCGGTGCCAAGGCCCCAAGCGACGCGTTCCCGGGTGCCGAAGAGATTTGCGACGACAGGAAGGGGCGACCTGACGCCACGGTCGTCGATGGGCGTGGTCAGGCGCAGCACCGGGCCCTTCGAGGCAATCACCCGCCTGTGTATCTCGGTCAATTCGAGCCGTGTCGAAACAGGGACCCCAACTTCCTGTAGTTGCCCGTTCCGATCGAGGTACGAAAGGAACGAACCGAGATTTGAAAACGAAGGGAGGCAACGCTGATGCATGGCGAAATCCGGCTCGACCGGTCCGTCGGCCCTGTGAATTCTGCCATGAGCGCTGACGAAGAACTTTGCGCTAGCGCAAAGAGGGATCGATCCGTCCGCGCTATTTTCCAAAGAACGGTTCTATGCAAGCCGGTCGCCCATCGATTGTCGGAGGTGGGCGGACATCATCGGCGGCATCAGGCAAGAGAGGATTTCACATGGCTGGCAGCCTCATCGGTGACACCGTCGGAGCCCTGCAATCCGCAATTGCCCTTCTCGCGGACCATCGTCGGAGCAGAGCGACAAGAAGGGAATTTTTGGCGCTCGGGGGGGATGAATGCACAGGCATCCTGGACAACATCGGCTTGACGCGAAGCGATTTCGACGACGCCATGCGGCTGCCTTATGCGTCGGAAGACGTGCTGTCTTTGGCGATGCTTTCGATCGGCATCGATCCGGACAGGTTCGAGTCGCGGAAAATGGCTCGCAATCGCTTCATGTCACGGACCTGCATCACGTGCCCGCACCGCCGCCAGTGTCATGATCACCTAGCGGCCTTCGATTTCGAAAGCCACTATCAGGATTTCTGTCCCAATAGAGATAATTTTGCAGAACTGCTCGGCGAAGGGCACAGCACCCTTTCCGCCGCAAAATCCTCTTGATCGGCCACAACGTGCAAATGCTCCCGGGAAACACCGATGCAAGATTGCCAGCTGTCTTTCGCCTTCTTTTCCCGGTCATCGCCGGGGTGCCACTTGGGCCCCTGCTAACGCTGTCCTTGCGCTCCCTGGCTGGGCGGGAACCTCGACTGTTCGAGCGGCTGGGCGAACACCGTTCGGCTTGCTATTTCATCGACCCGATTGACCTCGCCTTCGCATTTACCGTCGTGCCGGACGGAGAGCGCTCAATCGTGCGTGTCGTGCGGAAAAGCGAGACCGCGACGTCAAGCGTCCAGATCAAGGGACCTATTCTCACACTGTTGAGCCTGCTCGACGGCACCCTCGATGGCGACGCGCTTTTCTTCAGCCGGATCATCTCGATCAGCGGCCGCACGGAGGCGGTGCTCGCGCTGAGGAACACGATCGAGGATGCCGAGCTTCGCCCGGCGGATCTGCTCGGCTTGCGCGGCGCGCTGGCTCGTCTTGTCGATACGGGAATTCTCGGCGCGCTGGGTATCGCGCGCCAATTGGCCGATCCTAACTCCAGACCCAAGGCACCAGAGGCATGACAAGCGGACGCATGGAACTTGTCTGCCCGGCCGGAACCCCCGCTACGTTGAGGGCAGCCGTCCAGGCAGGCGCGGACGCAGTCTATTGCGGTTTTCGCGACGAAACGAATGCCCGGAATTTCCCGGGACTCAACTTCTCCGGGGAAGAACTGGCCGAGGGCGTCCGCTTCGCGCATGACCACGGCAGCAAGGTTCTGGTCGCTATCAACACCTTCGCGCGGGTCAATGATGTCGACCTGTGGAAGAGGGCCGCGGACATGGCGGCCGAATGCGGCGCCAACGCGATCATCGCGGCGGACATCGCCGTCCTCGATCACGTCGCGAAAAACCATAAGCAAGTTCGTCTTCATCTCTCCGTACAGGCAGCGGCCGCGACGCCGGTAGCAATCGGATTCTATGTGAACAGTTTCGGCGTCCGTCGCGTCGTGCTGCCGCGGGTGCTTTCGGTCCAGGAGATCGCCGCGCTCAACCGTGCGATCAACGTAGAGACAGAGGCATTCGTGTTCGGCGGCCTTTGCGTGATGATCGAAGGCCGCTGCTACCTCTCTTCATACGCCACGGGAAAATCTCCAAATCTGAATGGTGTCTGCTCCCCACCCGAAATGGTTAGCTACGACGACGAACCGAACAGCACGGCGGCACGGCTTTCAGGGTTCACGATCGATCGCTATGAGCCAGGCGAGCCAGGGGGTTACCCCACACTGTGCAAGGGCAAATTCAAGGCCGGCGACAAGACCTCCTATTTGTTCGAAGATCCCGTCAGCCTGAATGCCGGCGGGATGATTGCCGGCCTGAAAGCCGCCGGCGTAACCGCCTTGAAGATCGAAGGACGCCAGCGTGGCAAAGGTTACGTGACGGAAGTGGTCCGCGCCTTCCGAAAGGCCGTTGACGCCGTCGAGCAAGGTGGCGACGCGATCGAGATCGATCGGATTCTTGCTGGCCAGTCGGAAGGTTCCCGGCAGACGGCAGGAGCGTACAGCAAGAAGTGGAGATAGCACCGTGTCTAGAATCGCGTTGACGCTTGGGCCCGTCTTCTTCCACTGGTCGCCTGACCGCCTGTTGGATTTCTACCGCAGGATAGCGGACGAGGCTCCGGTCGACCGGGTTCACGTCGGTGAAGTCGTCTGCGGAAAGCGGATGCCGTTCTCCGACCCCGCATGGCCCGAAATCATCGAGCGGCTGGAGCGTGCGGGAAAGGAAGTGGTGCTGTCCACGCTGGCAGCGCCGGCAACCGTTCGAGAGCGCAGAAGCATCGAGGATCTCTGCACCGACGAACGGCTGGTGGAGATCAACGATGTCACCGCCCTGCCGTCACGATCCGGCAAGCCCTTCGTGACCGGTCCGTTCCTGAACGTCTATAATGAGGCTTCCGCACAATTCCTGATCCAGCGCGGCGCCCGAACGATATGCCCGCCTGTGGAATTGTCGCTTGCCGCCATTGGCGACCTGGCCCGCTCATGCCCCGAGGCGGAGTTCGAAATCTTCGCCTTTGGCCGGCTGCCGCTTGCGCTTTCCGGCCGATGTTACCACGCGCGCATCCATGGTCTTCACAAGGATTCCTGCCAGTTCACCTGCGAAAAAGACCCGGATGGTCTTGCAGTCGACACGCTCGACGACCAGCCGTTCCTGGCGATCAACGGCGTGCAGACTCTCTCCAACCAGGTGCAGGCCTTCTGCCCCGCGCCGGCGGATCTCATCTCCAGAGGCGTCCGGCGCATCCGCCTGTCCCCGCACACGTCCGACATGGTCGAGGTGGCGAAGACCTATAGAGCGCTTGCCGACGGGAGTGAGTATCCCAAGGATGCCCTATTTATCCTTTCGTGCCTCGATCTGCCCGGCACGCTGGTCGATGGATATTTCCATGCCAAGCCGGGATGGCAAGCAACCGCTTCGATCTGAAGTCGGACATCGAACGAAAGACATGACCCAGATTGCAATCGTCACGGTGTCGGACCGCGCAAGCCGCGGCGACTACGAAGATCTTGGCGGTCCAGCCGTCGAGCGCTGGCTTCGCCGTGTCTTGGCAGCACCTTGCGATTTCATCCGTCGCATTGTCCCCGACGGGCTGGAGAGCGTCCGGGATGTCCTTATCGAGCTTTGCGACCAGCACGGCGTCGATCTGGTCCTTACAACGGGAGGAACAGGCCCCTCTCCGAGGGATCTCACCCCCGAAGCCATGCAGCAGGTCATTACCAAGGAACTTCCCGGTTTTGGCGAGCTCATGCGACAGGCCAGCTTGCGGCAGGTCCGCACGGCAATCCTTTCACGTCAGACCGCCGGAGTGCGCGGCCGTTCGCTGATCATAAATCTGCCAGGTAAGCCAGCCTCGATCGATGTGTGCCTGAACGCGGTCTTTCCTGCCGTACCGTACTGTCTCGAGCTGATCGGCGCCGGTCCGATCATTGTAGATCCTGCAATGTTTGAATAACGACTTGCAAAGGAGGCGCGTATGCTGACCAGTCGTCGTACCGTCACCGTTCAAATGATCGCGCGTATCGATGTTCATTACCGAATGTGCAGATCAATGTGTATCTGCTTTCAAGAAATGACCTAGTGACGATCACCAAAATAACTACGGACTCGCGACAAAACTTCCTCATCGCTGGACGCATCGACCGCTACCACGCCGACGACACGATCGTCCGTTTTCTGACGACATATTCGCGTGAGCAAGCCGAGACAATTCGATCTATTTCCTATGATCATCCATTTTTTCGTAGTTCCGATAACGCGAAGAATGTCCTCGAAAAAATCACAATCACTGCGTTGTTCTCTCTGGCCATCGTGGCCAAGCATTGGATGCTTGTCATAAATAAACTTTGGCTCTTCAGCGCCTGACAGCGTCGCAATGTCCTCGAACAGAAACACCTTCGCCGTTCGGAAGCCCAGCCACACAACGGCGTGGTCGATTGGCATTGCACCTGCCCTTCGTCCTAACCCGCGCGACGCATCAGCGCTGGCTAGGTACTTTGATGTTGGCGGCATCGACAGCGAAGAAGTATGGAAGGGTTGAGCCGCAGCGAAAGCACGGAGGCGCTCTGAGCTTCGGAGTCAAAGCAGCGTTACCGTGGCGTAGATGTACTTGCATCACGATTGTCCTAAGCTCACAGCTGCGAGCACACGTTCGGGGGTCACTGGCAAATGAGTAAGTTCGGTGCCCAGTGCATCGTTGACAGCGTTGACTACCGCCGCAGCAACCGGAATTGTCGCGATCTCACCCACGGCCTTGGCGCCGAACGGACCGGTCGGCTCACCCTCTTCGATCAGCAGGACACGCATCGGCGGCATCACGGAGGCATTGGCCAAGGTGTAGCGGCTGAAGCTGTCGCCACGCATCCGGCCAGTGAGCGGGTCGATCGCAACATCCTCGTAAAGGGCATATCCGACACCGATCTGGATTCCTCCATGGATTTGTCCCTCTACGAGCATTGGGTTGATCGCGCGGCCGACGTCGTGAACCGCGAGATAGTCCGTCACGCGCACTCGTCCGGTGAGCGTGTCGACTTCTACTTCCGCAAAATGCGCCGCATATGAGCCCGGATTGGCTTGGGCACGATAGGTTTCAGTTGCCGCGGGCAAGTCCGCCCCGCGCGCGAAAAGGCGACCGGCAAGCTCAGCGAGCGTAAGACCTGAACCGTCCGGATGGCATGCCGCGCCCGCCGCAAGTCGCAAGTCGCCTGCTTCGGCATTCAATTCCAGCCCTGCTGCCGTCCGGATGGCCGCCGCAAGAACGGTTCCTGCCCGTCTGATAGCTTCGCCGCAGATATACGTCATGCGACTTGCCCGCGTGCCAAGGTCATAGGGGCAGGTATCGGTATCGGCGGGTACGATGACGATGTCGCAAGCCCGCAGGCCCAGCGTCTCGCCGGCGATCTGTGCAAGTGTCGTGTCGGCGCCGCAACCGAGATCATGCAGAGCGCAGACGAGCTCGGCTCGCCCGCTGGACAGAAGCCGCAACGTAGCAGTAGTCTCCTCATGAAAGCCCGGATAACAGCCGTTTATGTGAGTGGCAGCGGCGACGCCCACTCCGCGGCGCCATCTTCCGGCGCCGGTGCCAATCTGCCAGCGTGCGCTCCAGTCGAATGCAGCAGCTCCGCGCATCAGGCAGTCCCGCCCGCGGGCGTTTCCGACGTCAAGTCCCTGCAGGGGTTCGATCGCGCCAGGGCCAACGAGATTTCTCAGCCGCAGGGTTACTGGATCCATTCTCAGCCGCCTCGCGGCAATATCCAGCGTAATCTCGGCTACCGTATGTATTTGCGGCGAGCCGTAACCGCGAAACGCACCCGAAGGAGTTGTATTCGTATAGACAGCACGTCCACGGTAGCGCTCGGCCGGGACGTCATATAGCCGGACGAGCCGTTGGAGCATCGAACTCGGCAGGTAGTTGCCTCCAGTGCAGTAGGCACCAACATCCACCAGCGTTTCTGTGTCACGCGCAAGGATTCGACCGTCCGAGCTGAGCCCGATCCGCATCCGGCCTGTCACGCTTGACCGCGTGCGGGTTGCCGTAAAGGTCTCATGGCGGTTGTAGCGGATCATGACCGGTCGCCGAAGAGTCAGCGCAATGAAGGCGCACAAGGGATCCAGTATCGGCTCAGCCTTGCCGCCGAAGGAGCCGCCGATGGGGATCTTCATCACCCTTATCTTCTCTTGCGGCAAGTTCAGTGCCTGCGCGACGACTGCCTGCACGGCAAAGACGCTCTGGCATGGCGAAAGAACCAGGATACGACCGTCAGGTTCGGGTCTGGCGATGCAGGCATGAGTCTCTATGGCACAGTGGTGGCTGCGCGGAGTTGTGATGCGCGCTTCAACGATCAGATCGGCCGCGGCAAATCCAGCCTCCGGATTGCCGTGTATGAAGACCTCATCGGCGACAGGGTTCCTGAAAGTGGGGATGTCGTCCTCTCGCAAGGCGTGCCCGGCATGTGTCAGTGCGGCTTCTGGAGCAAATATAGGAGGGAGATCAACGTACTCCACCGCGATCAGACGTGCCGCATGGCGAGCTATCTCCTCCGTGTCCGCCACCACCGCCGCAACCCGGTCGCCTATATGGCGCGCCACGGGCGCGAACATACGCTCGTCCTTCAACGCGTCCTGCCCCGCAAACCAGATCGAACTATTGTAATAGTGCGCCGGTGTATTTTCGTGCCAGAAAACAGCTCGTACCCCTTCGACCGCCAGCGCAGCGTGAGCGTTCACATAGGCGACCCGGGCGTGAGCACGCGGACTGAAAACCAGTCCGCAGTGCAGCAACCCATCGAGGTTCATATCCGCCGTGAAGCGCAGCGCACCGGTAACCTTTTCCACACCGTCGATGAGCGGTACCCGGCAGGAGATCTGATTCATTCGACGGCTTCCTCGAAAAGCCGATCACGCGGGCTCAATCCCAGCGCCTGCGCAATCAGATCAAGTCCCAGTCCAGCGATCGCCCGACGCTTGTAAAGCTGCGAATTTCGGCCAGGAATTGCGGCGTCGACTTCAGCAGCCAGCGTAGACAGGAAGTCCCGCAACACAGCGGCCTCCAGTTTGCGGCCAGAGAGTGCTGCCTCTGCGAAGGATAAGATCAGCGGAGCGTGACTGAGCGCACCGGCCGCTATCCGCACAGCGCCAAAACAACCATCCTGGAAATCGGCCAGCAATGCGAGATTGAGACGCGAAATGGCCAAATCCTCTCGAGGCCCGAGCTTGACGAAGGCGCTCCGCCGCAGAAGGCCAGCCCCTGGCAGTATCACGTCCGTGATCAGACCGTGGGCTGGCGTATAATCGCCCAGAACGATTTCGCTCTGCATACCGTCCCGGCCAATCAGCCTCAGCAGCGCTCCTGCAACAGTCAGCACAGGCATGAGATCGGCAGCGGGAGCTGCATTGGCGATGTTGCCTCCGATGGTAGCACGGTTGCGGATCTGGACAGAGCCGCATTGTGCCGCCGCGTTGCAAAGGGCGGGTAATCTGGCTCTGAGCCCAGCATGCGAGGCGACTGTCGCGACAGTGGTCGCAGCCCCGATATAAATGTCCGGGCCATCCGTGGAAATGAAGGCCATATCCGCGACACGTGTAATATCAATCAACAATCCGGCTTCCGGCAGCGCGCGACCGACAATCAACATGTCCGTTCCTCCGGCGAGGAAACGCACTGGATTCATCGAGGAAACGATCGCTGCCCGCAGTTCGGCAACGTCGGCAGGAACGGCTATGGCGAGCGGCATCATCGCCCCATTCCTCGCCGCACGGCAGATTCGGAAAAGACGGCCTGCACTATAGTCTCGAACCCCGTGCAGCGGCAGATATTGCCTGCCAACCCATGGCGGATCTCTCCTTCATCAGGGCAAGGATTGGCGCGCAACAGGCCTTCGGCAGCGAGAACCATGCCGGGCGTGCAATAGCCGCACTGCACAGCCCCCACGTCCAGAAACGCTTGTTGCAGCCCAGTGATATCAGCCTTGCCGAGTCCTTCGATCGTGAGGATCTCGTGTCCTTGGGCCTGGAAAGCGAGCATCAAACAGGAATTGACCGGCTTCTGGTCCAGAAGCACCGTGCAGGCGCCACATTCGCCCTCACAGCAGCCTTCCTTGAGACCCGTCAGGCCAAGAACATCACGCAGAAATCCGCTCAACCGCAGCAGGGGCAAAATCTCAGTCTCGATGGCTGAACCGTTTACCGTTAGCGACACCTTCATGCGTAAACCTCCCGATCATCATTATCCCAATGGCCGGCAGCCCCGGATCCAAGCCGACTGATGCATGTAAAATTCAGAAGAAGACTCTTTCGCAGCGGGTCTTCGGTGAAGGTATGGGACGAGCGGCGAAGGCTCTCACATTGGCCCAATGCGGTTTCGCCGCTATCCGCCGCAATTACATCCGGAAGCCTCGTCCTTGCGGTTTCGACACGCCGGACGTCCGGCCCCTGCTCCAAATATTTCCACGAGAACGAGCTAGGCATGCCGATTTGGATTCCAGCCACTCGAAGGTAACACCGGAAGATGGCGGCGGTAATCAATCCCGGTAGCAGAAGCTAGTGTCCCGATCGGCGGGCCTGTTTGTCGAAACGCAAACAATTACGAGAATGTTTTGCGAGACGGATGCTTTGCCAAACCCGCTAACGCGAGCGCAACCGCGGGCGAACGAGCATGCCTCCGAAAACCATCACATAGCCCAGGAAAGCGGCTGCCCATGCGGCGCCAGAGAGATAGACAAGCACCTCGTGACCCGACGCAAAGGCCGCGGCGATCCGCAGAGCCGCCGCGAGCAAGATCGCCACGTAGACCGAGCACGTTCCGGAAGTCGCCTGTAACTCGCGCCCCGTGTGCCCCAAAGTGGAGCGGGTCATGACTGCGATGGTCATGCACGCAACCGCACCCACCCCGAAAGCGTGTGCGCCCGCGGCTGTCGGGACCATCTCCGGAGTGATGGCAGCCAGACCGCACAGCAGAAGGCCGGCTGGCACGAAAATGAAGGAGAGATGCAATATCAATACCAGAGGGTCGCGCAAGGTGCGGTCTCCGGCCCAACGGAGGAGCCGTATCGCATTGAGCACTGCGGCCACAATCAGCAACAGGCCGGTCCCCGTCTCCATGGGAAATAGAGTCCAAACCGCGAGCGCTATCGCCGAAACTATGATCGTCACCGTATCGAACCGGCCGAACGGGGCCGGCAGGCGTCCCGGATTCTCGCGGACCAGCCAGTTGCGGGTGAAGCTCGGGATGATACGGCCGCCTATGATCATGATTAGGACGATCGCGGCACCGATCGCGAGCCGGCGGCTTATGTCCGAAATGCTGTTGAAATGCGCTTCGATATGAAACGCCACGTTCGAAGCAAAGAGGACTGTTACCGGCGCCAGTACCTTCAGGTTCCGCCAGTTCCGGCCGGCGACGATCTCGATGCCAGCGGCCGTAATGACGGCAAGCAGGAATGTGCAATCCAGCGCTGCGGCGGCCTGCCAGCCGATCAGCGCGGAGAAGAACACCGCAATCCGTCCGGCAAGCCAGGCAACGACGAGCGCCAGCAGAGGGACCCCTTGCACGGGCAGCCTTCCGGTCCAGTTTGGAATCGCCGTCAGCAGGAAACCGGTCACGATGGCCGCGAGGTAGCCGAACAGCATTTCGTGAATGTGCCAGTCCACGGGCGCGAAGGTGCTCAAGGTCGCCAGCCGGCCGTAGAACAGCGGTAGCCAGAACAGAACCGCGCCGCCCGCGTAGAATGAGCCGAGCAGGAAGAATGGCCTGAAACCGTAGGAAAGTATCGCCGGATATCTTCCCTGCTGTGTGCGTGGGATTGCCATGCTGGCACCTCCAAGGTCATGCGAAGGGCGACTTTCGAAATCGGCCCGCTCCTTCAATGCTGAGTGCTGTTGCGATATCTTTTAGCTTCGGCATCATTCGCAAACTTTGCCGCAGCGCAAACAATCCGGGGATCGAGAAAACCGAAGCGCGGTCGGCTTCCTGCCGACTGCCCTCCTGACATTGTTGCAGCTGGAATGATCGATCTCGCCCCCTTCGGCTTCGGTTCGGCCCAATGTCGGAGAGCTGCTCCGCGGCAAGGCCGGGAGGAGGCTTATCGTGTGTGTGCATGCATGGTGGGAAATGATCATGCGTGGAGTCGATGCCATTACTCCGGCAGCAATTCCTTGTAGGCGCGCCTAGCCTTCAGAAAATAATCTACGGGAAAGCCAATCGGGACGCCTTCAAGCGCCGCAGCCAGCATCTCAAGATGGGCATCAAAGCCAGCACATGCCTTGGCGATATCTTCTCCCGCGGGTAGCCGCAGGGTCATCACGAGCTGCGTTCCGTCCGCGGTCGCGCTCAGCTCCCAACGCAGCGGTCGCTTGGGTTCATCGCCACTGCTCCATGAGTACTCAAGCAGCCGTGGCGGATCCAATTGAAGCACGGTACTCTTGATCGTCCGCCCGCTTTCTGCGAAGTCAATATGAACCACGCCGCCGGCCCGCAGCTCGATAGAGCCGGGCGCGAGCCACTGCGCAAGCGCCTGGGGCGCGGTAAGCATATGCCAAATTGCATTTCTATCATGTCCGATAAGCCGATCGAGCCGTGCTTCAAAACCGTCGCCAACGCGCCTGACTTGGCCTACCTGAACGCCACTTTCACCCATTGAACTCCCCTGTTGCTGATTTCCGGTGTGGCTGGCATAGATCGCCCGGAGGCGTTGGCACCGCTGGATGCCGCTCGCGACGATCACCTCTACCGCTCGTCCAAGCGCACCTGTCCGCTCAACCGGTGCAGGAGCGCGTTGAATTTCCGCCATTGGGCGGGGTGGGCTTGGCGCAGCACGGCACAGGCCTTGCCGGCCGCGCGGCAGGCGGCATCGGCTTGTCCGGCCTTCGCCAGGATCTCGAGACTGGCGACCAGAAGGTCCGCCAGCCCAGCCACGTGATTGTCGTCGCCGCTGGGATGCGCAAAGTCGCGCTCGGTTGTGCTGGTCCGGCCGGCGCCCATGTCACCACTCCCCGCTGTCTGCAATGCCAAGGTGCTGTTTGGCGGTCGCGCTCATCTTCTGTGGCGACCAGGGCGGTTCATAGGTCAGGGTGACGTCGACGAATTCGACGCCGGGAACGCTCCAGGCGGCGTCGCGTGCCCCCTCCTTCAGGTAGTTGGTGGCGGGACAGCCGCGCGTCGTGGTGGTCATCACGATGTTGACGACGCCGCCGTCGTTGACCAGGACAGCGTAGATCAGCCCCAAGTCGACGATGTTGTAGCCGAGTTCCGGGTCGATCACGAGGCGAAGCGCCTCCTTGACCTTCTCGTCGTCCAGTTGCGATTCCGTTGCGATCATCATACCTCGGCCTCCGTACGTGCCGTTCGCGTTGCGAGCGGCACGTGACGTCTTAGTGCCCTTCTCAGGCGGCCTTCAAAAGTCGACCGATCTCGACGCGCCAGACCGCCGGCCCCCTTTCGAGATAGGTCCAGGAGAACTGCTTCGGATGCTCCGCCTCGAGCTGGTAGTAGAGGGGCTTGGGGTCATGGTCGTTGATCAGGACGAACTTTCCGCCTGGCACAAGCTGATCGACAAGCTCGAAGATTTTCTGGTGCCTCTGCATCGGCACCAGGGTGCGGACATCTATTTCGTTGATCTCTGCGTCTGTCGTGTGCGCCATTGGATTGTTTCCTTCGATAGCGATGATGAGCGGCGTATCCGGCCCGTCGCCGGCCGCCGCCGTAGGAACGCAATTTGCGTTGCGTCTCCGGTCGTGGATATTCGACGCTAAAAGATACATTGTCAATATATGTTTTAGCGTCCGCCGCGCCAATAACATTGAAATTGGCAGGCCTTGCAAAACATACATCCTCATAGCATCTTTATGCCGTTGGATCGCTAGGGTGGCGTCTGCGGTTCGCCAAGAGGGCTTTGAATGCGACTGACGGACTTCTCCGACTATTCCCTGCGCTTGCTCATGTACGCGGCGGCCAAGGGTGACCGGCTAATCACTATCGAGGAAACTGCTCAGGTTTACGGGATTTCGCGTGCGCATCTTATGAAGGTGGCCAACCAACTGACTCGCGCCGGCTTCCTGAAGGCGGTGCGCGGCCGATCCGGAGGACTAGCGCTCGCCAGGAAACCGGAGCGGATCAGACTTGGCGATGTGCTGCGGGCAACGGAGCCCGATTTCGCGCTGGTCGAGTGCTTCAGAAGCGACAACAACTGCCTGATCACTCCGCATTGCCGCCTGCGCGGCATGCTGAAGGAGGCGCTCGCCGCCTTCTCGGGAACGCTCGACCGTTACACCTTGGCCGACCTTCTGCTCAGTCCCGAGGATTTCGGCATCCAACCGGCGGCATAGCGGTCGTCGGCAAAGACGCTTCACCTCGTCGCATCCGGCCCACTTGCCGATCCGTTTTTACAAAGATACATTGTAGATGTATCTTTTAGGAGCGCAACCTTGGTGACCGACTCGTCCTTTTCCCTCCGGGCACTGCATGTCCTGCGCGGCCTGTTGCAAGTCCGCGCACTGCCAACGGCGGCCCTGTCACGCCAGGAGCGGCTTAGCCTGATCTTCTCTGCCATCGAGCGATGTGGAGCCGATTGCCCGGCGTGCGTCATCTGGGCGCTGGAGCAGGACAGGTATCAGGCCGCGTCGGATTTTCGGAGTTAACCAAAAGGAGACTCTCATGCTGAGCAATCCCCACGATTTCATCCGGCCCGCGGATGAAGCCGAGCGTGCTTATCTCGAATCCCTGGTTCAAGTGGACTACGATCGAAATCATCCCGGTAAGACCTTCGACGACATGAAGCGTCGTTGCTCGTTTTCCAGGGAAGACCAGGGCCTGTACCGTGACTGGCTCGCCGCCGCCGCGATGCGGGCCGAGGGTGCCCGTGCGTCGGAGCCGACATCGATCGCCGCCTGAGGCCTCGGCTACTGGGCGATATGGGAACCGCGCGAACGGCAACAGCCCGAAACTGGGCGCGCAGCCGCGCCGCGCATCGAAGAAGCGGACAACATGGCCTACGTCGTCACCGACAACTGCATCAAATGCAAATACATGGATTGCGTGGAAGTGTGCCCGGTAGACTGCTTCTACGAGGGCGAGAACATGCTCGTCATACACCCCGACGAGTGCATCGATTGCGGCGTCTGCGTCCCCGAATGTCCGGCGGAGGCGATCTTCCCCGACACGGACCCTTCCGCCGCTCCGGCCTGGCTTGCGCTCAATCATCAATATGCGTCGTCGTGGCCCAACGTAACGCGCAAGAAAATCCCGCCTGGCGACGCAGACGCCTGGAACGGGGTGCCCGGAAAGTTCGACGCCCATTTCAGCGGCAAGCCCGGTGAGGGCGAGTGATCTGGCGCCCTTTCCCTAACCATGCCCGGCTGCGATGCGGACAAAATGGACCTCCGCCGTCCAATCGGGCAACGGTAGCCGGAACGGCCCGCCGCGCCGATTTCAGTGCTCGCGGCGAACAGACGCCGCCAATCTCGTCATAGCAGGCACAACCGCCTCGCGGCATCGCCTCCCCGTCCTCGAGCGCTTTGTCGAGGGGAGAAACCGTACCTTCCAGAACGATCTCGGTGCTTGTCGGCACATTCAGCATGATCTCCCTGCACGGTGCCATCCTCACGCGCCGGTCACTGATCATGCCCGACCACGCAAGTTCCGATACGCCTTTTGGCGCCGGCATCACCGAGGCGAGCAGCGTCGCCGGGTCGGCTCCGATCACCGCCGCCACGGGCATCTCCAGTCCCCTCGCCTGCGAGATCTTATGATGCGCCGCGCCGTCGCGCATCGGCAGCCAGCGTACGATGTGACGACGGCCGGCTAGGTGATGAGCGGCCCGGCGTCGCCCGGCCAGCAGGTCTGGACGGGCAGGAGCGAGAAGTCCGGCTCGGCTTCGCTCCACTCCTTAGGCGCCGCAACGATCTTCGGCCTCGTCTGAAACGCCCTGTGGGCGGCCGGCAGCATCATCCGGACCTGCTGCAGGTTTTGCGGCGGTTGCGGCTAACGCATCCACGCCAGAAGTTCGCAGAGCGCGAAGTCCCGCCATATCGGTGCCCAAGCCCCACGCGACGCGCCGGGCCGTGCCAAAAGGATGGCGACCACAGGCAGGCCCGACAAGGCGCCGCGCTGGTCCAGCGCCTGCGTCAGTCGCAGACCCGGACCGCCGGCAGCGATCACCCGCCGATGAATCTCGGTAATCTCAAGCCGCATTGAGACCGATGCCGACATAGTGTTCAGGTCCCCTTTGCTCTCCAGATAGGACACGTACGAACCACGAGTTGGAAACAGGGGAAGGCTGCGATCATGCATAGAAGGGGTCCAGCGCCAGCTCACCCGCCGGCGTCTTTCCGATGCCATGGCCGGTCGATCAAGACGTTGACATTGCGACAAGAGAGCGTCGGAAAGCGGCGGCTTCAAAGCCGCGCACGGTCGATATGGGCGACAGTTAGCTCACTCGTGCGTCCGGCTGCACTCCTTGAGAAATCCGGCATTCGGACAGAATTCGAGGACGGCGCAAGGATCGTCCTGTTCCAGCCGCTGGCTGCACTGGCGCTGCAACAGGCAAGCGAGGCAGATGTCGCGCGCATTCGCGATCGCCGTCCCACCCGATTTGCGGGCTGCAAGGGCAGGATCGATTTCCAGCCGCTCCAGGACGAGATTCATCTGGGCGAACTGTCGCCAGACCTTTGCGGTCTGCGGCCAGTGTTCATCAGACCGCACGATGGCCTCCATGCGCCGGATCGAACTTAGTAGGCGGAGCCTATTCGAAAGCAGCCCTCGATGGCATGTGTCCTGTCGCCGCGCCTGCCAGGGCACAGGCGCGGCCAACCTCTTGTCCTTCGCAGGTCATTCGCGCTCGTATTTGATCCGGAGCAAACTTTCTCCCGCACAGCCCCGCCTATTGTGGCGCGTCCGCGATGGACCGAAGAAAGTCAGCTTGCCAGCGTTTGCCCGCCGCCTTCTGCCGCCGATTTCCGGCCTGCCGCTCGGGCCATTGCTGTCGTTGCGCTCGCGTTGAGACGGTGACCAAGCCTGTTCGAACGGCTGGGCGAGCACCGCGTAGCGCGCTTCCTGATCGACCCGACCGACCTTTCGTTCGCCCTCTGCGTGGTTCTGGAGGGCGCGTCATCCGCCGTGCGCGGTCACCGACAAGCGGTTCAGCGCCTTGCGACGTGGATAGGCGTCCCACAGCGGATCGAAAGCGCCGCCGTTGAGCATCCAGACCTCGCGGCTCCGCTGCAGTATGTCCACCAGTTCTCGCGGCGGCGCGGCGAGGAAGCGCTGCCGGTTGAGCAGCGTGAGGTCTGAATCCTCGCGGTAGAGGCTAAAGATGCGCTCCAGCAGACGCACCTCCGCCATCACCATCTCCGCCAACCCCTCAGTTGCGTCGTGCCACATCTTTGAAGCAGCACAACATATTTTCGCGACCATTGGAGAGAGCTTGAACCCGATCACGCTGGGCGTGGGAAAGCGCCGCAGCATGGACCACTTGCGGCAAAAGCCATTCGCATGACATGGTGCGGACCGAAAAACCTATCAAACTGGCAGAAAAGCCGAGAAACATTATGAGTCGTCTCGACCGCTCGCTGATCGTCGGTCTGGCGCCGTTCGAGGGCCTGAACCCGGCTGAACTCGACCGCATGATCGGCCAGGCGCGCTCGCTGCGCATTGCGAAGGATAAGGCGGTCTTCGAACAGGAGCAGGATGCGCATTCCTTCTTCCTGTTGCTGGATGGCCATGTCCGGGTCATCAAGACGACGCCTGAAGGCGAGGAAGTCGCCGTTCGCTACATCACTCCTGGCGAACTAATGGGCATCGCCAGTGCCCTTGGCCGGACGACCTATCCGGCCAGCGCCGTCGCCGTCGTCGACTGCGTGGTGCTGGCGTGGCCCGGCGGCCTCTGGTCGGAATTCGCCTCCGCTTTTCCAAGCTTCGGCGCCAATACGTACCGGACGGTCGGTAACCGGCTGCAAGATGCCCATACGCGCGTGATCGAAATGTCAACGGAGCAGGTCGACCAGCGGGTGGCTCATGCCCTGCTCAAACTGGTGAACCAGTCCGGAAGGCGAACCGACGAAGGTCTCCTGATTGACTTTCCGCTGTCCCGCCAAGACATCGCGGAAATGACCGGAACGACCTTGCATACTGTCAGCCGTCTTATGACTGCCTGGGAGGAAAAGGGCTTGGTCAGAAGCGGGCGCCAGAAGGTGATCGTCGTGGAGCCTCATCGTCTGCTGATGCTTGCCGAAAGCCGGGTGTAGAGAATTTAGGCGGTGTTGATTCCGCTTTTGGAAGACGCCGCGGCTTCCAGCGCATGGCGCAACGCCACTTCATCCAATTTGTGCTCTCGTGCAGCGTCCGAAACTGTGTGGAAGGATGCGATCGGACAGCCAACGCAAAGCATTCCGTTGCGAATGACCACGCGGATGGTTTGCGGCCACCTGCGCATGATCTCGTCCATGGTCGTATCGTGATCGAACGGAGATTCCATCTTCGCCATCCACTTGCCAAGTGATCATACAAAAGAAGGGCAGAGAGTTTGGTTACGCGTCGGCAAATCCGGCGCGGCGACCCGCGTTCGCCGCTCAGCCTCGCCGGATCACCACGCGATAGTGTCCTTCGGGCTCCAACGCGCCACGCCAGAGATGGCCGCGCGTCTTCAGTTCCTCAAACAGGAAAATCGGCTCGCGCGGCAGGAGCGCCGCCAGCGTCTGGCCCGGCGACAGCGCCTCGACCCCTTCCAGTGTCCGCACCATCGGCTCGGGCGGATCGAGATCACGGTTGTCCAGTTCGGCGACGGGTGCCGGCCAGGTCTCATTCGCGGCGCCGATCTTGTCGGGCGCAGCCTCCGGTTCCGCAACCGCACCACGCGATTGCCCGCCCGCCGGCGTGAAGATCACCTCCCAGTCGCCATCGCCAATCTCGCGTGCCGACGACTCGAAGCCACGACTGCCCAAGACGTGGAACAGGGGGATCGGCTTGAAGGTTGCAAGCAGCCGCAGCCCCTGGCCAGGAGCGAGCGCGGCGACCGCCTCCATGATGGCACTAAAGGGTTCCCCACCTTCCCGGAGAATCTGGCGGACGTCGAGTTCGTAGTCAGGATTGGTCATTGCGGTCTCCATTTGTCTGAATTCAACGGCAGCCTGGGCAGGAAAAGGCGCGGCCGCGACGCACCTTCGGGCAGGCGTTTGCCGTCCGGCACGTTGGCGAGACGGCGCGCCAGGACGAGCTCGACGACAATGGCCAGCGTCGCAAGCAGCGTCACGGCGGCTGCGGCACGAAACAAGCCAGGCTGGTCGACGAGCAAGGACTCCGTGCCGGCCAGCACTCCGAGGAAATAGAGTGCGAACCAGATCCAGCCGCGCCGCTCCATGACCAGGTCCTGCACGCGTGGCGTCGGCTTCTTGCCCATGACCGGACCGTAACATTCCAGCCAGGTCAGGAACGGTACGATCTTATAGAGCTGCGAAAGCCCGAGGCCAGACAGCCAGCCGAAGGCGACGAGATAGAGCAGCGCACCGATGTGTTGGTCCAGCGTTCCGGTCGCGAGAAGGCCAAGCAGCAGAACAGCCGACAGCGCGAGCGCAAGGAAGGCACCTTGGGCTGCACGGCTGTTCAACTCGATGATGCGGCGCTTTCGGTGACGGTAGAAGAAGGTGAGATCGAAGCCGTAGAGGATGAGGCAAGCCATCCCGAATAGCACAGCCAGCACCGTTGCCGGGCTTGTTGCATCGGGAAGCCCCGTCTTTAACAGGAAGGCGGCAATCGGCGGGGTCAGCGCCGTCAGGAGCAGCGCGGCGACCCCGCCCCACCAGACCGCCCGGCTGCTGGCCCGCTCCCTGTCCGGCGACAGCATGAACATCGGCAAAAGCCGATAGGAGACGCCGACCGCGGTGAAACTCAGCCATCCGCCAAGACCCATGGCAATATGGACGGGAAGCGCTTGCGTTCGGAAGTCGATCTCGGCCAGCGCAGGCAGGAAGCCCGAAAACAGCAGCGCGAACAGCGCACCCAGGATGGCCGTGACGAGGACACACGGGAGGCCCACGGCGACGAAACGCGCTGGAAGCGACAGGCCGGCACCCCACAGCGTGGCGCCGAGCACGCCGACGACCAGCAGGAAGCCGGCGGGCAGAAGCGTGCCAGCGAGGGCAAGCAAGGATATGCCCGTCTCGAAGACGCCCGCCAGTTGCAGGAACCCCGCCAGAAGAAGGGTGAGCCCGGCCAAAAGACATATCATGGCTGGCAACACCAGCCGCTCCCAGCGCAGCGGCCGTGCGACAAGCACCGGGACGAATTGAAACAGGGCGCCACACATCAGCAGGCTGAGCCAGCCGATAGCCACCATATGCACAAGGACCAGCGTTTCGGGCGCTTCCGCTGCCATCGCCGGGAAGCCGTAACCGGCGACCATCAGCATCTGAGCGCCGACAAGAAAACTCAACGCTGCGGTGAAATACGACATACTCCAG
This sequence comes from Mesorhizobium sp. B2-4-19, assembly GCF_006441315.1. Taxonomy (NCBI): domain Bacteria; kingdom Pseudomonadati; phylum Pseudomonadota; class Alphaproteobacteria; order Hyphomicrobiales; family Phyllobacteriaceae; genus Mesorhizobium; species Mesorhizobium sp. B2-4-19. The sequence goes on along the minus strand of NZ_VFUV01000025.1, from coordinate 25,580 downwards.
CGCGAAAGCGCAGTGCCCATCATGGCCATTTCCTCGCAGCGCTCTCCAGACTCGGGGGCGCACCAAAACCGTCGAAACTTCGCCAGGGGCGTTCCAGTGAGCAGGCTTTGACACCATCAGCCATAGGAGCCTCCTCTTGAACGCCGCGCTAAAAATATCTGAATGAAAGTTACCCTGCCCGGGCTCGCCGGACTTTGTCCAAGCGCAAACTTGTTCGCGAGCGGAGCACCTGCTGTTCGATGTCCGGCCAGGACGCCGGCATGCTGGCGAAGCACCCTTTCCTCCACCGGCGACCAAAGGCGCTCGGCAATGCGCTCTGGACGAAATTGAATGGGAGTTCGCGGCGCGGGATGCTCTGGTCAACGGCGACGAGGTGGAACCGTGGTGCGTCCTCACGAATTCTTGGAGAATTCCCTGTGAACCAGCGCTGGGTCCGGATGCCGAATGGCATTCAACGTCCTTGATTTCATTATAGGCACCAAGGTTATTATACGATGCCGATTTGCAGCCTGCCCGGGTGGATCTTGCCCGATCGGTACAAGCAACATCGAACACAGCATGGAACTGCGCCACCAAAGGTCGAGCGACCTGCTGCCGGCTTGGCTGCAGCGACGAATGTCGCTGCATGATACCCCACCTTAGCCTAGGCGCTTCGGTCGATAACACGCCCGTCAGGGAGCACGAAATAGGCCTGCGTCGCTCCAGCGTCGGCGAGAACAGAGGAGGCGCGATCAATCGGCATCACGGAAAAGGCGGTTGAAAGCGCGTCGGCGCAAGTCGCCGTCGGCGCAACGACCGAGACGCTGAGATAGCGCTTTGCGCACAAGCCCGTCGCAGGATCGAAGATGTGATTGAACCTTCCGGCTGCATCGAATTCAGTGCCATAGCCGCCTGACGTGGAGATGGCCTGGTTGTCGAGAGCAAGTGTCGCAACGAAGCGATCCTCGGCACGTGGATCCCTTATCCCGACCGACCAGGGCCGGCCCGCCGGATGAGCGTCGAGCGCACGCGTCTCTCCCATGTCGACCAAGGTGTGCGTGACCCCGCGAGCACGCAAAAGCTCAGCGACGCGATCGGTGATGTAGCCTTGCGCGATGCCGTTCAGGGTAAGCGCCATGCCTGATTGCTCGAACGCCACCTTCCCGACGTCAACCATCACCCGCTGACAGCCGCATTTGCCCACGGCGGTTCCAAGGTCGACCGGTGACGGACCGTTCGGATCCGCTCCAGCCATGCTGAAATGCTTCGCATAGAGCGCCCAGAGCGGCTGCACCGTCGGGTCGAAGGCGCCGCCGGTCGCGCGAGCATAGCGCTCGCTCATTGCCAGAAGTTCGATGAGTTCCTGCGGCGGATCGATCAGTTCGCCGTCGCGGTTCAACCGGGAAAGCGCGGAGGTCTCATCGTAGAGGCTGAACACGCGCTCAAGTCGACGCACCTCGGCGAGCGCATCTGCGATCAAGCGCTCGGCCTCCGCGGCATCAGCATGATATAATTGCAGCGAGGCGTCGGCGCCAAGTGCGACACCGCGCCATTCATGGAACAGCGGTGAGGCTCGACTCGGCCGCGCGAACCCTCCCCCGAGCGCCGCAAGGCTCAGGCCGGCCGCTGCGCCACTGATACGGATAAAGCGGCGCCGGCTTATCCAGCCTGTCGGTTTGCCTTCCGGTTTCGTTGCGCTGCGTGAGATTGTCGAAGGTCCCGTCATTGTTTCACCGCTTGCTTAGGCATTGGCTTCGTCGGCCGAACATCAGCGTCGCCATCGCTTTCGTCGGCGTCCAGGATGTATTTTTCCGAGATATCATTGAAGCGGGAAACCGTTCCGCCGTGCGTCTCGGCGAATGACCGAGCAGCCTTTTCATCGGAAAAGGGTACCGCTTCCTTACCGCCCATGCCGGCGCCGTAGTCACTGCCGATTGCATACCAGGCATCGTGCGCCTCGACCCATGCTCCCGCCTCCGGGCGGTCCCAATTCCTGGCCTTCGCCATGTCGTTGACATAGATGGCGACGACATCCTTCGATTCCCCGGGAAGCATCGTAAAGGCGACGGCGTCGCGAACGGACGCGAACCAGACCGGCTCGGACTTGCCGGCAAGGAAGGCCTGCGCCTTCGGGCCGCCGTGCTCCAGTATGCCCATCGAACAGAAGTAGGCGACCGAGGTGGCCGTCGGCTCCTGCGGCGGCGGCTTGGGCTGGCCGGCGATGTCCTGGTTGCAGCCGGCGAGAAGAATGGAGAGGAGAGCGGCGACTAGTGCCCCGAGAAGTGTTGCGCGCATCATGGCTCCTTCCTTGAAAAGACGAAGGCGGCGAAGGCGAGAGGAACCGCCACCCAGGCCCCCAGCGCCGCCAGCAGCACGGCGCGACCGAACTGCATTTGCTCGGCAAGGCCGGCCATCCCGGCGAACAAGCTGGTTTTCGACAACCCGGCAAGATTGAGCAGCCGGAAGATGTCGGCGGGATCGAGGAGGAGCAGCCAATTGAAGGCAGCGGCGCTGATCGTCCTGCCCTGATCCGCGACAAGCAGCCCAAGGAGCGCCATGTCGTAGAGAAGGACCAGAACCAGCCAGATGCCGATGGCAAGGCCCGCCGCGGTCGCGCGCTCGCGCACGGTCGCACTGATTAAGTATCCAAGCGCGAGGAAGACCGCGCCGAGCAGAACAGACGAGCCGACCATCCGCGCGAAGCTTGCCAGGCTGTCGGCATCGAACTCGCCGGCCGCAAGGGCCAGAGCGACGCCGGCGGCACCGTATCCGAGCACGGTCGCCACCGTCAGGATCGAGAGGTGCCCGAGGAACTTGCCGAAAAGCACCTGCCAGCGCGACAGCGGATAGGAAAGGAGAAGCAGCAGCGTCCCGCGATCTCGTTCCCCCACGATCGCATCATGGGAAAGGAGGAGTGCAATGAGCGGGACTAGGAAAATCGTCAAGCTCGACAGGCTGACGACCGTGACATCGAGCGGGCTTGCGCCGACCACACCCGTGGGAGCGCTGCCGAGAAATGCGAGGGTCAGCGCCAGGCCAGCCATCAGCAGGACAGCGCCAAGGGCCCAGCGGTTTCGGAGGCCGTCGCGTATCTCTCGGCCGGCAATCGTTGCTATGGCATTCATTCGGCGGCCTCCCGTGTAAGCTCATCGCAAAGATCGACCAATGTCGGCGACATCACTTCGATGTCGGAGACGCCTTCCAGCAGCGACACGCTGCGGATCGCCTCGACCTTGCCATCGTCGGCGCAGGTGAACTCGAAGCGCAGATCGTCGAGCCACTGCACGGTGCGCCGCGCGGTGAATTCCCGCGCCGCATTCCCGTCGGCTACGTGGACCCGTATCCGAAGCGGTAGGTCCGCCAGGCGACGAAGTTCCGGAAGCGCGCCGCATGCGACCATGCGGCCGGCCTTCATGATCGCGATGCGATCCGCCTGCTCGATGTCGCTGAGCGCATGCGAGGAAAGCAGCAGCGTCGCGCCGGCGTCGCGCAACTCCGCCATTACGTCGTAGAACATCTGCCGCGACTCGATGTCGAGACCGGTCGTCGGCTCGTCGAGAAAGAGGACGCGCGGCTCGCCGAGTAGCGCCTGCGCCAGTCCGAGTCGCTGGCGCATGCCCTTCGAATAGGTGCCTACGCGGCGGCGCGACGCGGCAACGAGCCCCACGCGTTCCAAGAGCTGGTCGGCGACGCCGAGCGGTACTTGCTTGAGACGCGCGTAGAAACGCAGCACTTCGCGGCCCGTCATTGCCGGAGAAAAGGCTACGTTCTCAGGAAGGAAGCCGATCCTGCGCCGGAATGCCATGGCCTGGCGCCCTGCCGGGTTCTCGCCGAGCAGCGTGACACGCCCTGCGGTCGGCGTGAGCAGGCCGAGGGCCATCTTGACCAGTGTGCTCTTGCCGGCTCCATTGTGCCCGACTACGGCAACGCACTCGCCGGGGGCAACCGAGAGGTCCACGTCGCGCACGACGTAGGCATCTCCGTATCGCTTGGACACGCCCTGCATGAAGATCGTCGGCGACGTGGTCATGGCTTCACCTCCAGCGCAGGCGGGATGGGCGCCATCAGCGGCGCGCTGTCGATGACGCCGCCCGGATGGAGCGCGGGGAATTCCGCTTGTGCCCACCGGATCACCTGAACGGCCGGGCTGTTGATGAGGAGTTTGGCCGTCGGGTAAGTCCACACGACCTTGTCGAAGATGTCGTTCGGGCGGTAAGCGGTATCGGCGATGCCGTCGCCATTCAGGTCGAATGCCGGATCGTCGCTCCAGTAGTTGCCGCGCCCCTCCGCCGACCAGTCGAGCGACCGAGTTCCCACATACACGACCTGCGACCGGTTATGGACGAAGGCATTGCCGGTCATTCGGTTGCGCTCAGAACCCGCCGTGAAATGGATGCCGACCGAGCAATCCTCGAACCAGTTGCCGGCGAACAGGTTCTTGTTGGCGTTGTAGATGAAGACGCACTGGTCGCTTCGCCGGACCATATTGTCTTCGATGTCTGCGTCGTTGGCGTAGTTCAGCAGAAGGCCGTGATCGCGATCGTCTTCAGACAGGTTGCGGAGGATCACCAGGCGGCTCGAATACATGATGACATAGCCGTCGTGGTTATTGCGTGAGACGTTGTCGCTGACCTCGCTGTCGTTCGTGTACATGTAGTGGACCGCGAAGCGGACGTTCTCGATACGGTTGCCGCGGAAGACGTTGTTGCGGCTGGCATTGGTGAAAATGCCGTCGCGTCCGCCTGTGATGTAGTTGCCGATCACCTGCGCCCCCGGCGCGTTCCAGACGTAGACGCCGTTGCCGAGTTCGTTGATCCTGAGGTCGGTCCGCCCGACGATGCGATTGTTCCGAACGACGGCCTTGGCGGCTCCGTGAATATAGACTCCGACCAGGCTGCTCTCGATCCGGTTATTCTCGACAATTGCGCGCGCGGCGCTGTCTTCAAGGAAGACCGCTGCGTCCATGGGATCGTCGATGCCTGAATTGCGTATCGTGAGGCCTCGAGTGACAACGTCGGGGGCGGCCACATCGATGGTCCGGCCCATACCCTGCCCGTCGAGCACGGCGCCAAGCTCGGCCTCGATGGTGAGAGCGTGGTCGATCCGGATCGGGCCCTGATGCACGCCGGCGGCGAGCTTAAGCGTATCGCCGGTGTGTGACGCGGCAATGGCCTGCCGAAGACCGTCACCGCCCGCAGGGACAGTGACGGTTTCTGCCCGCCCTGCCCCTGGGAGGAGGAAGGCGCAGGCGGCGACTATGGCCGCCGCAACTGCGCTCCAGCTATGCCGACGCAGGCTCATGCCGGCTGCGGCTCCACGATCATGCGCCCGGCCATTTCCATGTGCAGGGCATGGCAGAACCACTGACAATAGTACCAGTGGACACCGGGACGGTCCGCGATGAAGGTCACGGACGCGGTCGCCTGCGGTCCGATCTCCATCGCGATTCCGTGGCGGACCAAGGTGAAGCCGTGGGTCAAGTCCTCGACGTCATCCATGTTGGTCACGGTGATGGTGACCTCGTCACCCTGCTTCACAGTGAATTTGTCGAGGCTGTAGGCCGGCGCGACGGAGTGCATGTAGACGCGCACCTTGTTGCCGTCGCGGATGACATCGGCGGCCTCCTCGAGCTTGACGCCGTCCTTCGCCGCCTGCTGCCGCGCTTCCTCCCACATCGGGTCGTCGCGCTTCCACACGGTCTCCGGCCTTACCTTCGAGCGATGGACAAGGCAGATGTCGTGCGGCTCCGCGAAGCTCGGCCCGTCATGGACCAGGCGCATCTGGTCGCCCGAGATGTCGATCAGCTGATCATTCTCCGGATGCAGCGGCCCCACCGGCAGGAAGCGGTCCTTGGAGAATTTGTTGAGCGACACCAGCCACTTGCCGTCAGCCTCCTTGGTTTCACCCATAGAGGTGTGGTTGTGGCCCGGCTGATAGTGCACGTCGAGCTTCTGGATGATCGGGTCGACCTTGGCGCCGCCGTAAGCCTGGATCGCTTTGTCGAGGTTCCACTTGACGACCTGGCTGTCGAGGAACAGCGTGGTGTAGGCGTTGCCCTTCCCGTCGAATGCGGTGTGGAGCGGCCCGAGACCTAGCTCCGGCTCGGCAACGACGACGTCGCGAGGCTTGATCTTATCGTCGAACAGGTCGTCGAAGCGGCGCACGTCGAGAAGCGTCACGGTCGGCGAGAGCTTGCCGGCGATAGCGACATGGATGCCGTCGGGCGCCGTATTGCAGCCGTGGGGATTGTTTCCGGCCGGGACATAGCGCGTGTAGCGCGAGCCATGCCGCCCGTCGACCACCGGGACGCCGTTGATCTCCTTGTAGTCGCCTTTCTTGACCGCATCTTCGATGCGCTTGAGGTTGAAGAGCACCACCCAGTCGCGGTCCGCGGAGGTCATGTCGGCGAGCGTCACGCCGCGTTCAGAGTTGTAGCAGGTCGAGAACGCGTATTTGCCCTGGTAGTCGGCGTCGGTATTGTCGAGATTGCCGTCGACCAGCACCTGCCAGGCGACCTTCATTGTATCGCCGTCGATCGCCGTGAAGACCGACCAGTACTGCTTGGGATCGTCAAGGACCTTACCGTCGTTCGGGATCGGGATGATGTGCTCGCTGTTGGCGAACACGTAGCCGGTCCGCGGAAACTTCTGAACGCGCAGTCCGTGAATGTCGGATGCGTTCGGAACCTCGACGATCTTGTCGCACTTCATCACGTCGCAACGGATGCGCCCGACGCGGCAATTGGCCTTGTCGTTGACGAACAGATAGCGTCCGTCATAGGTGCCGTCCGTGAATGACATGTGCGGGTGATGCAGGTCGCCATTGGGGTAGACGCCGCCGCGCTTGGCGAGGAACGCCTGCGTGGTGGGCATCAGGCCCTCCGTCATGATCTTTCGGCTCTCGTTCGTGATCCCCCAGCCAGTGGCGCTGCAGCGATTGAAGACAGGAATGCGGGTGAGTTCGCGCATTGAGGGCAGCCCGATGATACGCACCTCGCCGGATTGGCCGCTTGAGCTGAAGCCGTAGTATTCATCGAGGTCGCCGGGGCGGATCTCGCTTGTCGCCTCCTTTGCCTGAGCGGGCCTGGGGAGTACGGCAATGCCAACGGCGCCGCCGGCGGCCGCGCTGGCCAGGCCGGCCAGTATGGCAGCCTTGCCGCTTCCGGTCAGAAGTTTGCGGCGGCTTACTCCCGAATCCTCTAGCCTATCGTCGTCTTTCATTGGTTCTCTCCTTCAGTTGACGCGGCCTCGCTGGCCGCAGGCTTCCGTTCCACGGATGGTTCGCGACCGTTGACGGTCACCAAGACCCTTGGCTTGCGCTTAGGCTCCGGCTGCATCGACGGCGACTGCAGCGCCAGGAACTTCTCACGCTTGATGCGCTTCTGGATCACCACCGGACAGCGCTGGTCGTCGTGGTAGAGCACCTGGCAGTTGAGGCACTGGATGCATTCGTTGGGATTGATCGTCCCCTCTGGGTGGATCGCCTGGACGGGACAATCATTGGCGCAGCGCTGGCAGGGCGAGCCGCATTCCTTGTAACGCTTTAGCCAATCGAACATGCGCACACGGGCGGGAATAGCCAACGCGCCGCCGAGCGGGCAAAGGTAACGGCAGTAGAAGCGTTCGATGAAGAGGCCAGGCGCAAGACAGCCGACGGCGAACAGGACGAACCACCACTCGCGCGCGAAATGCAGGATGATCGCAGTCTTGAAGGGCTCCACCTCGGCCGCTTCCTCGGCGAGACCGAGCGAGCCGAAGGAAAGACCGAACAAGGCAAGGAAGATGATGTATTTGAACGGCCACAGGCGCTGATTGAGCCAGAATGGCACGCGGACTTGCGGAATATGGGCCCAGTGTGCCAGCCGGTTCGTCCACTCCTGCAGCGCGCCGAACGGACAGAGCCAGCCGCAATAGGCGCCGCGTCCCCAGAACAGCAGCGCAGCGGCGACCGCGGACCATAGGATGAAGATCAGCGGGTCGCGCAGGAAATAGTCCCACCGGAAGTCGCCGCGCAGCGAGTTGAAGAATGTGAGGATATTCACGACCGAGAGTTGCGCGTGCTCGTACCAGCCGAGCCAGAGAAGCGTGAAGGCAAGGTAGCCCAGCCGGATGCGCTCGTAGGCACGCGGCCATTTCACGAGGAAATCCTGGAAAAAGAAGATACCGGTAAGCACTCCTATCGCAACGAGCATAATGGCAACGTCGAACATCCGCGCCCGCCACATCCGCTGCCAGAGCGGCGGCTCGTCGTCCGCAGCTGCCGCCAGTTGCGTGGCTACCTGCCCCGGCGCGGCCGCCACTGGCGGCGCAACAGGCGCGGTCAGGAACTTGTCGGGGGTTAGGTAGTCGAGCCCCGTTGTGACGAACGCCTTGTCGAGCGCACCGGTCGCCCGTTGCACGAGAAGCTGGAACCGCCATGACGCGCCGGGATCGAGATTCGAACCGTCGGGCGTGAGGAAGATGCCGATCTCGGGAAAGTCCGGCACGCCTTCGGCAGCCACCGCGCCAATCCGCCTATAGTTGCGATCGCGGAACCTTATGGTGCTCTCGAGCTGGATCAGCTCGATTCGATCAAAGATGCCGCCGCGCACATAACCGGAGCCGCGGAAGGAATATGGTCCGTCGCCGGCGACGAGGATCGCCTGCTGGCCGGGCTTCAGATCCTGGCGAAGGCGATCATATTCGGCGCCACCGAGCAGAGATCGGCCGATCGCCGGAACGCTTACCAGCGCAACGTAGACGTCGATGAAGGAGGCATTCGGGTTCCCTGCCTGGGGGCGCGCGATCGCCGCAGCATTGCCCGTCCGCTGAAACAAGTCGTCGAGTTCTTTGTTGGTGATCGCAAGCTTGCGGACCGATCCGTCGTCGAGCAGGGCTTGCCAGGTTTCGACTGTGCTCTTGGTCTGATTGATTGTGCGGTGGGCCGTTTGAGGAGCGGTATTCGCTGCCCCGGCGCCTAGTCTGCGCGACCGCGCGATTTTGACCGCCGACTGCGTCATGCTGTCGGCGATGACCATCATCGTGACCGTTGCGCCGCTGACGATGTCGACAGGCATGCGGCTCTCGTCGCTTGGATCAAGAACACGCCGGCCGATGAAACCGTCGATATAATGCTCGATCTTGGCCAAAGGAATGCCGACCAGAACGATCGGCTCGTGGTGCTCGACGAGCTTCGCGCCGGTGATCTTGCCGTCGAGATCAATCCCGACCACGATGTTGATGGGCTTCCCGGAGTAGCCGGTCGAATCGACGACGTCGCCTGTGAGGAAGGCGTAGCCAACGAGCTGACCGCCCTTGAGCAGCTTTGCCGCAGGGGGATTGCCCTCGACGTCGCCGAAACCATCGGCGTCAGGATCGATGTTGGACACATTGACCCCGCTCAGGAATTCGCCGAGTCGCCCCGCTGCCCTCGCCTCGTCAGCTAGCCATAGAATGGATAGGAGCAGGAGAAGGATGGCCGCAAGAAGCTGGTGCGGCATCGGTTTCCGCCCGAATTCGATGTATCGTTTCATTATCGCTGCCGGTCGTGGACATCTGAGGCCCAGTCGGCGGTGACCGGGCGGGCCGCTATCCTTGGACCGCGCGCAGGAACCACTCTTTGATCCAGCGCAATGAAAAATCATTTGGGATTGACGTTAATTTGTCCGTCCATCGCAGAGGCGAACATCCATGAGGCGGCTGAACGAAGAACCCAGAGCGCGACCGCGCGATGTCCTTGCACTTCTTGGTCTGGCTATGACCATGGAAGAAGCGTCGGCGCGGCGCTACGCCGAGCTGGCCACGCGTATGGAAAAGCTGGGCGCAATGGAGATGGCGGGCGCTTTCCATGCGCTCATCGAAGAGCGGAGCGACCATATCGAAGAAATCGTCCGCCGTGCCAATCAGTTGACGGGCGCATCGCCGCCGGCACTTGCCGATCCGCGCGGGTTGCCTTCCGAAATCGCCCGATCGTGGGACGAGGCGGAGGCGAGCGCGCTGCTCAGCCCGTACCGGATCCTTGGCGTTGCGGTGGACAACGAGATGCTGGCTTTCGCCTTCTATTCTTATGTCGCAGCGCAAAGCAACGATGCGACAGTCCGGGCGACGGCGGAGTGGCTCGCCGGAAAGGCGCTCGATCACGCGGCAACACTGCGCGCCGAACGGCGTCGCGCCTATCGACGCGAAGGCGCCGGGCGAGCCCGCGACGAGAGGCCGATGCTTGATGCCTCTTCTCTGCCGGAGTTCGTGCGACAGAGTCGACGACTGGAATCGCGTGCCGCAGCCTTCCACCGACGGATTGCTTCACGGCTTGCCGCTTTGGGTGAGGATGCGGCGTCGAAAACGGTCGCCGAGGTTGCCGAGCGGGAGAGCGCGGCCGGGGTTGAAGGCGCCAACGAGACTGATGAGGCAGCGACAGTGGACCTCGCGCAAGCTGCCACGCCGTCGCCGCTTCTGCGCTCGGCGCTCGGTGAGGCCGAACGGCTGCACCAGGCCTATCTCGACCTCGCCGATCACACCCGCGACGAACAGGTGCTGGTCGCCGCCCAACAGGCGGCGGATCGAACCATGCAGAGCCTGGCCGCCATCGCAGCGCGGTGGCACGTGTTCCGCTGATGCTGCGGGCACCAATTCTGGAGGCGGGATGCGTTCAAACCTAGCTTGGCATCCCGCTCCATCTGTTTGAATAAGCCGCATTTTTTGCGACGTCAGCAAATATCCGCCTGGCAGCAAAAAGTCCCGGCGCGGGCGTACTATTGACCGATCTGCTTGAACAGATCGTCGAAAACCTTCTTGGCCTTGCCGGCCTGATTGACCGACTCAGCTGCCTTCAGATTGCTGCTTGGATCGCCGACCACGACAAGCGCGACCATGCCCATGCCATAGTGGGGATTGCACTTGACTCCGTAGACGCCGGGCTTGGTGAACGTAACCGTGAGATCCTTGTTCATCTGCCCTTTGAACGGCTCGGCACCTTCCGGCAACATACCGGGAATCGATTCGACATCGTGCCCCTTGTCCTTGGCGACGAAATGAACCGTATCGCCGGGCGCAATCTTGAGGAAGGATGGTTCGAGCTGAAACATGCCGTGCTTGCCCATGTTCAACATGGAGACCTCGAATTCGGCGGCGTTCGCAGTGCCGGCCCACGTTAGAACGGCGGCGGCGATGAACGGCATGAGTTTGGTCGAGCGCATTTCTTCTGATTCCCTGGTTGATCTGAATGACGAACTTTACGTGTGGCCGGCTACCTATCAGTCGTATTCGTCACGAACTTTGCGCCAGGACAAACACGCTCCAGAAAATGTGGCTTCGCCTCAATAGCCAACTGCCCGTCAAATCGGGCGCAATAGCTGCCCGCGCTTGCTCAATCGTCACTGCGATGGTGCATGCAGTACCTGTTGAGAGGTAGGAACCCAGGGGTCTTCAGGTCCCACGAACCGGATCGAATTCACGGACTCGGGCTCGCTGGAAATGCGTTTCCGGAGACGCAATAAAGCTGGTGTGACTTTGGCCTATCGCAAAGAAGCACGGGTTTGTCGCCGGCTAGAGTGCTTCAGCAGCACCGAGTAGGAGACCTCCATTGCAGACTTCAGTCCTGGCGAAATATGGCAACGCACGCCTGCCCCGCTATACCAGCTACCCCACCGCACCGAGGTTCTTCTCGGCGGTCGGCATCCACGAATATGGAGACTGGCTGGCGAACCTGCCGGCCGGCGATCCAGTATCGCTGTACCTGCACATTCCGTTCTGCCGGTCGATGTGCTGGTATTGCGGCTGCCATACGACGATAACCCGGCAGGACCGCCCAATCCTCGACTATCTCGGCGTGCTGCGCGAGGAAATCAGCATGGTTGCCGCACGAATTCCTAACCGCCTGCCCGTAGGCGAAGTACATTTCGGCGGCGGCACGCCGACCATCATCTCCTCGGCGGAATTCCTCGCGCTGATGGCGCTTATGCGGGAGCACTTCGCGTTCTCCGACACGACCGGGACCGCCGTCGAGATCGATCCACGCGGGCTTACCGCCGAGATGGCCCATGCGCTGGGCGCCGCAGGTGTCAGCCGCGCAAGCCTCGGCGTCCAGAGCTTCGATCCCGTCGTGCAGAAGGCCATCAACCGCATCCAGAGCAAGGCGCAGACCGCCGAGGCGACCGACCGTCTGCGCAGCGCAGGCGTCGGCGGCATCAATTTCGACCTGATTTATGGCCTGCCGCATCAGACGGTGCAGTCTTGTGTCGAGACTGCCAGTGCGGCGATCGCCATGCTTCCGGATCGCCTGGCCGTGTTTGGCTACGCACACATCCCAACGTTCAAGAAGCACCAGCGGATGATCGACGAAACCAGTCTGCCCGATACCGCGGCACGCAACGAACAGGCTAGAGCGATCGCCGAGACGCTGGTCGCGGCAGGCTACAGGCAAATTGGCCTCGACCACTTCGCGCTGCCTGGAGACGATCTCGTCCAGGCGCAGGAAGCGGGCAGGCTGAGACGCAACTTCCAAGGCTACACCACGGACAATTGCGATACGCTGATCGGCTTCGGCGCCTCCGCAATCGGCCGCATGAAAAGCGGTTATGCGCAAAACGAGGTCGCGCCGGGCCTTTACGCCCAGCAGATCGCCTCCGGGCGGCTAGCGACGGCCAAAGGCTACCGCCTGACCGAAGAGGACAGGGTGCGGGCCGAGATCATCGAGCGGCTGATGTGCGATTTCAGTGCCGACGTTCCAGCGATCTGCAAGGCTTACAGCTTCGAGCCGTCACGACTTCTCGGCGGCAATGACAAGCTTGCAGAACTCGAGCGCGACGGCATCCTCGACGTTGCGGACGGTATAGTGCGCGTTAGCCTGGACCATCGCTTCGTCATCAGAGCGGTCGCCGCGACCTTCGACGCCTATCTCCATCAGTCGAACCGCGCGCATAGCAAAGCGGCATAGTCCGCGTGGAAAGCGCTCGAAACCGGATCAGGTTGAAACCTACAACTCGCGATCGCGGACAGCATCGTCACTACGTTCGGCGATGACCATGAATCGGCCGGCATTGAGCTAGATATGCAAACTCAACCTGAACCCGTCGCGGAACCAGCCTGCGACGGGCAGCAGGCTTTTTTCTACACGAAGGCCATCACAACCACGCCACCTAGGACAATTAGGGCGAGCCCAGCGATAAGCATGGGCAGCAACGTATTGTCCGCCTTTGCGCCGCTTGCTGCTTCGGTGCTAAATACAAGGCTTGGCCACTCTTCGATCACTTCTTCGCTCTCGGAATCTATTTTCATTTTCGCCTCGCTTCGCGTTCTGGCATGCTTGGCATCGCAACGGGCAGTGGCGCCAATCGCCGCTCCGAAGAGCGCCTCGCGTCGCGTGGACATGTCAGTCTCCAATCTCGATCGTCGTCGATGGGGAGAGAAGGTGCACCACATGAAGCGTCTGTTCTTTGCGCTCGCGCAAATTGAACCAAGATAGGTTCGGTGCTTAGTGCGGCGGGAGGGACACCCCTTTTGACTGGATCAGCGCAGATTTATCGCGCCACAAGGGATTCGACGCCTTTCAGCGTCTTGACGGTCCGGACCAGCTTAACCCCGGTCGTCCGTCCGGTGCACCCGCTCTACCGGCCCCGATGCCTGGGAATGGATCTTACTTGCGACACAGCAAAGAACGATCCGATTGCAGCAGTAAGCTAGAGTTAGTCGTGGAACGCGTTGTTCAGATATCCGTTGCGATCCTGACAGATGCAGAACTGTCATGACCGAAGTCTCCCTTACCGACGGGGTCGAATGGTGATCAGCTGCTCGAGTCAGAAAGCTTGCGACAACTTGCGGGACAAAGGTCTGGCCGGGATTTCTTCTGGGGGTTGGATGACTTCGGTTAGATGGGCGGATGGCGCGCCTGAGATCGATGCTGCGGTGGCCGCTCGAGCGATGAAGTTCGCTGTCGAGTATTTCATGCGGCAGATGCAGCTTGGTAACATCAAAGGGCGGGTTGAGCGTGGGATTGGCGAGGACGAGGGCAGATACCGCCTATCCTTGCTTTATCATGATCGGGAGTTGACGATGATTGTCGGCCCAGGTGGCCAGATCATCAGCCAAGAACTGATCATGGCGGCACGGAAGTTTCGTTGGAAGCGAACCTGAATTCTGCGCAGCACGATTTGGGGCACTCGACATGAACCGCTCTGCCGGTTGGCGGCGGTCAAATTGCTACCGAATTCCACGAGGGGAACAATGAAGCAATTAGCAATTTGGTTCATCGTGGCTATAAGCCTCTTGTCCGGAAACAGCTCACCGTCTCCCAGGGAAAACAGTCGGTTGTTGGGCGTGACTTCAATCAGAGGAAGTTCGTTCTCGCGAATAGCGCAGAGCTGGTCTTGCGATCGGCGGCTGACGTGTTGGCAAATCAGCTCCTGTGATGAGGCCCGGTGGTATCTGGACAATTGTTCCTGGGGCGGCAAGCTCGATCGCGACAGCGACGGCATACCATGCGAGTCACTTTGCTGATGTGCGCCGCTCAGCAGCGAACCAGGCAAGCTGCCACAATCAGTTCAGCGGCCTTGTCGACATTGGGATGGCGATGGAGAGCTGCCATCCCAATGCTTCAGCTTCATGCCCTGAATGCGGGGGACGTTCTCAGCAATGATCTGGAACGGTATCCAGTTGATCGCTTACCCGTGCAAGCATGTTGAGCTTCAGCCTACCCTGATGCTGGGCAGGTAGCGGCGACTGCAGAGCCTGTGCGTAGTCAAAATCCACTCCGGTAAGCGCACTGTAGATGGCGAGGCCGACCGCCCGCGCCATTACTGGCGGCAGGGCGTTGCCAATTTGTCGTTTCTGCGGGTGTTGCGAGCCGCAGAACACCCAGTCGTCCGGAAAGCCCTGAAGCCGCGCGCCCATTTTCATCGTGAACTGGAAAGGCGAATTTTTCGGGTGGCTCGCCGAGGGGGCGCTCTTTGCGATTCCCAAGGGATCGATCCCGAGATCCACCCAGGCCTGCTTCCGCAAATTGGCACTGAACGCCAGCCTTCCAGATTGCTCGGACCCTCCGACAATAGTCGGCCCAATCTTGTTTGCCTTTTTCCTGGCCCAATCTTCCGCTCCCTCCCATCCGTTTGCGGCCACGAGATCGAGTAGAGCTTCGCCGACGGTGGTTCTCCATTCCGGAAATTTGGGCGGCATGCTGAAGCGGCCGATCGGAACATCCCGAAATCCGACAAACGCTACCCTCGGCCGATTTTGAGCCAATCCGTAATCGCTGCCAAAGAAGCTGAATACCTGCGTGTCGTAGCCAAGCTCCTTGAACTTCCGATGAAGTTCCGCACGATAGGCCGAGTTTGCCCTGAAGCCGAACCCCTCGACGTTTTCGAAGAAGAAGGCCTTTGGGGCGACCTCGCCGACAATTCGAACGGCTTCCATGAAGAGATCGCGCTCATCTTGGTGGCCCTTCTGCAAGCCCATGCTCGAATGAGGCTGGCATGGGACCCCGCCGGCGACCAGGTCGATTTTTCCGCGGTATGCAGTAAAATCCACATTCGCAATGTCGCCCTGCCGGACCGGACCGAGCGCCCTGTTGGCTTTCAGGGTCGCGACCGCATTCTTGTTTCGCTCGTAGATACAGACGGCGTCGAAACCTGCGGCGTGGAGCCCGAGCGCTTGGCCTCCCGCACCAGCGCAGATCTCAATCGAGCTGAGCCGATAGGGAGGGTCGATCACCGTTTTTGCGACTGCGGCAGGCAATTTCCTATGCTTCAACTGCTCTTGCGAAATGCCGTTGTCGTTGAAAAGCCAAAGCACGCTTTCCACCGCAGCGCGGTCCAGGAAGTCGTGGCTCGTGTCGTATGGGTTGCCGCTTTCCGGATCGACCGACTGGAATTCTCCCAAGGCCAAGCTCTTCAGGCTGTCGTGCGCTCGAGCGAGCCAAACAGTCTCGTCGGGATTGCCCTGGTAATGGAACTCCCATGCGGCCGGAAGCGCTGCCGTATCGAAAAGTTCCTCGAAGCGGGCCAGACAATCGCCAGCTTCCTGCATGAGCGAAATGCGCTTGTCGATCAAATCGTCGCGTGAGCGGGTATCGTCATAACCGTCGTTGTAGAAATCGATGAGGGATTGCGCGAACGGCAGAAACTGATTGCCAAAGGATTCGACTTTCGACTGCGCTTTCAATTCTGCAGCTGAACGTAGCGCCTTCCGGCGTCGGCGTTCCTGCTCGACACCAGGATCCTTTGCATCGTTGACATGGCGGCGCTTGATTGCCGCGACGTCGCTTGAAGCCACGAAACTTCCCAGCGCGATCTTCTCTACGACTTCGTCCCTGACAGCTGTCGGAGCCGCGACCAGGGCTTTGATGGTGGCGAAGGAAACGGCCCCCTTCATGATCGTCTCGCGATGAGTTCCAAGGGCCTCGGTGAACTTCAGATAGGTCCGGAGATCGCTTCTATTCAGGCCGCACTCGGATACGAGAAATGCCTTCAGCTTGGATTCCGGCAGTTCGGTGCGAGCTACGTTGAGCTCCGACGCGATATCCAGAAACGCTTTAGTCATCGCCTTCTGGCGGGCGCGTACACGCTCCTTGATTGCGTGCAGCCGCTCGCTCTGTGTATCAGCCGGCGTGGCCCCAGGGCCTTCCGGCCGGACCGCCACGTTTTCGTATGATTGAGTTTCGTTGAAATCCACGTTGCCCTCTCCGGTTGCGAGCGGACTTGTGGATGCCAATCTCCTTCGGCGGCATCAAAAACGTCGATAAAATTTGAAGGACCGATCGATTTTACAGAGAGCAGTCAAATAATCGGGCATCGTTCTTCGCCGGATTTTTCACTGGCTACATTTGGATCCGTGCATGTTGTCTTGCCAGGATAGCAAACTACTCCCGCGACTCATGTTGGAATGGAACCAAATTTTCTCTCAATCAATCGCGGGTCCGTAGCTCAGCGGTGGCTTCCAAAACGCGGTTGCAATGACACGACCTGACTCACAATGGAGAACTCAGTCTTCCAGAACGTCCGTTGTTTCCAACGGCCCACCTTTCGTGAGAAGGCCTTTCGCAATGGGCGACGATCCAGTGCGCTCAAGGGTGACTTTGAACACACGCCGACTGTCGCGGACCGTCTGAGGTCCGTTCTGCGCCGCCGCCGCGAGAAGGTCATCAAACCGTTCGCGGGCTTCGCGCACGCTCCAGGTTCTGGTTCTCTTGCTCGATGCTGCCTGATCGCGGGGAGCACGCCCCATTCAAAACCTCCTGCCGTCCGGCTCGTTAACGGATTGCCGGTGACTCTTAAATATGGGTTCTGTCACCTTAACACCACGGACAGTTCCTGTGAGCCCACGATCGATAATGTACGTGCTCGACACGAACGTGCTGAGCGCACTGGCACACAAGCGGCCCAATCCGAAGGTCGTTGACTGGGTTGGCAATCTTCGCGCCCCTATCGCCATTCCCTTCAGCGCGGTATTTGAAATACAGAGGGGAATTTCCATGCTCAAGCCTAAAGATGCACAACGGGCCGCCAGCCTTGCGAAATGGCTGAAATCATTGCTCGAGTCCGATGTGATCTTTCTTGCGATGGATGCCCCGGTTGCCCAACTCTATGCAGACATGACGCTGGTTCCTGCCTTGCAGGACCTTTGGGTCCCCTGCAAGCACGCCAAGAAGCCGGGGCAAGACCTAGCGATCGCAGCGACGGCGATCGCTCACCGCGCCGTTGTAGCCTCCATGAATACTAAGGACTTTGTCCGTATCGACCGCTATTTCCGACTCCGCGGCTTGTTCAACCCCGACTGCGGTAAGTGGGACATTCCCCTTGCAAGTGCCCGCAGGTCATCCGCGGCCCAGACACATGAAAAGGAGCAGCAGCGATGGCACCATCGCCCCCTTCCCTCGCAACGAAGCAGGCTTTTTCCCGTGTGCCCTCAATTTCCATTTGCCCAGGCGTCGAGGGCAGCAACCGAGAACCTGGCGGTCATGTGATGACAACCGCAGCAATCAATTTCGGAGCCTTCTTTTTGTTTGATCGAAGTGCCGATTTTTCGGAAGTCACTCCATGAAACAATCGGGGCACGGAATCCAATTAAGTGCGACCGATTTGGTCGGCCACCTGAACTGCCGCCATCTCACGAGCCTGGACCGTGCCGTTGCACAAGGCGCGCTTGCCAAACCTGCTGTTTTCGATCCGTTCCTTGAAATCCTATGGGAACGCGGCGCTATTCATGAACAGGCCTATCTCGACCATCTGAAGGCTTCGGGTCTCGACGCCGTGCGAGTAGACGGCGTCGATATTAC
Organism: Mesorhizobium sp. B2-4-19; assembly: GCF_006441315.1. Taxonomy (NCBI): domain Bacteria; kingdom Pseudomonadati; phylum Pseudomonadota; class Alphaproteobacteria; order Hyphomicrobiales; family Phyllobacteriaceae; genus Mesorhizobium; species Mesorhizobium sp. B2-4-19. The sequence goes on along the minus strand of NZ_VFUV01000025.1, from coordinate 7,358 downwards.
CGCATCGAGTGCCGAACAAACGTTGAAGGCGATGCGCACCGGCGTCCCGATCATCGTGCAGGCAGCTTTGCTGAACGGCCGCTGGAGCGGGCGGGCCGACGTCCTTCGCCGGGTCGAGGTACCGTCCGGGCTTGGCGGCTGGTCCTACGAGGTCGTCGACACCAAGCTGGCCCGCGAAACCAAGGGCGGGACGGTACTCCAGCTTTGCCTCTACTCGGATCTCCTCGCAGCAGCTCAAGGGTTGGCGCCGGAGTTCATGTATGTGGTGCCTCCCTGGTCAGAGTTCGTCCCCCAGCAGTATCGCTTCGCCGATTACGGAGCGTTCTATCGCCGGGCCAAATCGGCGCTGGAACGGAGCGTCGACGAGGCAGATGGGATCGACACCTATCCGGATCCCAACATCCACTGCGAGGTTTGCCGCTGGAGCATGCAATGTGACAAGCGGCGCAGAGACGACGATCACCTCTGTCTCGTGGCCAACATTTCCAAAGTGCAGATGAACGAGCTTAAAGCCCGGGGCGTGAGCACGATGGAAGCGCTTGCAAGCATGCCCTTGCCGCTGGCTTGGAAGCCCGAGCGAGGCTCGGCCCATTCTTATGGGCGGGTTCGGGAGCAGGCACGGGTGCAAGCCGAGGGCCGCGCCAACGGCCGACTAAGCTACGAACTCCTTCCGGTCGAGACAGGTTTCGGACTGAGCCGTCTCCCAGCCCCCTCGGACGGCGACATCTTTCTCGATTTGGAAGGCGACCCGTTCGTCGGCGAACATGGGCTGGAATACCTGTTCGGATACCATTTCAGGAATGACGCCGGCGATTGGACCTACATAGGAGATTGGGCCCTTACCCGAGCCGATGAGAAACGAGCCTTCGAAAAGTTCATCGACTTCGCGACCGCCCGGCAGGAGCGATATCCAGACCTGCATATCTATCACTACGCAGCATACGAGCCCGGTGCCATGAAACGGCTGATGGGTCGCTATGCGACGCGCGAAGAAGAACTCGACACCATGCTGCGGGCCACGAGGCTCGTCGACCTTTACAGCGTCGTGCGCAACGGCCTTCGAGCCAGTGTGGAAAGCTATTCCATCAAGAGGCTGGAGCCGTTCTACGGATTTAAGCGCGAGACGGCTCTGCGGGATGCAAACGTTGCCCTCATGAGCCTGCAGGCGAGCCTGGAACTCAGTCAACACGAAGACATTCGACAAGAGGACCGGTCTGTCGTCGAGGGTTACAACCGGGACGACTGCGTTTCGACGAAATTTCTCCGCGACTGGCTGGAAGAACTCCGGTCACAGGCGATCGCGCTAGGTGCACAAATAGATCGTCCTGGTGTGGACGACGGAGTCGCCAATGAGAACGTATCGGCCTGGCTTGATAAGATTAACCCATTGATCGAGCGACTGACGGCGGGCGTGCCGGTCGATCGGGGTGAGCGCGACGAGCAACAGCATGCGCGATGGATTCTCGCCAACATTCTTGACTGGCATCGGCGTGAAGCAAAAGCGACATGGTGGGAATTCTTCCGCCTGCGCGATCTTACGGCGGAAGAACTAACAGATGAACGCAGCGGCCTCTCGGGCCTGACATTTGTCGGCGAAGTCGCAGGGGCCGGAAGACTGCCGACGCACCGTTATTCGTTCATTCAGCAGGACACCGACCTTCGCGGCGACGAAGACCTTCACAGCGTCGGCGGGGATAAGATCGGAACGGCCGTTGCCGTGTCGCAAGATAGCCGCACGATCGACATCAAGAAGACCGGGAAGTTTGTCGACGTCCATCCGGAAGCCATCTACGGATTCAAGAATTTCGGCGCCGAAGAACAGGCCAAATCCCTGGTGCGGATCGGCGAATATGTAGCGGATCACGGGATCCTCGGTGACGGCCCCTATCGCGCGGCGCGAGATCTACTGTGAATCGGCGTGCAAAATTGACCCCATAAGCCGGGGAATCGGCGTCCAATTTTGACCCCCTGATGCTTTGATTTTGCGACCATCAGCTCGTCGTGGCGAGCGGATGGTGTGGGGATGAAGTCGGTGGATACGATTGCCCGGGTTCGGCGCGCATTCCATGTGCAAGGATGGTCGCTCAAGCGGATTTGCCGCGAACTGCATGTGTCGCGCAACACGGTCCGTAAGATTCTCAGATCCAATGAGACATCGTTCTCCTACGAACGCGAGCGGCAGCCCAAGCCGAAGATCGGTCCGTGGCAGGATCAGCTTGACGGGTTTTTGAATGGCAACCGTGGCAAGGCGGCGCGCGAGCAACTGACACTAATCCGGATTTACGAAGAGCTTTGCAGTCTCGGCTACGAGGGTGGCTATGACGCCGTCCGCCGCTACGCGAAGAGTTGGGCGAAGGCGCAGGGGTCGGCTACGGCGGACGCCTATGTGCCGCTGTTCTTCGCGCCGGGCGAGGCCTACCAGTTCGACTGGAGCCACGAGATCGTCCTGATCAACGGCGTGACGGTGACCGTGAAGGTCGCCCATGTCCGGCTCTGCCACAGCCGCATGATGTTCGTCAGGGCCTATCCGCGCGAGACGCAGGAGATGGTGTTCGACGCCCATGACAGGGCCTTTGCCTTCTTCGGCGGCGCCTGCACGCGCGGCATCTACGACAACATGAAGACGGCGGTGGAAACGATCTTTGTTGGCAAGGACCGCCAATACAATCGCCGCCTCCTGCAGATGTGCAGCCATTATCTGGTGCAGCCGGTCGCCTGCACGCCAGCGTCGGGCTGGGAGAAGGGTCAGGTCGAGAACCAGGTCGGGCTGGTGCGCGAGCGCTTCTTCACGCCCAGGCTGCGCTTCAAGACCTATGAGGAGCTGAACGCCTGGCTGCAGGACAAGTGCGTCGCCTACGCCAAGGCGCACCGTCACGTCGAGCAACCGGAACGAACGATCTGGAACGTGTTCGAGGAAGAGCGCGGCAAGCTGGTAGAATATCGCGGCCCCTTCGACGGATTCCATACGGTGCCGGCCTCGGTGTCGAAGACCTGCACGGTTCGCTTCGACACCAACAAATACTCTGTCCTGTCGACGGCCGTCGGCCGCCCGGTCGAGATCCATGCCTATGCCGACAGGATCGTCATCCGCCAGGACGGCGTGGTCGTCGCCGAACATGCCCGCTCCTTCGGGCGGAACGAGACGGTCTACGATCCCTGGCATTACGTCCCTGTACTTGCCCGCAAGCCCGGTGCGCTGCGCAACGGCGCGCCATTCCGGGACTGGGCTCTGCCACCGGCAATGGAGCGGGTGCGGCGGAGATTGAAGGCGGCGCATGACGGCGATCGGCAGATGGTGTCGATCCTGGCCACGGTTTTGACCGACGGCATCGATGCCGTGGAGGCTGCCTGCCAGGACGCGCTCGATCAGAATGTCTGCTCATCCGCCGTCATCATCAACATCCTGGCGCGGCGGCGCGATCCGGCGCCGGCAGTCACCATTCTCACCCCGGACGCTCTTCGCCTGCAGCACGAACCGCAAGCCGACTGCGCCCGCTACGACAGCCTCAGGAGGGCAAGTTGATGGAACGCACGCAGGTTCTGGAACTGATGGGCACGCTGAAGCTCTACGGGATGCGGGGCGCCTATGACGAGGTCATGGCGACAGGCATCAAGCGCCAGCACGAGCCGCCGAGGATCGTCGGCGATCTGCTATCGGCCGAGATTGCCGAGAAGCAGGCCCGCTCCATCAAATACCAGCTCACCGTCGCCAAGCTGCCGATCGCCAAGGACATCGATGAGTTCGACTTCGACGGCACGCCGGTCAATGAGGTGCTGGTCCGGGACCTTGCCAACGGCACCTTCGTCGCCGACCAGCGCAACGCCGTGCTCATCGGCGGCACCGGAACCGGCAAGTCGCATCTGGCAATCGCTCTTGCACGCGCCCTGATCCGCAACGGCTCACGTGGCCGTTTCTTCAACGTCGTCGATCTCGTCAACCGGCTCGAGATCGAGCACCGCGGCGGCAAGCAGGGCCGTATCGCCGACTACCTCACCCGGCTCGACTTCGTCGTGCTCGATGAACTCGGCTATCTGCCCTTTGCCCAGGCCGGCGGGCAATTGCTCTTCCACCTGATCAGCAGGCTCTATGAACGGACCTCGATCATCGTCACCACCAACCTGGCGTTCGGAGAATGGCCCGCCGTCTTCGGCGACGCCAAGATGACGACAGCGCTGCTCGACCGTCTCACCCATCATTGCGAGATCATCGAGACCGGAAACGAATCCTGGCGCTTCAAGAACCGCGCCTGATCACCCCGTCAAGCTGCCAAGCGCTATCCGCCGCGCATTACAGAAGGGGGTCAAAATTGGACGCCGATCGAGGGTCAGTTTTGGAAGCCGTTTGACATCCAAGAGCATTAGCGCTGCCTCCCATTCCCGCTTCCCTGCGGCTCAAGCAACACGTCGATGGACGCAGCCCCCCGTTGGTGGTGATGAAAGCCAAGTAGAACAGCGTCGGCGAAGCCAGCGGCCAACGCAAAGCGGCGAGGGCAGACGAAGCTCAGTCGGCAAAGTCGACATAACACTTCCGACTCTCTTCAATCGGCTGAACCAGGCGGGCAGCCCGATCGCGGGAGAGTAGCCCCTCCCGTGGCCGCTCGCGGTGCATGGATCAGGGGCAGCTCGTGAACAAATCACAGAACGGAGAACGCTTTTTCGTCGGCCCCAGCGGCCGACATGGAGATATGCCATGTCCAACGATCAGATCTTTCGCCTCACTACAAAAGACTACACCATCCTCGAAGTCATGCTCGACCGCCGCCTTGGGCGTGACGATCCTTTGGTCCCGATCCTCCAGCGCAAGCTGTCGGCCGCCATCGTGACGTCCCGAGAGGATATCCCGGCAAACGTTGTGACACTTAGCAGCCGGGTCACTTACAGGGTGAACGATGCTCCGGCGGAAACGCGCATCGTTACCCATGACGAGATGCGCGGCCTAGTCGGGTCGGTTCTGTCGATCACCAATCCACGCGGACTCGCTCTTCTAGGCTTGGCCGAAGGCGAGCGGATGACGTTCGCGAGGGCGGACGGAAGCGAAGAAACCATATCGGTAGAAAATGTGGTTTATCAGCCCGAGGCCTCCCTTCGAGAAAAGGCCAAGCTCGGCCAAGTGGCGGAAAGTGGGCAAGCAGCGCTCCAGCCCGCTCCGGGAACCGTGCATGGTTCAGGAAACATTCTCCTACGGGCAGCCAAGACGATGTTCATGACCGATTCAAGCGGATTCGATGATCCCGGACCGTCGGCTGCTTAGCAGGCTGACGATGTATTGCTATGGGCGCGGGCGTGATCGGTGTCACGTCCGCGTGGCGCATCGAGAAGGTCGTTAGCGCCATTTAGGAAGGGCAGCGGAGATCGCCGTTTGGTATGATTCCGAGATGATTGGCGTGACACGTTGGTAGACAATGCAATTTGTCTGGGGCGATCCCGTTCACACCTACTCACACAACGGTGCTAGCTGTTCTACGAAACCGTTCGTCGACACGTGCGTTTTGTTCTGTACGATTTATCTGAGGTTCCATCATGTACGAAGCGTGGTTTTCCAAGCCGGTGTCAGTCACCACCGGCATCGGTGGAGACATTCGCAATCTCTTGAACGCTCAACAAGCGACAGATTTGCTTGGAGGCAATTGGCGCGATGCAGGAAGTCAAAAACATCGGTCCGCGTTGAGAGCTTGCCGGCAGGCCATAACCGGTGGCGTTTCCGCCGATGTTGCAAGAGAAGTTTTTGTCGAAGCTGCCCGGGAGGCGCATATTTTGGTTGAATGAGATCGCAGCTTGTGCGGCGGATTCCTCGTTCGGCCTCCAAGGTCCTCCATTCGTCGGCGGGAATCCGGTCAGTCGGCCGTTTGAAAGTCCCTCAAGCATACACAATACCGTATCGCGATTGAGAGCCGCGTAATTGCTGGCGAGGTAGATCGACCGCGTTTCGAGAAAGCTCGCATCTAGTGCGCGTTCAACCAACGCGGTCTTGTTCAGCGCCATCCTGTTTTCTACGGCGGGCGCCGAAGCCCAGCAATGCCGAACGGTCGCGTTCCTCGGCTTGTTTCCTGGACCGCACGCGCATCATATCCTTCCAGCCGACATAGCCGACCAACTGCGAGCCTTCACGGGTGACGACGGGCAGATGGGAGACGTTGGCCAGCAGCAGTTTGTCGGAAAGGCCTTCGAGATACTCATCCGGATAGGCGAGCGTCACCTTGCTGCCGGCCAGCAACGCGCCAAGCGTCGTGGTGCGATGAGTGCCGGCACGGCGCCAGCGCAATATCGCCGGCGGATCGATGAGGCCGAGCACCTGCCTGTTTTCATCGACAACCGGAAAGCTCGGATGCCGTGTTTCCGGCGCGGTCAGGAACGCCGCCGCGCCATGCAGCGTCATCGTCGCCGGCACGCTCTCGACCTCTGAGGTCATCACCTCGCGCACCCTGGTCAAGGCGAAGGGATCGACGCGATATTCACGAACCAGATGATGTCCTCTTCTGGCGATCTTCTCGGTCAGGATCGAACGCTTCATCAGCAGCACGGTGACCGCGTGCGCTGTCACACACGCTGCGATCAGCGGCACGAGGACGTGGGTGTTGCCTGTCAACTCGGCGGCGAAGAAGGTCGCGGTCAGGGGAGCCCGCATCGTGCCACCCATGGTGGCTGCCATTGCCAGCAATGCCCAGAAGCCCGGATCCGCCGCAGGCAGAACGCCGGCGAGCACTGCTCCCATCGCCCCGCCCATGATCAGCAGCGGCGCCAGCACGCCTCCGGATGTCCCTGACCCCAGCGCAACCGACCATATGATGGCTTTCACCACCAGGAGGATTAGTGCCGCGGTCGCGATCGTGCGGCCGTCGAGCATGTCGGCGATATTGTCATAGCCGACGCCGAGCGCGTGCGGTTCGATCAACCCGCCTATGCCGACAACCAGACCGCCCAGCATCGGCCACCACATCCAGTGAATGGGCAGCTTCTGGAAGCCGTCCTCGCAGGCATAGACCATCTGCGTCAGCAGCCCCGACAACAGTCCTGCGCAGACTCCGATCGCGACCCAGCCGGCAAGGCCGACAAAGGACACCTCCATGCCACCCTGGAACGGAAAGATCGGTCCGGGCAGATGCAACATCGTGCGCTCGACCTCGGCAATGATCGCCGCGACCGCCACCGGAATGAAGCTGCGCGGGGTCCATTCGAAAAGCAGCAGTTCGACCGCCAGCATGATGGCAGCGATCGGTGTTCCGAAGACCGTGGTCATCCCCGCTGCCGCACCCGCCACCAGCAGTGTCTTGCGCTCATTGTCGCTGACCGGCAGCATCTGCGCGATCAGCGAGCCGATCGCGCCGCCGGTCATGATGATCGGCCCCTCGGCGCCGAAC
>NZ_VFUV01000024.1:0-80556 GCF_006441315.1 Mesorhizobium sp. B2-4-19 | reverse complement strand
CTGGATGAGGAGCGCCATAAGGTCGGGCTGCTGGAACAGGAACTCGCCACGGCCCGTCAGACAATCGATGCGCTCAAGACAGGCGCAAATCTGGCCGCCGCGGAGCAAGCCAAGGCGGTGAAGGACCGACAACAGGCCGACGCCGTTTCAAACCAGGCTCGCAAAGCGCTCGAACTGGAACGTCAACGAGCAGGTTCGGCCATGCGTGACCTCGACATTGCCCGCAAGCAAAGCGACGCCTTGAAGCAGAGCTCGATGGATTTGAGCGCCGCGCTGGACCAGGAGCGTGAAAGGGCCAACGGCCTGGCCCGCAGCCTCAGCGCCGCGCGCGAGGAAATCGACAGCGCCAAAATCGACAGTATCAGGGAGAAACGTCGGACCGCGGCCGTTGCGCGCGCGCCCAAGGCAGGTGTTTCCAAGAGCGCGCTCGCGAGTTCGCTGCCGCGTCCGGTCGCAGCCCATAAACCGGGCTTGCCGAAAAAACCGAAGGTGAAGGGTCCAAGGTCAGCACAAGCTGTCCTGCTGGCAACGATGGCTCTTCCCCCCGCATTGCTGCCAACCCGCCCACTCTCGCAGTGAAAGACAGGTGAGCGAAATGCACGCCGCAGGGAGGATGACAGTGAAAAAATATGTCGCGGCCGCGTTGACGATCGGCATCGCGATCGGGCCTGCCTCGGCCCTCGATGCCGGTTTAGGCGGTAAGGTCGGCGGTCTCGGGCTCGGTGCCGGAGTGAGCGCCGGTTCGCAAGGCGCGTCCGTAGGGGTGGGCGCGAGCGTCGGTGGTGTCGGCGGAGCAAATGTCGGCGCTTCGGTCGGCGCAGGCGGCGGATCAGTCAGCGCAGGCGTCAGTGCCGGCGGTAATGTCGGCTCCGCAGGTGTCAGTGCCGGCGGCAGCGTTGGCTCCGCAGGCGGAGGCCTTTCGACAGGTGTCGGCCTGGGCGCCAATCCGTCCGCCCGAAACGGATCGGCGGCCGCTTCCGGTGGTTCGGCCGCCGCGACAGCCAGCGGTTCTGCCGCGACAGGCACCGGTTCCGCCGCGACGGCCGCTGCCAAGACGGCCACTGCCAAGACCGCCACTGCCAAGACCGCCACTGCCAAGACCGTCATTGCCAAGACCGCCGGGCCATCGATCGCCCTGCCGCCCGTCCTCAGGCCTTCCAAAGCCGGTCAGGGCGACCTCGCCAGAGGATATCCCTCTACACCCCTGGAAGCACTGAAAGCGAAACCCGGCACGCCAGTCGCGGTCGTGCAAGCCTGCCGCGCGGCGATCCTGTCCGCCGCCAAGCCGCTTGGCGCCGTGCGGGTCCGCGCGGTGAGCGCAGGTGCCTTGCGTGGACGCGGGAGTGCACTGACGGCGCCGATCCAGGTGCGAATAGATTATGCAGGACGCCGTGGCATCGAAGTCCGGCAAGCGCAAGTCGGTTGCCGCCTCGATGCGGCGGGCAGGGTCATAGCGGTAATATAGAACCGATCTGCAACAGGGCACGCGCGGCTGCGCCGGCGTCGCCCGAGTTGAGCCGGCATAGGCGGCCCTTCACCCCTTCCGCTTCTCCGCCTCAGCCTTCCGCAGCAGGAACCGCTGGATCTTGCCGCTCGGCGTCTTCGGCAATTCGGCGACGAAATCGATCTCGCGCGGATAGGCGTGGGCCGAGAGCCGCTTGCGGACGTGTTGCGCCAGTTCCTCGGCCAACTCAGGGCTGGCCTTGTAGGCGGGCGCCAGGATGACGAAGGCCTTGACGATCTCGGTGCGCTGCGGGTCGGGCACGCCGACCACCGCCGCCTCGTTGACCGCCGGATGTTCGATGAGCGCGCTTTCGACATCGAACGGGCCGATGCGGTAGCCCGACGAGGTGATGACATCGTCGGCGCGGCCGATGAAGGACACCGAGCCGTTCGGCTCATATTCCACCGTGTCGCCGGTGCGGTGGTAGCCGCCCGCGATCGCCGGCGTCTCGGCCTGGTGGTAGCCGCCGAACCAGCGTAGCGGCGAGTTGGCAATGTCGACGGCGAGGATGCCGGGCTGGTTGGGGCCGAGCTCGTTGCCTTCGTCGTCCAGCACCACCATGCGATAGCCCGGCATGGCAAAGCCGGCCGAGCCCGCGCGCACGAAATGCGAAAGCCCATGGTGGTTGTTGACCATCATGCCGTTTTCGGTCTGGCCGTAATGGTCGTGGATGGGCGCGGCGAGATGGGCGTCGAACCAGCGGATCACTTCCGGGTTCAGCGGCTCGCCGGCGCTGCTCACCACGCGCAGCCGGCCCTTGATGCGGGCGGCGGCTTCAGGCCCTTCGGCGAGCAGCAGACGGAAGGCGGTGGGCGAGCCGGCAAGGCTGGTGACGCCGAGCCGCTCGATGATTTCATAGGTGCTTTTGGCGGTGAAGGCGCCCTCGTTGAAGGTGGTGGCGATGCCGAGCAGCAAGGGCCCGGTGATGGCGTAATAGAGGCCGTAGGCCCAGCCGGGATCGGCGATGTTCCAGAAGACGTCATCGGGGCGCAGTCCGATGGCGTCGCGCATATAGGCGCCGAAGGCCAGCAGCGCGCTAAGCGGCACCGGCACGCCCTTGGGCAGGCCCGTCGTGCCCGAGGTCGACATCATCATGAACAGGTCGTCGCCCTTGCGCATGACGGGTTCGCTATCGGGGGAGGCGGAGGCAAGCGCGGCGCGGAAGTCGATGTCGCCTTGGGGCAAGGCATCGCCGGGACCAAGAATGGTGGCGATCGGCGGGCAGTTCTCGATCTCGTCGAGCTTGCCGCGATTGGCCGGATTGGTCACCACCAGCTTGGCGCCGCTGTAGCCGAGGCGGTGCTCGATCGCCTTCGGGCCGAAGGCGGTGAACAATGGCTGGTAGACGGCGCCGATGCGCCAGGTGCCGAGGATGAGCGCTACGAGTTCGGGAATGCGCGGCAGCATGCCGGCGACGACATCGCCGGGGCCGACGCCTGCATCCTTGAGCAGGTTGGCGACGCGGCCCGACATGTCCGCGAGGTCGTCGAAGCTGAACAGCCGGAGTTCGCCGCCGGCCGAGATTGCCCGCAGCGCCAGCCGGTTCTCACCGGTATGGCGGCCGCAGCATTCGACATAGGCGTTGATGCCGGTCGCCGGGTCGCCGTCAAACCTGGCGATTTCATCCTCGATGCGAAAGGCCGCAACGGCGTCCTCGTAGCGTGGCAAGCCGGTCATCTCAGTCCTCCCTGGCGGCGCCCCATCTCCCATGGCGCGCCTTCATCCGTCAGATTGCCTGAAATCGTGGTGACGGTCGATTGCGACGAAGGTGGACCGTGGGGCGACAGGCATTGGCCTCGTTTGCACCGGCCTGTATCATAGCCAGGTGAATGCAGGAGAGGAGGGTCGGACGTGCGGCCGGATCGGAACCTCTGCCACTGGCGAATCTGGGTCTGCATCGCCGTAGTGGCGCTTTGGCCGCGTGCCGCGTCGGCCGAAACCATTACGCCGGAGCGCATCGCTGATGCCCTGTCGAAGCTCGAAGCGCTCGCCCAAGGCGCCGTCGCGGACGGTGGGGTGCCCGGTCTCGCCATCGGCGTGGTGCACGACGACGAAATGATCTTCCTGAAGGGTTTCGGCCATCGCGAGGCCGGCAAGCCTGAGGCGGTCGACGCCGATACTGTGTTCCAGATCGCCTCGCTCTCCAAGCCGGTCTCCGCCACCGTCGTGGCGGCGCTCGTCAGCGACGGGATCGTGTCCTGGGATTCGAAGATCGCCGACCTCGATCCGGCCTTCCGGCTGGCCGATCCCTATCCGACCAGCCAACTCACCGTCCGCGACCTGTTTTCGCACCGCAGCGGACTGCCCGGCACCGCCGGAGACGACCTCGAGGACATAGGCTACGACCGCGCCGAGATCCTGCGTCGCCTGCGGTTGGTGCCGCCATCGTCGAGCTTCCGCGCCGGCTACTCCTACAGCAATTTCGGATTGACCGAGGGCGCCGTCGCGGCCGTCCTGCCGACAGGCAAGTCCTGGGAGGAGGTCGCCGAGCAGAAGCTCTACCGTCCGCTTGGCATGGCCTCGACCAGTTCCCGTCATTCGGACTTCGTCAAGCACGCCGATCGTGCCGCGCTGCACATCAAGGTCGATGGCGCCTGGGCCGCAAAGATAGAGCGCAATCCCGATGCGCAGGCGCCCGCTGGCGGCGTCAGCTCCACCGCGCGCGATCTTTCACAATGGGTGCGCCTTGTCCTCGGCAACGGGGTCTATGCCGGCAAGACGCTGATAGCAGCCGATGCGCTGGACCAGACGCATGTGCCGCTGATGGCGCGGGGCAAGAACCCTGTCTCCGGCGGGGTGTCCTTCTATGGCCTCGGCTGGAATGTCGAATTCGGCCGGCATGGCCTGAGCTGGGGCCATGCCGGTGCCTTCAGCGTCGGCGCACGAACGCTGGTGACGATCTTCCCGCGGGAGAAGCTTGGCATCGTCATCATCGCCAACGCCTTCCCGACCGGCGTGCCGGAAGGGCTGTCCGACAGTTTCGCGGACCTCGTCTTCGATGGTTCGGTGCAGAAGGACTGGGTCAAGGCATGGGACGGCTTCTATGCCGGAATGTTCGGCCCGGCGGTCGCGGCGGCCAAGGCCACCTATGCCGCGCCGCCATCTCCGGCAAGGCCGGCCAGGCCGGCAAATGCCTATGCCGGCCGCTACGCCAACGACTTCTTCGGCGATGCTGTCGTGGCGAGTGCCGGAGATGGCCTTGTGCTCAAGGTCGGCCCGGCCGGCGCCCGGTCCTATTCCCTGGCGCATTACGACGGCGATCTTTTCCTGACCTTCCCCGATGCCGAGACACCGGACAGGCCAACCGGCGTGAGCTTCGTCGTCGGCCCCGACGGCAAGGCGTCAGCCATGACCATAGGCTTCCTCGACGACAATCATCTGGGTACGTTGCGGCGCGTGGGCGACTAAGGGCGGACGGGGGAAACGAGATCGACGAGCGGCTCCGGACAAGGTTGCGAAAACCGATATCTCCGAACCTGATACGCCGACCGGCAGACATAACTCGTAATGTTGATTCCGAGCGCCGGCCGGAGATGTTCGTCTCTCTATTCCAGATACGGTGTCAGCACATCTTCGATCCATTTCATGAATGCGCGGACCCGGCGCGACAGATTGCTCCGATGTGCCACGACGAGGGACACGGCGAGCGCCCGGCGACGAAAATCGGGTAGGATCTCCACAAGCGTGCCACTCTCCAAGTATCGACCAATCCCCAAGAGCGGCGCTTGTATCAGGCCAAGGCCGGCGAGGGCGGCGGCTTCGTAGGTCTGCGCGCTGTTGACGTGTAGCGCACCTGGCAACTGAAGCGTCGCGTAGCTGTCGCCGTCCGGATATTCCCATCCATGGGGCCTTGCGCCCAGCATCGTCGAAAAATGAATTGTCCGATGTTCCTGACGCTGGAGATCCTCTAGCGATCGAGGGACGCCAAAGCGCGCGAGATAGGCGGGACTGGCAGCGTTGACCATACGCAACAGGCCCAGTGGGCGGGCAATCAGCGTCTCGTCCCTTATGGGGCCAAGCCGCAATACGCAGTCGAACCCCTCTTGAACCAGATCCACCTGTCGATCCGTGCTCGACACCTCCAGCTCCAACTCGGGATGTGTCGCCATGAAATCCGGCAAGGCCGGCACGATCGTTGTGCGCGCCACCTCGGTCGGAAGATCGACCCGCAAACGCCCACGAAGTGCCACGCGATCGCCTGCGAACATCGAGTGCAGGTCATCCACTTCAGCAAGCAGATCGCGGGCACGGGCATGAAATGCGCGTCCGTCCTCCGTCAATTGCACACTGCGCGTCGTCCGGTGCAGGAGCCTGACACCGATATCTTCCTCCAGCTTTCGGACCGCCGTTGAGGCCCTCCCTTTTTGGATGCCCAGGCTATCCGCCGCGCGGGTGAAGCTCCCCATTTCCGCTACCGTTATGAAAATGAGGATGGGTTCGAGATTCTGCATTTTCGTGCCTCGGAATTGTTCCCCAAAAAGAGAACAGTTGGTTCGTTTCCTCGGTGTTTATCACGCCTAGGAGGCACAGTAAGCTTCGAACATGAGATCCCCCATCGCAGAATGACAAATGTCCGAAACCATGAACCTGCATCAGAGACCTGAAACTATGACCTTGCATCGCGCCCTGTGGGCGGGCCGGATCATGAGCGCGTTTGTCGTTGTCGCTCTGGCGGCAGATGGCACCATTCAGCTTTTCGCGCCGGCACTGATCGCAAGCGTGTTGCAGGAAACCGGCTTCGCGATGGATCTGACCCGTGTCGTGGGTCCGATCATACTCGCCTGCGCCATCCTTTACGCCATCCCGGCTACCACCGTGCTCGGCGCGATCCTGGTGACGGGCTTCTTGGGAGGTGCCATCTGCGCCCATGTCCGCATCGGTGAGTTGGGGTCGGCGCCGGAAATAATCTCCCTACTTCTGGGCGCGATGACATGGGGCGGCCTCTACGCGCGCGATCCCCGTATCCGCGCCGTTCTGCCGCTCATCCGTTGAACCAATAGGGGCAGTCTCCTCTGTCCCCAAGATCAGGAGAAAACACATGTTTTTAGTGACGGGAATCACCGGAAATGTTGGCGGTGCCACCGCAACGCATTTGCTGGCGCAAGGCAAGAAGCTACGCGCGCTGGTCCGCGACCGCGCGAAGGCGGCAAGGTGGGTGGACCAGGGTGTCGAACTGATCGACGGCGACTGGAACGATGCGACCGCCATCGAGCGGGCGCTCGAGGGCGTCGACGGCGCGTTTATCATGCTGCCGGCCGTCTGGGCTCCCTCGCCGGATTTCAGGGAAGCCAAGGGCGTCATCGCGAACTATGTCGAGGCGCTCACCAAGGCGCCGCCGCCGCGGATGGTCGCACTCTCGTCGATGGGCGCGAACAGGACCAGCGGGCTGGGGATGATCACGGCCCTGTCGCTTCTGGAGCAGGGCTTTCGCGACCTGACACTGCCGATCGCATATGTACGGGCCGGCGGGTTTTTCGAAAACTTCCTCTACGGCTTGCACGTCGCCCAGGGCGGCACGCTGCCCGTCTACTACAACCCGACAAATCGGAAATCGACCATGGTCGCGACCAACGACATCGGCGCTGAGGTTGCAAGGCTTCTGAGCGGGCCGGCGTGGTCGGGGCATCGGGTCATCGAACTCGGTTCGATGGTGAGCGCGGATGAGGTCGCCGCGCAATTGGGTGAAGTCATGAAGCTCGACGTCAAAGCATTTGCCGTCCCGCGGGCAGAGTGGCCAGCAGCATTCGAGCAGTTCGGCATTCCGAAGGGCCAGACAGGACCGGCCGAAACGATGTTTGAGGCCGTCAACTCGGGATGGATGGCCCTCGGGGGCAAGGGTACGGAGCACGTAGCGGGTACGACGTCCGCACGCGATGTATTCGAGGCTGCCCGGAACGCTGCCAAGGCGTAAGTCCTGGACGAATCAAGCATGAGACGGGTACTCCCCGCTTCGCGTCGGAAGCGGGGGGAAGCGCTCAACGGTTAAGGCAACGCGAGGTGCTTCCATTCCCGCCTGCCGACCACAATGCGCCGCATTTTCGCGGGCCTCAAGAATGCCTGGCGACAGTGGTTTCTCTCGTCCGCATCGGACAATCGATATAGTCGGGATGCCTAAACGTCCACTTCTGACCATTCGCAGCGTAAAGCTGCCCGACCGGCTTCGCTCTGCTTCTCTCAGGATATGCATCCGGCTCGAGATTTTTCCCCTAGGTATCGACGGCGCACGGGGCTAGCATAGGGATCACTGGGGGGTGTGCGATGACAGATGTCTCGATACGCCGGGCGGACTTCATGATGGTGCTGGCCTATGCCTCGGACCTCGCCACTGGCCATTCTCGCGACTTCGCGCTGAAATCCTGCGTGCTTGCAATGCGGATCGCCGAGCTTGCTGGTGTTTCCGTTGAGGTTCGGCGCAACGCCTACCATCAGTCGATGCTGCGCTATGTCGGCTGCAATGCCGACACGGACCTTCTGTCGGCCACGTTCGGCGACGAGATCGCCCTGCGCCAGGATCTTGTCGGTCTCGACATGGGCGATCGAGCGGAACTGGGCAGGGTCTTCGTGCAGGCCTTCAAGCGATTCTACTACGATCTCGAGCCTGACGCGCAGGCCAGGGCGATCGAGGCCGCGATGTCGCAGGCGCTCGCGGTGGCCCGCCCGGTGCTCACCGCGCATTGCGAGGTCGCGCAGCGGATCGGCGAGCGGCTCGGCCTGTCCGACGAGATCCGGCGCAATCTCGGGCAGATCTACGAACGCTGGGACGGCAAGGGCCTGCCGCGCGGGCTGAGCGGCGAGGATGTGCTGCCCGCCGTGCGCCTGATCACATTGGCGCAGGATGCGATTGCGCTCAGCGATGCCGTTGGCATCGACGGGATGGCCGAAACCGTCGCCAGCCGCGGCGACGGTCCATACGAAGCGGATCTGGCCCGGCTGGTCTCGGCCAACGCGGCGGTCCTGATGGAAGGCATCGGCGCGACGGTCGACCGCGAGACCATCCTGGCGCTCGAGCCGGATCCGCCGGTGACGCTGGACGAGGGGGCTTGCGATGAGGCGTTCCTGGCCATAGCCGACATGATCGACATGCGCATGCCGTTTACGCAGGGCCATTCGAGGATGGTGTCGGAACTGGCCACGGGTGCGGGCAAGCGGATCGGGCTGCCCGACCCTGATGTTCGCGCGCTGCGCTGGTCGGGCTGCATCCACGACATTGGCGAACTGGTGGTGCCGGTGGCGACCTGGATGCGCAACGGTCCGCTGTCGGTGCGCGAACGCGACGCGGCACAGCTGCACGCCTATTACGGCGAGCGGGCTTTGGCCTCGTTCGGTCGCGAGGGCGAGGCGATGGCCGCCCTTGTGCTTCGCCATCACGAGCGCCTGGATGGCTCGGGCTATCACCGCAAGGTCGGCGGCTCGGACCTGTCCCCGGCGGCAAGGATCCTGGCCGCTGCCGAAGCCTTCCAGACGTCGCGAGAGGAACGTCCGCACCGCAAGGCGCTGTCCAGCGAGGCGGCGGCCGCCCAGCTGCGCGCCGCCGTGCGTGACGGCTGTATCTGCCCCGACGCCGCGGAGGCCGTATTGTCCTTCGCCGGGCAGCCATCGCGGCGGGCCGTGCCGCGAGCCCTGGCCGGAATGACGCCGCGAGAGGTCGAAGTGCTGCGCCTGATCGCCGCCGGACCTACGGCGAAGGAAGTGGCCCGAAAGCTCGATATCTCGCCCAAGACCGCGGACCACCATATCCAGAGCGTCTATGCCAAGATCGGCGTGACCACTCGTGCCGCGGCCGCGCTCTACGCGGTCGAGCACGGCCTTGTCCGACCAGGCGAAACGCCGGCATAGGGAATCCACCCCATGCGCGCCCGCTCCAGGGCGCGCATCGTGATCCTGTCGACAGGCCAATGATGGCCGCGACCGACAGGAGGAAATCAGATGCTTCTCGCAACGACCAAAGTGGCTGATATCGACCACTTCATCCGTATCTTTTCGACCAAGGGCGCCGACAAGCGCCGGCTGCACGGCTCGAACGGCGCGACCGTCTTCCGCGACCCCAGCGAGCCCGACCGCGTCTGGGCGATCTTCGACTGGGACGCCGAGGGCTGGAAGAATTTCGTGTCCGATCCGGAGGTGCCAGCGATCCTGCAGGAAGCCGGCCATGTCGGCAAGCCGCAGGCGGCACTGCTGCTCGGCCGCTACGAGGCCTGATGTCCCGCGCTGAGCGCCGCCTGCCGCCCGGCGGCGGCGCGCCCCCGACGAACCCCCAGATTTGGAGAAATCAAATGGATCCGAAACCCGTCAAGATCGGCCTTATCGCCGAACTCACCGGCCCATTGTCTTTCATGGGCGTCGCAAATGCGAACCTCACCACCATGCTCGTCGACGATATCAACGCCAAAGGCGGCTTGCTCGGCCGGCCGGTGGAACTCGTCATCGAGGATGGCGAGACCACAGACAGCGTTGCCAAGGCAAAGGCGGCGAAACTCGTCGATGTCGACAAGGTCGACGTGGTCGTCGGCGGCATCTACAGTTCGACCCGCCTGGCCATCAAGAGCGAGGCGGTCACCCGGGGCAGGACGCTCTACATCTACACCGAGCAGTATGAGGGACAGGAAAACGATCCCCTGATCTTCTGCACCGGGCCCGTGCCCGCCCAGCAGGTCGAGCCGCTGATACCATGGCTCATGAACAGCACCGGCGCGAAGCGGTTCTATTTGCCGTCGGCCGATTACATCTGGCCGCATCTGCTGAACAAGGCGGCGAGCCGGGCAGTGCGCGCCAATGGCGGCGAGATCGTCGGCGAGGAGTATTTTCCGCTGGACACCGTCGATTTCCGGCGGACGGTGCAGCAGATCATGGCGGGCGGCACCGACGTGGTTTTCAACACCATCGTCCCGCCAGGCCTGACGCCGTTCCTCGAAGAGTTGCACAAGGCCGGTTTCGGCAAACGCGGCGGCAAGATCGTCTGCACCTACTTCGACGAGAACTTCTTCAATCTGGTGCCGTCCGATCAGATCGAGGGCCTCTACAGCTGCCTCGACTACTACCAGGAACTCGACGAACCGTACGGTCGCGCGCTGTGGCGCCGCTACGGTGAACGGTTCCCTGGTGGGGCTACCCTGACCGCGGGCAGCGGATGCACCGGGCACTACCGGGCGATCAAGATGTGGGAAGCGGCGGTGAACGAAGCGGGCAGTGCCGAGCGGGACGCCGTCATCCGGGCGCTCGATCACGCCCGCATCGCCGAGGGACCGGGTGGACCGGCCGAAATGGTTCCCGGCCAGCACCATGTTCGCATGAACATGTACATCGCGCAGGCGCAGGGCGGTCGGTTCCGGGTTGTGAAGAACTTGGGTTCGATTGATCCCAACGAGCGTGCGCTCAGCGACGAACTGGCGTAACTGGCGGCGTCGGAAACGGACAGTCCGCATCCGACGCCAACCCGGTCTTTGAAAATGATTGGCTTTGTCACAGAGCAGCGGGCCTTGCCTATCGCCCCCAACTCAAGACCCCTGGCCGAACCGGAGCAGTGTGAAGCAATCGCCGCTGCCCGACTTCGCCTGCGACAACACTGGTTTCGACCGATCGAGCCATTCCTGGTGCGACCTGGCATCGGCCTCGATCGCGTTGACCGGGGCCGCGCCGACGAAGCCGCGCCCTTGGCTGAACGGCCAGCAGGCGCGGGCCAGATGCTGCCTGGAGCGCTGGCGCAGCAGATCGGCATCGTAGAAGATGTCGAGCACCTCCCGCTTGACGCGGCTCTCCTTTTCCGGGTCGGCGACCGCTGCCTCCGCCGCATCGCCGCCGATCGTGTCCCGCAGGTCCTTGTAGTCGAGGGCGAGCTGGGTGGTGGCGTATTTGATCTCGCTCTCGTCGCGCACGATGTCGAACCACAGCCTGGAATCGAGTTCGTTGACGACGAAAGAGGATTCGAAATCGCGCGACAGGTTCAGCACCTCGAAGTCCGCGAGATCGACGTCGCGCTCGACCAGCAGGATCCTGGCCGCCTGTTTGCCGAGCTCCGTCCCGTGGAGGCTGACGGCGGTGTTCTTGCCGCCGAGCTGGGGGCTGAGATAGGGCCCGCCTTCATCCAGCAACTCGTCGAATTCTTCCAGCGACTGCATCACTGGCGCGCCGCGGGCAATGCGCGCGGCGAGTTTGGCGAGAACCTGCTGCAGCTCCGTCTCGCGTCGGCGCTGGTCCTGATAGTTCTGCTGGAAGAAGAAGATGAACAGCGACACGCCGATGCCGATCAGGATCACGCCCAGCTGTGAAAAGATGTTGCGATAATATTCGAGCAGCTTTTCGCGATGGCGCACGTCGTTGCGCACGCTGTGGGCGACGCCAAGATTGACGATCAGCGACAGGATGAGCAGCCCGGCGCCGACCAGGATGAGGCCGCCGATGAGGAGGTAGCCATGGCCCGTGCTGAAATCCATCCGCTTTCCCCAAGACCCCGCGCAGAATACTGCTATTTTGCTTCAATACCTACGGTTTCGTCGGCGATGGGCCCGATGGCGGCGAGATACCCATGATGGGCACGGACCGATGGCCGCATCCTACAGGTTGGCCTCGGCGAAGATGCGCGCGGCCCAGTCGAGGAAGACGCGCAGGCGCGGCGAGAGCTGGCGGTTCTGCGGGTAGAGCGCCGACAGCGGCGTCGGCGAGGGCGGGCAGTCGGCCAGCACTTCGACCAGCGTGCCCTGAGCAAGGTCCTTCTCGAAGCGATAGCGCGGCGCCTGGATGAGGCCGAGGCCGAGCCGCGCCAGATCGGCGGCGGTGTCGGAATTGTTGGCGGCGACGCGGCCCGGCAGCCTGATCTCGCGGGTCTTGCCGTTGACGGTGAATTCGAAGGGCAGCACCTCGCCGGTGCGCGACGAGACGAAGCCCACAGCCTGATGGCCGTCGAGCGCGTCGGGGGAGGCGGGCACGCCGTGACGTTCGAGGTAGGCTGGGCTGGCGCACGTCATCTCGCGGATCATCCCCAGCCGGCGCATGATCATGCCGCTGTCGGGCGGCTCGCCGACGCGGATGACGCAATCGACGCCCTCGCGCACGAGATCGACCAGCCGGTCGCTCTGGCCGATCTGCAGGTCGATCCTGATATAGCGCGCAAGAAACTCCGGCAGGCGCGGCAGCAGGAAGGTGCGGGTGAGCAGCGTGCTGGCGTCGATGCGCAGCAGGCCGAAGGGCTCGGCCTTGCGGAAGGCGGCTTCCGCGTCCTCGATCTCGGCCAGGATCGACAGACAGCGCCGGTAGTAGGCCTCGCCGTCCTGCGTGGCGTTCACCTGCCGCGTCGTCCGCTCCAGCAGACGTGCGCCGAGATGTTGCTCGAGCCGGCGGATCGCTTCCGTCGCGGTTGAGCGCGGCAGGCCGAGATCGGCGGCGGCAGCGGTGAAACTGCGCCGCTCAAGCACGCGAACGAAGAGCCGCATCGTGTCCAGGCGATCCATGGTCTTTGTTCGCAGTTTCCGAATAGTGATGTCAAGTGACGGCTGATTATCCCGGAAGATGGCTGCGTCTATATCCGTGTCACCAGCAATACGGAGAGACTTCCATGACAAACCAGCAGACAAATACGGGCGACCCAATCAGAACCGCGATCGTGACCGGCGCCTCCAAGGGCATCGGTGCGGCGATCGCGCAGCGGCTCGCCCGCGACGGCTTCGCCGTCGTCGTCAATTATGCACGGGGCCGCGCCGAGGCCGAAGCGGTCGTCGGCGCGATCGAAGCCGAAGGCGGCAAGGCGATCGCCGTACAGGCCGACATCGCCGATCCCACGGGCATCGCCACCCTTTTCGATGCCGGTGAAAAGGCGTTCGGCGGCGTCGACATGCTGGTCAACAATGCCGGCATCATCAAGCTGTCGCCGATCGCGCAGACCGACGATGCGTCCTTCGACGCACAGATCGCGGTCAATCTCGGCGGTGTGTTCCGGGGCATGCGCGAGGGCGCGAAACGCCTTCGCGAGGGCGGCCGCATCGTCAATTTCTCCAGCAGCGTCGTCGGCTTCCTGCAGCCGGGCTACGGCGTCTACGCCGCCACCAAGGCGGCCGTCGAGGCGATGACGCATATCCTGGCCAAGGAACTTGGCGGACGCCGCGTCACGGTCAACGCCGTGGCGCCCGGCCCGGTCGAGACCGCGCTGTTCATGGACGGCAAGAGCGCGGCGCAGATCGAGGCTACGGCCAAGATGATCCCGCTCGGCCGGCTCGGCCAGCCCGACGACATTGCCGGCGTGGTCTCGTTCCTGGCCGGACCTGACAGTGGCTGGGTCAACGGACAAATCATCCGTGCCAATGGCGGCGCGATCTGAGGAGGCTGACATGCAACAGACAATCCTGATCACCGGCGCCTCCAGCGGCTTTGGCGCCATGACGGCGCGGGCGCTCGCAAGGACCGGCCACACGGTCTATGCCTCGATGCGCGATCCCGCGGCGCGTGGCGGCGCCGCGGCAGCCGAAATGGACGCGCTTGCGCGTGACGAGGGTGTGGCGCTCAAGCCCATCGCGCTCGACGTTACCTCCGATGCCTCTGCCGAAGCGGCGATCCGGCGGATTCTCAGCGAGGCCGGCCGGCTCGACGTGCTGATCCACAATGCCGGGCATATGGGTTTCGGGCCGGCCGAGGCGTTTTCACCCGAACAATTGGCGCAGCTCTATGACGTCAACGTCGTCGGCACGCAGCGCGTCAACCGCGCGGCCCTGCCGCATATGCGGTCCCTCGGCCGGGCGCAGATGATCTGGGTCGGTTCGAGCAGCACGCGCGGTGGCACGCCGCCTTTCCTCGCGCCTTATTTCGCCGCCAAGGCCGGCATGGACGCGCTGGCGCAGAGCTATGCGCTGGAACTCGCCCGCTTCGGCATCGAAACGACCATCGTCGTGCCGGGCGCCTTCACCAGGGGCACCGAGCATTTCCATCACGCGGCGGCGCCCGGCGATGCCGAGCGTGCCGGCGCCTACTGGTCCGGGCCCTATGCCGGTGCCGACCAGCAGGCGCTGAAGGGGCTTGCATCCCTTGAGCCGGCGGATGCCGATCCGGCCGAGGTTGCCGAGGCAATCGTCGGTCTCATCGCCATGCCGCATGGCAGCCGCCCGCTGCGCATTCATATCGATCCCTCCGACGATGGCGCGGCCATCGTCAACGGCGTTGCCGACCGCCTGCGCGCGCAACTGCTGGAACGGATCGGCCTTGTCGACCTGCTCCATCCCAAAGCCTGAAAACCCAACCCCAACAGAAAGGAAACGATCATGCCATTCGCCAACATCAAGCTGCCGCAGGCCGCACTCTCCAAGGCGCAGAAGGAAGATCTCATCCATCGGACCACAGCCATGTTCGTCGACTTTTTCGGCGAAGGCGTGCGGCCCACCACGATGGTGCTGGTCGAGGAGGTCGCCGACGGCGGCTATGGCCGGGCCGACGAGGTGTTCGTCATACCGGAAGCCTATCGCGCGAAGGAGTAGCGCAGGTCTTGAAAGGTTTGCGCCAGCAACCCCACCCCGCTGCGAAGCAGCGGGGTGGGGGTCAGCGCGGCACTGCTCAATCCCTCCGAGACATCCCGACCCAGTCGGCCGCCACCTCGGCGAACAGCCAGTCGCGGAACGCCCTGATCTTCTTCTGGCGCAGCGCGCCTTCGGGATAGACGAGGTAGTAGCTGGCCGCCGATTTCAGCGCGAGGTCGAAGGGCCGCACCAGCCGCCCCGTCGCGAGGTCGGCCGAGACCAGCGCGCTGCGGCCGAGCAGCACGCCTTCACCATGCACGGCGGCCTCGACGGCGAAGGTGGCGGAATCGAAGCGCACGCCGCGCTTGGGGTCGATGCCATCGACACCGGCCTGTTGCAGCCATGTCGCCCAGTCGATGCGAAAGGCGTCATGGATCAATTTGTGGTGCCTGAGGTCCCCGGGCCGGCGCAGCGGATGTTCGCCTTGCAGCAGTTCCGGGCTGCAGACCGGGAAGACCTCCTCGTCGGCGAGAAATTCCGCCGTCACGCCGGTGTAGCCCCCCTTGCCGTAGCGGATGGCGATGTCGATGCCGTCGCTGACGAAATCGGCCAGCACGCCCGAGGTCGCCAGCCGCACGTCGATATCGGCATTGGCGCGGTGGAAGCGATGCAGCCTCGGCACCAGCCAGCGGCCGGCGAAGCCGTCCGACGTCGAGACGCTCAGGATGCGCGTCGAGCGGTCGGGCGTGGCGGCGATGGTGGCGACGGCGATCTGGTCGAGCGCCTTGCCGACCTCGACCGCATAGGCCGCGCCCACGGCGGTCAGGCGCACGGATCGCGTTCCCCGATCGAACAGCTGGATGCCCAGCCTGTCCTCGATGTTGCGGATGGCGCGGCTGACCGCGCCATGGGTGAGGTTGAGCTCGTCGGCCGCCCTGGAGAAACTCAGATGCCGGGCGGCGGCGTCGAAGGCGGGCAGGGCGGTGAGGGGCGGCAATCTTCGCGGCATGATCTCGACCTGTGAGCGGTAATCACAAATCCTGCACAAAGAGTCGTTTGTCGTCCAGCCCGGAAATGCCCAATATCAGGGCGTACCGCGCATCGATCTCGACCTTTCCGGTTCTCAGATGCGTTGAACGACCAACGATATGTGTGAGCGATCGTCATGCTTGCCCGATGGGCGGCACCGGCACGTTCGCGCCATGACGACCATATAGGAGACAGACAATGAGAATGACCCTTGGACCCATCGGCGCCGCGATGAGCGGCCTTGCCACGCGCAGCACGGCGGCATTCGAGTGCCGCCGCGTGCTGCGCCGGATTTCCCGGTTTTCCGACCGCCGCCTGCAGGACATCGGCCTGGAGCGCGACTGGGACGGTTCGATCTTGCACCATGGGAGGGGGAAATGACCAGCACCCTGATCATCGGCGCGACGGGGCTTCTGGGCAGCGAAATGGCCAAGGCCAGCGCGCGCAATGGCGACAGCCTGCATGTCCTGGTTCGGGCAGCCATTTCAGGCAATGAAAAGCGGATGCGGCCGCTCAGGGAGTTGGGCGCCACGGTGCATGTCGGCGATCTCGACGATTATGACAGCCTTGTGCGCGCCGTCGGCAAGGTCGACCGCGTCATCAGTTCGGTGCATGTCGGTTCGGCCAGCGAGATGACGCTTGTGCGCGCCGTCAGGGATGTCGGCGTCTCCCGCTTCGTGCCCTCCGCCGGCTTCGGCCTCGACTTTGCCGCCGCCGCCCCCGGCACGATCGCACCGCTCGACATCAAGAGGGCCGTGTTCGACGCGGTCAGGGAGGCGGATCTGCCCTATACGGTGATCTACACCAACGGCTTCTTCTCCACCTGGGTGGCGACGCTGGGCGACCTGACGCGCTTCGGTTCGGCCGTGCTGCCGCCGGACGAGGTGACGCTCTATGGCGACGGCGCTGTCCCGGCGACCTTCGTCAGCGAGAAGGACATCGCCGCCGTCACCATGCGCGCGCTGGAGGATCCCAATGCCGTCCGCCGCGAGATCCGCATCGCGCGGAACGTGATCACGCAGGGGGCGATGATCGATCTGTGGCGTCGGGTCAGCGGCCGCTCGCCGCGCGTCGTGAAGATGAGCGCGGAGGAGCTGGAGGCGTTGATCGCGGCAGTCCCCGGCCTCGGTCTGCTGCGGGCGTTCTGGATCCGTGGCGAGACCGCGCTGGAAACGGACACGCCGGAGGCGGGTACGCTTTACCCGCAGCTGAGGTTCGAGAGCATTGAGAGTGCTTTTGTGGCGATGGCGGCGAGGGGTGGAATGGCTGGGTGATCAGCTTGTGTGTCACGAACCTGTCCGCTGGAGGGCAGGGCGGTTCCTCACCCTCCCCCTTGGGGAGGTCGCTGCGACGCAGCGGGGTGGGGGTCTGCGCGGCGCTGCAGCACCTAGGTTCCCCATGCCGCGAGACAATCTGCGACAAGCGCGGTTGTTGACGGAAGCCTACTTACGGCCGATAGGTCCGCGCGACCACTCCGAGACCTGCAATGACCGACCTTGAAGATGCAACCCGCGCCCCCGACTGGCAGGACGATGTCCGCCAGGGCGTGCGCCATGCGCGCGACCTTGATCGCCTGCCGCTGTCGCCGGCCGAGCGTGCTGCTGCACAGGAGGCCGCCAGCCGCCACAAGGTGCGCGCGCCAAAAGCCTATCTCGACCTGATCGACTGGAATGACCCGGCCGATCCGATCCGCGCGCAGGTCATCCCGTCGCCGGAAGAACTGGAGGAGGTGGAGGGCGAGCTTGGCGATCCGATCGCCGACCATGAGTTCAGCCCGGTGCCGCGATTGACGCACCGCCATGCCGACCGGGTGCTGTTGCTGCCGACCTATCAATGCGCGGTCTATTGCCGGTTCTGCTTCCGCAAGGAATCGCTCACCTCGATCGGCCGCGGCTATACGCGCGAGGCGCTGGAGCCGGCGTTGGCCTATATCGCGGATCATCCCGAAATCCGCGAGGTCATCCTGACCGGCGGCGACCCGCTGTCGCTGCCCGACAAGGCCCTGGCCGAAATCTTCGCGCGCATCGAGGCCATCCCGCATCTGCGGCTCCTGCGCATCCACACGCGCGTGCCGGTGGCGCTGCCGTCGCGCATCACATCAGGGCTGGTCGCTGCGCTGCAGGGCCGGCTGATGGTCACCGTCGTCACCCATTTCAACCACGCGCGGGAGATCACGCCCGCGACCGAGGTGGCCTGCCGCACCATGCGGCGGGCGGGCTTCGTGCTGCTCAACCAGAGCGTTCTGCTCAAGGGCGTCAACGACAGTGTCGAAGTGCTGGAGGATCTCTGCCGCGAGCTGATGTACCGGCTGGGGGTAAAACCCTATTACCTGCACCATGGCGACCTGGCGCGCGGCATGGCGCACCGGCGCACGACGATCGCGCAGGGCCAGGCGTTGGTGGAAGCGCTGCGGGCGCGCCTGTCGGGCATCTGCAATCCCGTCTATGTGCTCGATCTGCCGGAAGGCGGCGGCAAGGTGCCGCTCGGGCCATGTCCTATCGAGGGCCGTGACGGGGACACCTGGCGGATACGCGGTCAGGACGGCGCGGTGAGGACCTATCGGGAGATTGTCGGCGAATAGAGCCGCGCTATTCTCCGACAAACGCCAACACGACCACGCGCGGGGCGACGCAGTAGGCGAGGCTGACCTTGCGGCCGGTCTTGGTCGTCGCGCGGCCGGCATCGAGGTCCACGGCGATATCCTCGTAGCCCAGCACCTGGCGATCAAGCGGGTAGGCCGCCTTATAGACCGCCTCCTTGGCGGCAAAGAGGATGCGGCCGGCAAGCCGCGGGTCCGCCGCGCCGGTGCGATCGGCGCCCGTTGCAACGATCGCGAAAATGTCGTCGGGCAAGGGTTCGGCGGGCTCGACGTCAATGCCGAGAGAGACGATACCGCCGACAGGCGCGACCGCCGCCACGGCCATCTCGTCGTCATGGGCAAGCGAGCCAATTATCCCGTCCGGCCAGACCGGAGCGCCGGATGGCGCGCGTGGGATGGCGAGGTCGCTGATGCCGGCATCGGCCAGCAGCCGGTGCGCGATCCAGCGGGCGGCGCCGCTGGCGCGCCGCATGGCCGGCTGACGCGCGGGCATGGAGCGCGCTTCCTCGGGCAGCAGATGGGCCTCGTCCGCGTCGCCTATCACCCGGCATCCGGTCAGGACATTCCGGGGCGCGATTGCCGCCATCGCCTCGGTCAGCGCGGCTTCAGGGGAGGGTGGCCGCGTCAATGGTCATCCCCTCGGCAGGACGAGGTCGGCGATCATTTCTCCATCCTCGTCGAGCCCTTCTTCCACGAAACCGGCGGTGCGATAGAGCTGGCGTGCCGCTTCATTCTCCGGTTCATAGCAGATCGAGACGTGCCTGACGTGACCGAGCCCGCCGATCTCGTGCAGCACCGCGCGCAACGCGGCCTTGCCGTAGCCTCTGCCCTGCCAGGCGCGGTCGATCATGAAGCGGTAGATGCGCGCCTCGTCGTCATCTTCCGGCGCGTCGTACATCAGGAAACCGACGATGCGATCCCCGGCCATGATTGCGCGGGGCCGCGCGTCCTCGTCGGATTGGGACTCCTCCAGCGACTCCGCGTTGCCAGCGACAAAATCCATCTGCTCCGGCGCCAGTTCCAGCGACGTTACCAAGGCCCGGTTGGCCTTGGTCACCGGGGCGAGACGGATTTCTCCGGCCTTCAAGCCGACGCCTTGGCGCCGTCATTCGTGACCGGGATCACGAACCGATGCAGCTTGGCCGGGTTGCCGCGCCAGATCGAGTAGGGCTCCAGCTCCTCGCCCTTCATCACGAAGGAATCGGTGTCGGCCACCGACCCTTCGCCCATCACGACGCCGTAATGGACAAAGGCGGACGGTCCGAGCGTGCAGCCCTTGCCGATGCGGATGTAGTCGGACTTGAACGCGCCTTCCTCCAGCGAGTGGGCCTGGATGACGCAGCCTTCGTTGAGCGTGACATCATCGCCGATCTCGACCAGCGAGCGCTCGGTGAGGTTGGCTCCGCCATCATAGACACGGCTGCCTACCTTGACGCCCAGCATGCGCAGGATCATCGGCCGGAATGGTGTGCCGGCGAACAGCCGCACGATCGGAGAATCGGCAAGCTTCCAATGGCGTTCGTGGCGCCAGAAGGCGACATCATAGATCGTCGTCATCTGCGGCTTCAGCCTGCCGAAGCCAAGGCTTGCCCGTTCGACCAGGATGTAGAACGGAATGGTGATCGCCGAGGTCAGGAGCACGGCGACGAACAGCGCCACCTCAGCCCATTCGGTGTAGTAGTTCAGCGCCCGATCCCAGATTGCCAGCGTGGCGAACAGCATGGCCCATTGCGTTGCCAGAAACAGAAGGATCGTCACTAGATTGTGACGGTCCTTGTGCGGGATGCGCTGGCGCCGGTCCGCCTCGTCGACGCCGGCGATGAGTTCCTTGTCGCGGTTGACCATGCGCGGGATTTCAAAGGCAGGCGAACCCAGGAGCCCGACATTCTCGCGCAACGGCCCATCTATGGGGATCATCACCTTGGTGCCGAGCAGGACGTTGTCGCCCGTGCGTCCATCCGGTGGATAGTAGATGTTGTTGCCGAGATAGTTGCGCTCGCCGATGCGCGTCCGCTCGAGCCGGAACGCCGAGGCGGATTTGTGCATGTTGATCATGAACAGGCCGTCCGACACCATGGTCTCGGTGCCGATCTCGCACAGAAGCGGGTTTTCGTGCTGCTGGTTGGAGCCGAAGTTGGAGCCGGTCTGCACCACCTTGTTGAGGTTCCAGCCGATGGCGCGCATGTAATGGACGATCGCCGAACTGTCGCCGAACAGCAGCCCCAGGACGCGGGAATTGCTGGTGAATTCGGTGACGGTCTGCAGCCAGTAGCGGAAACCGTAAAGCGTATAGGTACGGCCTGGCTTCAGAACCAGGTTTGTCAAGCGGGGCACCAGCGTTGCCACGAGAAAGGCCACGGCGATATAGCCAAAAAGCGTGACCGTGGTGCCGACCGCGACAAGGCCGATCGTCTCCTGGTAGTCGTCGCCGACGCTCTCCCAATAGCTCTGGAACAGGAATGGCAGTGGGGTGACGATGGCAAACAGCCCCACCAGCTGAACGGCCTCATAGAGGAAGCGCCGGACCTGGTAAGGATTTACATTGCGCACCTTGCAATAGTCCGCCGTGGCCGGCACGGCCGGCGACCCATGCCAGTGTTCGCCGTCCGGGATGCTTTGACCGCGCTGCAGCGAGGACGAATGGCCGAGCTGGCCGCCGTCGCCAATGCTGGTGTCGATGTCGAGCGTGGAACCCACGCCGATGAAGGCATCGCGGCCGATGGTCAGCGGTCCGGTGTGGATATAGCCTGACTGCGCCCGATAGCCGAGGATCATCGATTCCTTGCGCAGGATGGTGTTGGCGCCAATCGAGATCAGATCCGTGCAGACCGGTACGGATTTGGATTCGATCACGGCGTTGTGCCCAAGTTTGGTGCCGAGAAGCTGCAGATAGAGGCTGTAGAGCGGGCTGCCGCGGAACAGCACGACGGGGGCGGTGCGGATCAAGGTCTTGACCACCCAGAAGCGGTAGTAGCGCAGGCCCCAGATGGGGAAGGCTTCGGCCTTCCAGCGGCCGACGAGCACCCATTTCGCCAGGACGGCAAAGCCCGTCATGCCGAAGAACACGCCGGCCGACAGCGCCACGCACCTGACATAGAGCTGCAGCGGATCGTCGAGCGCTTCATACATCCAGTTGAGGCCGATGTTGATCGCCCACAGGGCCGCGTAGCTGTAGACCCCGTAGAACAGCAACTGCGCCATTCCGCAGGTCCAGTAGGCAAGATTCGATGCCTGGCGGGTGAGAACAGGCTCGTTGGTGGCGGTCGTCACCTCTTCCGAGACGCTCAGGTGCTTGGCCAGGCGCGCCACTGTCGGATGGAGATAGATGTCGCGCATGGACGTCGTCGCCCATTCCTTGCGAGTGCGTACACGCGCGCAGAAATGCGCCATCAGCAGCGAGTTGGCGCCGAGATCGTCGAAGAAATTGTCCTCGACCGACACTTCGTCGAATTTCAGCACCGCGGCCAGCGCCTCGGCCAGGAAGCGTTCGTCGTCATTGCCGGGCGCAATCATCTCCCGGTCGGCGGAAAGCCGCACGCTTGTCGGCTTCGGCAACTGGCGAAGGTCCACCTTGTTGGAGACCGTCATCGGGATCGCTGGCAGTTCCTCCAGATAGGAAGGCACCATGTAGTCCGGCAAGCGATGCTTCATCGTCTGGGCGAGATCGGCGCGCGAGAGCGCCGGCTGGCCGGCCTTGGGCGCGTAGTAGGCGACGAGCTCGACGCGGCCGGGCTCGATCTCCCAGGTGGTGACGGCCGCCTGCGCGATCTCCGGCTGGTCCAGCAGCACCGCCTCGATCTCGCCGAGCTCGATGCGATAGCCGCGGATCTTGACCTGGGTGTCGATGCGCCCGGCATATTCGATCTCGCCATCGCCGTTGATCCGGCCAAGGTCGCCCGTGCGGTAGATGCGCTGCGACGGGTTGTTCGGCAGGCCGATGAAATCGGCGATGAACTTCTGTTCCGTCAGGTCCTGCCTGTTGAGGTAACCGACGGCGAGCCCGATGCCGGCAATGCCGATCTCGCCCAGTTCGCCAGGCTCGGTCAGTTCCGGCAGCGACGGGTCGAGGATGACGATGGAATAGGTGGGCAGCGGCGCGCCGATGGTGACGGGCTTGTCCGGCGTCAGCGCGCCCATCGTTGCCGTGACGGTCGCCTCGGTCGGGCCATAGGTGTTGAGGATCTGCCGGCCCGGCGTCGACCAGCGCACCACCAGATTGTGCGGGCAGGCCTCGCCGCCGACCAGGAGCGTGCGCAGGCTGGGCACATCCGATGTCATCGACGACAGCAGCGTCGGGCTGCAGGCCATGCAGGTGATTTCATGATACCGCAGGAAATCCGCCAGTTCCTCGCCGACGAGCGGCATCTGGCCGGGCGCGGGCACCACGGTCGCGCCGGCGACGAACGGCACCCAGATCTCCTCGGAGGAAAAGTCGAAGGCAATCGTCATGCCCTGGTAGACGCGATCGCCCGGCCTGTAGCCGTAGGATGCGGCGGCGACGCGGATGAAGTTGACAAAGCTCTGGTGCCGGATGGCCACGCCCTTGGGCCTGCCGGTCGTTCCCGACGTGTACAGGATGTAGCAAATGTCTTCCGCCGTCGCCTTTTGCGGCTTCAGCGGCGCGCTGGGCTGTTTGGCGATCTCGGCGGCGGCGCTGTCGATCAGCACATGGGGGACCGGCAGCTGGTCGGCCCGCGACGCATAGGTGGCGATGGTGACGATCAGGCTGACGCTGGCGTCTTCGATGATGAGCGCCATGCGCTCTTGCGGAAAGGCGGTGGCCAGCGGCACGAAGGCGGCCCCCGCCTTCACGACGGCAAGCAAGGCGACATAGGTCTCCGCCGACCGGTCGAGAATGAGCCCGACCCGGTGGCCCGGCCGCACGCCGCGCTTGATCAGCACACGGGCGAACTGATTGGCACGGCTGTCCAGCTCCTGATACGTCCAGACATTTCCGTCGGAGATCACCGCCGGCAAGGTGGCGAATGTTGCGGCGAGCTCTTCGAAGAACGTGTCGAGCCGCTCGTCGGGCTGGCCGGCCTGCGCGAAATCGGCGCCGGTCAGAATCTGGCCATGCGCGGCCCGCTGAGCGCCCCTTGCAAGGGTATCGACGCCCGCCAGCCCATTTGGGGCCAGCCCGGTTTCGGGCTCCGCGCCTGGTCGTGCCGTGTCCCTGTCCAGGCTGGCAATGTCGACACCGTAATCCATTTCCATACTTTCTCGTCCTGGCCGCGCATCGCCCGGCTGTTCATGCCGCCGTTCGAGCAGGCATTTTCGGCGTGCCGCTGCTGCAATTTGACCCTTGTCGATGGCGGACCGAAGCTTCCGAAAAGGAAGTCCCCGCAGTCCCCCGCGCGATGGTTATGCCATCCGATCTTTTCGCCAGTTTTTCCGAATTGTTGAAACTTGTTTCTGAATTGTGTCTGAGCGCTCCTCCTGCCTTGCCCTTGATGGTCTTTTCCGGAGGTGATGCCGCCGCCTTTCACCCAGGTTCTGCCTGGTCGCGACCCTTGAATCCGCCCCTCTCAGAAAAATCTCACCACCCCGGGAATAAAGCACCGCCTTGCCGGGTCTTCCCTTCAGCGGGGCCAATCCGGCCCGCGACGCGAAGAACGAAACAAGGATTTACGAACATGACCAAGCTCGCTCTCAGCGTGGCCGCGATGTTGCTTGCTTCGAGTGCCGCCTTTGCCGGCAGCGACCATTTCGACGCCGACACTGCCAATCAGCCTGTCGCTTCCGTCGACACCAATGCCACCGCCTCGATCCCTTACACGGCCCGTGTCGACACCAGGGTGACGACCGGGCCGAGCCGGCCGGCGACCAAGACTGATGCGGACGAACCCGGCCAGGGCATCTGGGGCCGCTGAGTTCAGGGGGCGGGACAGCCCCGAGGTCCTGACCCAGCCCGCGATCAGGACGGAGGGCCATGTGGCGTGGCCCTCCGTCGCCCTTCCGCCACAACAACCCAGGAGACCACCATGTTCAGCATGACACGCCGCACAGTGCTTCAATCCGCCGCCGCCGCCGCCGCTTTCGGCCTGGCCGGCAAGCTCGAATTCACCCGTCCCGCTTTCGCGCAGACCCCGGTCGAGCCGACCGTCGGCTTCTACAAATACACGGTCGGCGACATCGAGGTCACCGCCATCTATGACGGCATCTGGAAGAAGCCGCACGACCCGGCCTTCATCAAGGATGTCTCGGTCGAAGACACCAAGGCGGCGCTCGCCAAGGCGGGGCTGACCACCGACTTCATGCCCATCCCGCTCACCGTCGTCGTGCTGAAGATGGGCGGCAAGCTGATCATGATGGATGCGGGCTCGGGCGTCGGCCAGTGGCAGGCCAATGCCACGCACCTGCCGGCCAACATGGCCGCTGCCGGCATCGACTACAATGCGATCGACACCATCATGATCTCGCATTTTCACCCCGACCATGTCTGGGGCCTGATGGAGAAGGGCACCAACACGCCGGTGTTCCCCAATGCCGAGCTGATCGTCAACGCCACCGAATACAATTGGTGGACCGACCCGACCCGGCTGGCCAAGCTGCCCGAGGGCCGCAAGCCGGCGGGCAAGCGCATCGCCGAAAACTTCCCGAAATGGAAGAACTGGAAGCTGGTTCAGGACGGCGCGGAAGTGGCGCCGGGCATCCAGATCGTCGCCGCCCCCGGCCACACGCCGGGCCACTCGGTGTACCTCGCCAATTCCGGCAAGGAGCAGCTGATGATCTCGGCCGACACCATGTATGTGCCGGCCCTGCTGGCGCCGCATCCGGAATGGCAGGGCGCCTACGACCAGGATGGGCCGACCGCGATCACCACGCGCCACAAGATCATCGACCGGGTGATCGCGGACAACATCCGCATTTCCGGGTCGCACTTCCCGTTCCCGGGCACCGGCGTCTTCGTCAAGGACGGCAATGCCTATGGCTTCACGCCCATGCAAATCTGAGCCCGTTTGGAAATTCTACTCCGGCGGCCATCTGAAGGCGTTTTCTGCGCTTCCGGTGCTCACGTACCCAAACGTACGCTGCGCTCCGGTTCTCGAAACCACCATCAATTTCGAAACGGTCTCTCAACGCTAACGCACAAAACCAAGCGAGAAAGACAATGAAACAGCTTCTTTTGGGCAGAAACGCCCTGTTCGGCCTGCTCGGCGCCATCGCCGTGCTGACCGTCGTTCCCGTCGCAACGATCATGCCGGCCTATGCAGTGGATGATATCGAGGGCGCCGATGCGCCCGACCTCACCGCCGTCCAGGCCAAGATCGCCGCCAAGGACTACAAGGGCGCGCTGGCCGATCTGCGCGACCTCGCACAGGACAACCAGCAGGCCGACGTCTACAATCTGCTCGGCTTCACGCTGCGCAAGACCGGCGACGTCACCACCGCGCTGACCTATTACAACAAGGCGCTGGAGCTGAAGCCCGACCACAAGGCCGCCCGCGAATATCTGGGCGAGCTCTATGTCGAGACCGGCGACATGAACAAGGCCAAGGAGCAGCTGGCCTCGCTGCAGAAACTCTGCCCCGCCGGCTGCGAGGAGCTTTCCGACCTGCAAAAAGCCATCGACACCAAGGTGACGCAGTAAAGCGCGCGCCATTTCCTCTCCCCCACGAGAGGTGGCTCGGCCAAGCCGAGACGGAGTGGGGGGCTGGCGCTAACCCACCCCACGCCAACCACCACAGTTTGGGCGCTCGTGGCTGGCGCCCATTGCCGGAGCCGGCGCCTCTCCCTCGAGCCGGCTCCGGCCTTTTCGAAGATCAGACCCGTCAGGCGCCGTGCTTGCGCGCGTCCCACGGCGGGCGGCGCTTGCCTGTGCTCAAAAATTGGAGGCTGACCATGACACCGAACGAGATCGCCGCGAAGCTCACCGGCCTCGCCACGAAATACCACATCAGGGACGTGACCCTGCTTGCCGGCCGCCTGCTCATGTCCTTCATCTTCCTGCATGAGGGCGTGACGCTGGCCACCCATTTCGACGGCGCCGCCAAGGCGATGGCCGCGCAAGGCGTCGGGCTGCCGCTGTTCGTCGCCACCATCGCGCTGCAACTGGGGGCAGGGCTCTCGGTGGCTTCAGGCCTGCTGACGCGGCTGGGCGGCATCGGGCTCGGCCTGTTCTGCCTGGCCACGGCCTTGCTTTTCCACGTCAACTTCGCCAGCCAGAACGAGCTGCTGCATTTCGAAAAGGACCTCGCCATATCAGGCGGCATGTTCGTGCTGGCCGCCGTCGGCGCCGGCCGGATCTCGCTGGACTGGCTGCTGGCCCGCCACCTGCAAAAGCGCCAGCGCGACAAGGAAATGGTCAGGGCCTTGCTGGCCGTGGAGAACCAGTTTTCGGTGGATGTGCACCTGCCGGTGTGAGGCAGCAAGGCCGGCCGCCTTGCGTATCGGCATGCCGCTCCAGGGCCCTGCAATACGCCCGCTCGCTGGAACCAGTCCCGGTGCCCCGCATTCTATTAGCGGAGGCTCAAGGAGTGTGTGATGAAAGCGGTTCTGGCACTGGTCGCAGGCTTCGTTCTCACCCTTGCGGTCTTTGCCAGCGGGCTGGCTTTCGCCGCCTGGCTGATACTGGCCAAGCCGGTGCATCAGGCCAGGCCCGCCGACAGTGTCTCGCAGCTGTGGACCAAGGACGCACAGCCGGTAGACAAGGCCGCGCCGGGCCTGGAGCGCGTGGCCGCCGCGCAGCCTCCCGCGCCCGACACCGCCGCCAGAGTGCAGTCGCCCGACCCGACCATTACCAGCGCGGTGGCGCCGGAGGCTGGCGAAGAGCAGGCCAGGCTGCCGGCTGCCCATCTCAGCTGGTGCGCGGACCGCTACCGCTCCTATAACCCTGACGACAACAGCTACATGTCCTACAGCGGACAGCAGCGCCCCTGCGTCTCGCCCTATCTCGACACCAGTGCCGACGCCGGCCAGGCCGCGCAGCAGCCCGACGAAGTCAGCTATGTCGAGGGTGGCGCCGCGCCGCTGGCTGCGACAGCGGATTTTTCGGACGACCACGTCCAATCCTGCTTCAGCCGCTACCGCTCGTATCGTCCCGAGGACAACAGCTACCAGCCCTATTCCGGTGGTCCGAGGCGCCAGTGCGAATAGGCGACGCGCGCCCTCCCATCCGGCAGTTCCGCTTGGACCAGCGATCACGCAGATTTTTTGGATCATTCGGATCGATGCGGCGTTCCTCCCTGACACGAAGGAGGAACGGCAATGGGCGACGAACGGCACGAGAAGATCCAGAAGCGCGCATACCAGATCTGGGAGCGCGAAGGCGGCGGCGATCCCGAGCATCATTGGCACCGGGCCGAGGCCGAGATCGACAGGGAAGCCGCCCTGCCGCTGACAGCCGACGACGCGCTGCCGCGCGAGATCGCCAGCACCGACGTGCTGGAGGTCGAGGAACTGGCCATGCGCACCGGCATATCGGGCGACGAGGCGCAGGCGCTGCTCGATCGCCTCGGCACCGACCGCGCTGCGCTGGAACAGGCAGCGCGCAGCCTGAAGGCCAGGAAGCGCGCCAAATCCTGATCAGGGAGAGCGAGATGATCCGCAAACTCAAGGACGGCAAATACCGGCTCTATTCACGCAAGAAGGATGAGAAGACCGGGAAGAGGCGGAACCTGGGGACGTTCGATACGCGCGAGGCGGCTGAGAAGCATGAGAAGGAGGTGCAGTATTTCAAGCGGCATTGAGGGGTGCCTCTGCAGCGCCAGGCGTCGATCTCATCCCTTGGTCGGCTCTTCGTAGATGCCGATGATGAAGGAGCCATGCGCCTGAAATCAGGAAGGCGAACAAAACGATGGTTCCAAGGGCCGCGATGTAAAGGCCGACGCCGCGCCCGAGAATAAGGAAAATCGCGCCTGCAACTTCGGCCAGGTAACACATCGTGCCGCCCGCCAGCCGCGGCCCGGTCAACCCGATGGAAGTCATCCCCGCCTTGATGGCCACGACATATCCTCTGACGAAGATGAATGTTGCTATGACCCAGAGGAAAAGCCATTCGAGGCCGGAAGATATTGACCTCCCAGGAGCGCCAGGCTGCATGCGATGAAAATCGCGCTGAAGCCCGACAGCATGTTGATTGCCCGGTTCTTGTGCGTCGTGTTGCGGACAATGCGTTCGGGATTGATCGCGACGAAGATCAACCCGGCAAGCCCCGCCGCGCCGCCGCCCACCATGACGAAGAAATCAGTCCATTGATCCAACATGACTTGCCCCCCGAGCTTCAGCCGGCTCGATGGGATCAATCTCGAATGGGCGTGTTAGCTTCGGTGGATGCGAGTGTGGACCACCTTCTTACAAGAATCTATCAAGTGATTGAAACACACCCGCGCTTCGCCAAAGAGTTCGGTTACCAACAACATACACAGCCTCCTTGGCGCGCGTGACGGCGACGTTCAGGAGGTTGGGTCGTCCGCCAGCCCATCCTCGTGCGCCGGTTTGCTCGGCATTGGGTGCTCCAAGGATAAAGAAGATCGCCTCGGCCTCCCGCCCTTGGACCGTGTGGACCGTTCCGACACGTTCGTACACCCAAGTGAACGGATTCTCGACCCATCCGTCAAGCAAACCGCTGGAGCGCAGCATTTCACGCATACGGTCCTGCACCACCACAAACGGGGTCACAATGTAAAAGTCAGGCGCTATTTCTTGCTGTCGAAGCTGTTTGAGCATCTCCAATAATACTTCGCCTTCCCTCTGGCACCATTTCTCCTGGCCGCGTCCTTCAACATCGATCCAGCGTGAGGGACCGAGGACATCCCGGATAGCCGAGGTATTTGCGGTCTTGGCCTGGACCATCAGATTCTCGTAGGCGATTGCATTCGATATGCCGAACATCGGCTCTTCGCAGCGCCGATGAACCAAAAGGGGAACTCCGACTTCCCGCGTACCGAAGCTGGTTTCGAAGGTGCCATAATATTCTGTTGCGCTGTCTGCCAGCGTCTGTGCAGACGCCCCTGGCGGGTTATAGATCAAGGGATCAACCCCGAATTGCTGACACATCGCTTCGGTCAGTTGGTCCGGGAGGACCACCACAGGTTCGATCTGAATCGGATCGCCGACAACGACTGCACGCTTTGTTCTTATCAACGCACCAACAGCGGCTTGCGGCAGCGCCTGGCCCGCTTCGTCGATGAGAAGCCAGCCGAATTCCTCGGGTCCGATCTTGGGGAACATACGAGAGACTGATGCGAATGTCGTCGAAACAACAGGCACGAGAAGAAAGAGAGTCGACCACAAGTGTGGGATAAGCGCGTCCTTTTCGTCACTGCCAAGCGAGCGAGTGCCAAAGCCGTCCATTAACGCATTCAGATTGTGCCGGATTGGCTGGGCGGCTGCATCAATGAATGCACGATGTAGTGCCATCGCTGCTTCAAAGACATCATTGCGAAGTCGAGCGGTTTTCTCGTCTAACCATGGGGCGGTCCTTTGCTTTTCTGCATGCCGTCGCTCGAAAAATTCCTCCGATGTGGGAGTTCCAAGATATTGGCTGGCAAGAGACGCGTGGCGTAGTCTGTCTTGCTCAATCGCTGCGATCAGGCTGGAATGCGACCTTCGCAGCCTTTCCATATCTGCCGTCAGCCTGGAATGTTCGGCGCTCTTGGTATCGGCTGCGTTCTTTAACGCAGCTAGCTTGCTCCTCGCTTCAGTCAGCCTTGTCAAAAGGGCGCCGTGCTCTGCTTGCCAAACGCGATACGCAGCAGTTCGGAAAAGGCGACCTAAGAATCCAGGGCGCGAGCGTAAGGCAACTGAGGCATCGCGCTCAAGCGTCTCTACGGTCGGCCGGTGCTTTTGCTGTAGCAAAGCAGCAGCTTGGGCAACTACGGCAGTGCGTTCAAGCAACGGCTGGAGGGACGCAATCTCGGTTTCAACCTTGGCAATCGCTGCCTGTCCCTTTGCAAGAGCTATCAGAAGATCGTGGATCTCCTGCAAATCCACGGTCGCTGTCTTTGCCTTTGCGAGTGCCTTGGCGAACTGCTGGCGTGCCTTGCCCCACCGCCGCAAGGCCTCTTCGTGATCTGCTGGCGGGCTTTCCTGTGCAACGATACGAGGCGGTCTTTGCTGTGTCCCGTTCTCGGTCTTTTCGTTGATCAGCTGCGGATTACCACTTGCCTGCTGCAAATAGCGCTGAAAGCCGATATCCTCATCCCACCAGAAGGTCTGGCGGAAATCGTTTCTATTTCGAGCGTTGCCGAGAACCGCTGCAATGGTGCCCCAGGTCTCGCCCTCCAGCAGCGCGTCTGAGACCGTTTTGAAGTAGCGCAGTTCCATCGCGTCGGCTGCGATAGCACTCATCCCCGGCAACTCGGCACTGACATTTTCCACCGCCTTGTTGTTTGAGGAAGCGACGATGATTTCGTGCCCGCGAAGCCTGTCGTCCAGTTTGTAGAGGTGAATAAACGAATTCCCTCTTTTAAGTTTCTGGCCGGAGGCCGACAGCGCGTCCTTAGGGTCGGTAAAGGAACAAAGAAGCTCTGCGCGCTTCGTGACGATAGCCGCTACAACGTCTCGCAGAAGTGTCGTTTTGCCGGTGCCTGGTGGACCGTTGACGGCGACAATTCCATCTGTTTTCAGATCATGCAGTGCGAGATTTACGGCACATTGCTGGAGCATCGCCAATGGGTGTCGTCCGCTGCCGGGCCAGGAGCCTAAGGGAAACTTTGCAGGCTCCAATGCATCTGCAAGCGCGCGATTGTCGGCCATCAAATTTCGCCGCGCTTTCGGCTTTTGGGCACCGATGTAACGTTTGAAATTGCCGGTAGCTTTGCCATCGGTGACCAACGCCTGCGCTCGGGCGAGATCTTCGAGAAAGAATGAGTTCAGTAAGATCGGTTCCGGTGGACCTTGTAACCTGAAGTATTGGTACGAGCGCACCGCAAAAGCCGGAGCTTTCGTAAAGCGAGAGTCGATTCCGATTTTCGCCACCAGCCAATGATGGGCCGCTTCGATCGCATTTTGCGTGAGAGGTTTAGATCGGCCCTCATTGTCCTCGATTACAACCTTTTGACCAAGCTCCTCGATCAAACGCCGTTCGACTTGGGACCATGTGCCGAGGGCACTCAGTCGTCCGGTCAGGGCCACTGGCACACCCCAACCGAAACTGGAAATAGACACGGAGTCGCCTTCAACGGGGCGGCCCTCCCGATCTACCATGATTGTCGCAAGTACGGCCTCGCCCCGCGCTGCCGGTCTCTCAATTCTGCTATCGGTATAGACCTGCAGAAGCGCAGAAACGGCAGCCTCCATGTCGACGCTACCCAGAATGATCTGATAATAGAGTTTCTGATTGGGCCGGCTGCGCTCACCGCCGTTTTCCCATGGAAGGTCAGGCCTATCGAGCGGCGCAATTCGGGAACGGTCGCCGCTCGCTAGGTCCTCAGGTTTGCGGAAGGACGGAGGTGAAAGGACCTCCATTGCAGTCCATGTTGACAACACATCGGCTGCATTGTTCGTGATGGGTGGCCGTTCCAGCACGGAGCGCGATGCTACCGGTATCGCTTCCCTTTCCGGCAGCGAGGGCTGTTCGATCGGTGAATGCTGCGAAGGCGTTGCCACTCTGGCGGGCGGCTCGGCTCTGGCGGCCGCATCCTGATTTCGGCTGCGGTTGCGTTGTTGGGGGGCCGTCCTCGGATTCGTACCCGCCGCTTGTATCGCTCGGCGCTTCAGTTCCTGCGCACGAGGTACTGTCCTCTCTGATAGTTCAGCAATCAGGAGCTTTAAAAAATCCGGATCATCGCGTTTTTCATCGAAGAGCTTTTCAAGCTCCGCCACCCCTTTTTGTATCAACGGTCTTGGAGGCATAACTCTTTACTCTACCTTGGTCGTCCAAAGTGTTTGCAGGTGATTCTTCTTGCGACTTATCAAGATTTTTGACGCGCCGTCCACGCTGGTGGTTCCCACAGTCGAATGCGAATCTCCGGACATGTTCGTCGCCACCGGCGACCAAGCCCTCGCCCGTCACTCTCAGCAACCTTCTTTCCAACTCCCTCCACCCCCTCGTTAACCATTCGTTAACCATTTCCTCACTAGCGTTTACCTCTCAGTAAGGATTCGCCAGCCGTGACCTTTGCCGCCCCCCTCGAGGCCAAATCCATTCGCTTTCGTGCCCGTTCTTTCGTCGCTTTCACATTGACCCCGGAAGCGCCCATGGTGGAGTGGCTGCAGGGGCTGGATCACTGGATCGGCAATTCGCCGGGCTATTTTGCCGGGCGGCCGGTGCTGCTCGATTTGAACGCTTTGAAGCCCGCTCCAAGCGAGATCGCGGCACTCGTGGCGGAGCTGGGGACGCGCGGCATCCGCATCTATGCCATCGAGCTGGAAGGGGCCTCGCTCGGGTCCGACCTGCCGCCCTTGCTGGTCGGCGCCAAGGAGGCGACGATGGAGGGGCTGCTGCCTGCCCGCAAGGGTGGGCAAGAGGGTTCCGGCAAGGAAGGCAAGGCTGCCGAGGGCAGGGCGCCGGACCATGGCACGGACGCCGGCGGCGTTGCCAAGGGCAAGGCTGGCGCAAGCAAGACTGAGGAAAGCGGGCCGCAGGTTTCGCACTACGATTCGGGCACGCTGATGATCAAGACGCCGATCCGCTCCGGCCAGGCGATCATGCATGCGCATGGCGATGTCATCGTGCTGGGCTCGGTCGCGTCCGGTTCGGAGATCGTCGCCGCCGGCTCGATCCATGTCTACGGCACGCTGCGCGGGCGCGCTTCGGCGGGCGCGCTCGGCAACACCGCCGCGCGCATCTTCTGCCGCCGCAACGAGGCCGAGCTTCTGTCGGTCGACGGCTGGTACATCACCGCCGAGGAGATGGAAGGGGTTTCGCGCGGCAAACCGGTGCAGGCCTTCCTCGACGGCGACGGCCTGCGCGTCGAGACTTTGAGCTGACCGGCCCGCAAGGCGGCTGAGCCAGATGGCAAGCTGGCAGGGCGACTGAATAAAGGCCGGCAAGCCGGCCCGGGACAACAAACGAATAACAACGGAGGCTTTTTTCATGGGCAAGGTAGTGGTGGTCACATCGGGCAAGGGGGGTGTCGGCAAGACCACCTCGACGGCGGCGCTCGGTGCCGCCGTGGCCAAGACCGGCAAGAAGGTGGCGCTCGTCGATTTCGACGTCGGCCTGCGCAATCTCGACCTGATCATGGGCGCCGAACGCCGCGTGGTGTTCGACCTCGTCAACGTCATCCAGGGCACGGCCAAGCTGTCGCAGGCGCTGATCCGCGACAAGCGGGTCGACACGCTGTTCCTGCTGCCGGCCTCGCAGACGCGCGACAAGGACGCGCTGACCGAGGAGGGCGTCGGCGACGTCATCGACAAGCTGCGCTCGGTGTTCGACTATGTCTTCTGCGACAGCCCGGCCGGCATCGAGCGCGGCGCGCAACTCGCCATGCGCTTTGCCGACGAGGCGGTCATCGTCACCAACCCGGAAGTGTCGTCGGTGCGCGATTCCGACCGCATCATCGGCCTGCTCGACGCCCGCACGATGCGCGCCGAACAGGGCGAGCAGATCGCCAAGCACGTGCTGGTCACCCGCTATGACGCGGGGCGCGCCGCGCGCGGCGAAATGCTCAGCATAGACGACGTGCTGGAAATCCTGTCGGTGCCGCTGCTCGGCATCATCCCGGAAAGCCAGGACGTGCTGCGCGCCTCCAATCTCGGGGCGCCGGTGACGCTGTCCGAGCCGCTCAATACGGCGGCCAAGGCCTATATCGACGCCGCAAGGCGGCTGGAAGGCGAGGATCTGCCGGTCGTCGTCCCCTTCGAGCGCAAAGGTTTCCTCGACCGTCTGTTGGGAAGGAGGGCGGCATGAACGTGTTCGACCTTTTCAAGCGGCGCTCCAGCGCGCCGGTGGCGCGCGAGCGGCTGCAAGTGCTGCTCGCCTATGAGCGCCGCAACCGCAGCCAGCCCGACCTCGTCTCCATCCTGCGCGAGGAGATCATGGCGGTGATCGCCAAGCACGTGCAGATCGACCAGGATTACCTGCAGGTCTCGATGGACCGCGGCGAGACCATGTCGACGCTGGAGATCGATATCCAGATCCCCAACAAGAGCGCCGTGCCGATGGCGATCGCGGGCTAGCGCCGACGCCATTTCCTCGCCCCCGCGAAGCGGGGGGTCCGAAGGACGGGCGAGACCCGTGGCTCGCCCCGGCAAGGTGGCCGCGAAGCGGTCGGAGAGGGGGCCGCGCGGCGCTGGCGGGATCCCTCTGAATTTATGTGAGGCCGAGCCATGCCCCCGCTCCGTCTCGGGCTTCGCCCGAGCCACCTCTCCCCCATTTCATTGGGGGCGAGGAACCCAGGTTCTGCAACGCTTGCGCCAGGCGCCCCCCTCTGTCCTGCCGGACATCTCCCCCTCAAGGGGGGAGATTGGCAGTTTCCGTGACAGCTCACCCCTTGCGACGTTGGTGATTGGCGAAGGCCGGCCCGACATCTGATCTCCCCCCTTGAGGGGGAGATGCCCGGCAGGGCAGAGGGGGGGGTGCTGTCCCGCCGACGTTGCCAGCCTCCCATCCCGTCCCGCCGCCGCGAACCGCCGTTTTGCGCGGGGCGGCGGATGACCAGGACGAGGGGGAGGCCGGCACCGCATCTGGAGAGTAAGCGATGGGCACCGGCCCGGGCGAATCGACAGGTCCGCCGCGAAGGAACGGTAACGAGTCCGCGCACCGCATGGCATTGGTGCGATCGCGCAGGGTGCCAGCGGCACGTCGTGGGCACTTGATTCGGAAGGCCGAGGGCCGCACCGGGAATCGCGGCCCCGGCCCTGTCAGTCCTGCGTTTCATGCTGGTAGAGCTCGTCCATCGAGAGCGACGCCAGGGCGCCGAAAGGGGCCTGCTTCTTCACCCGGCCACCGCTCAGGATCACCACGTCGTCGCAGAACGAGATGGTGCTGTGATGGTGGCTGATGACGATGGTCGTGCGCCGTCCCGCTCTCGACTTCAGGGTCTCGACGATGGCCGCCTCCGACAGCCCGTCGACCGCATTGGTGGCTTCGTCGAGGATGAGCAGATCGGGGTCGCGCACCAGCGCCCTGGCGAGCGCGATCCGCTGCCTCTGTCCCGCCGACAGATTGACGCCCCTGTAGCCGACCAGTGTCTCGTAGCCCTGAGGCAGCCGTTCGATGAATTCATGCGCCTCGGCCAGCTTCGCGGCGCGCTCGGCGTCTGCGAGCGTCGCCGCGTCCTGGCCGTAGGCTATGTTCTCGAAGATCGTGCCGTCGACCAGTTCCAGCTCCTGGCTGGCCAGCGCGATGTGGCGCCGCCACTGGCTGGCGTCGATGTGGTCCAGCGGCGATCCATCGACGAGGATCCTGCCGCTGTCCGGTTCCACGAAGCGGCACAGAAGGTTGACGATCGTCGTCTTGCCGGCGCCGGAGCGGCCGATCAGCGCCGTCGAGCGGCCACTGTTGATTTCGAACGTCGCCGCATGCAGCACCACCTCACGCTGGTCCGTGCCGGAATAGGTGAACGTCACATCATCGAACTCGATGCCCCGGCGCAAACCGTGGAACGGCCCGTCGCCTTGCGGCGGCCTGGGCTTGCCTGCCGGATCCAGCATCCATGTCACCTCTTCCAGCGATCCGCTCAGGCCCTGCAACTGGCTCCACGAGCCCTGCAGGGCCCGCATATGCGGCTGCAGCCTGTAGAGCAGGATGACGAAGGCGATGATCAGCGGGAAACTCACCTGCGCCAGCCAGGCGCCGATCACCACCGCCAGGAACAGCATGGCGTGGAGAACCTCCGTCAGCGGCGGCAAAGCGCCCTGGCGGACCTGCAGGACGAAGGAGGCGCGGCGAACCCCGTCGGACGCGGTGTCGAAGATCGCCTTCTCCCGGCCCTCCTGG
Source organism: Mesorhizobium sp. B2-4-19 (assembly GCF_006441315.1). Taxonomy (NCBI): domain Bacteria; kingdom Pseudomonadati; phylum Pseudomonadota; class Alphaproteobacteria; order Hyphomicrobiales; family Phyllobacteriaceae; genus Mesorhizobium; species Mesorhizobium sp. B2-4-19. The sequence goes on along the minus strand of NZ_VFUV01000024.1, from coordinate 44,164 downwards.
CCGAAGATGCGGATCAGGCGTCCGGCATGCACCAGATGCAGCATCTGCGAGGCGAGGTGGCTGTTGCGCGAAGCGACGCTTCGGCTGGGCTCCTTCAGATTGGCCGAGAGGATGGCGTGCGCGATCTGGACGAGCGCCAGTCCGAGCGTGACCAGCAGCGTCATGCGCCAGGACAGCAGCAGCAGAAAGGCCAGCAGGATGATGGCGGCCGATGCGCTGACTATCGCCGACAGCATGATCTGGATGGCATCGGACGCCCGCCAGGATTCGTTCGAGATGATGTTGAGCAGGCGTCCGGGGCTCTGCCACAGGAAGAAGGGATAGCCGACCCGCAGGAGCTGCTCCGACAGTGCGCTGCGGATCGAGTGACTGGCCTTGCCGGAGATGAAGGTCGTCAGCAGCGTGTTGGCGAAGGCGAAGACGTTCTTCAGGATGATGGAGCCGAGGATGGCGGCCGAGATGACGACTAGCCGGTCGCGCTCGCTGAAGCCCGATCCGACTTGCTGGAGAACAGCGGAGAAGCCGGCCATTCCCGTCGCGTCGGCGTGCCCCATGATGATGCCCAGCAGCGGGATGATCAGGCCGATGCCGAACCCTTCGAGGGCAGCGCTGACCAGGCCGAGGCCCACCACGGCCGGAACCAGGCGCAGTTGCCGCGTTCCGAAGGCGCGGAACAGCATCGGCAGGCCAGGCGGGAGCAATGGCATCAGAGCGGTGCCTCGGCATTGGCTTGCTGGTCCTGCCGCACCGGCTCGGCCTGCGGCCGTCCTGACAGCAGGAGCAACGCGTATCTGGCGGCGCCGAGCACATTCATGCCGACGATCGGCCAGTGCGACAGATCGAGTTCGCGATCGAAGGCGGGCCCTCCCGTCAATTCCCGCAAGGCGCCTCTCACGGCCCAGTAGAAATGGCGAAGCAGCCAGGGCGCATGGCGGACATGTTTCAGGCAGAGCCCGCCATTGCCCAGGCTGTAGTCGCGGTGGAGCTTTTCGATGGCTTTGCGATCGCGCCGGCCGTGGTGGTGGAATATCGTCATGTCGGGCACATACTCGACCGGGATGCCGAGCAGCACCGCCCGCACGAGGTAATCGGTATCCTCCGCCGACCGCAAGGGCCCGCCCGCGCCGAAGCGCTCGTCGAAATAGCCGATGCGGGCCGCGACGTCGCGGTGCATCGTCATGTTGCAGCCCAGCACGAAGCCGCCGGGATGAATATCGGGCGTCAGCCGCTCGCGCACCCGCGATCGCTTGATCGTGAAAGGCAGGTCCCTGGGATCCCCAAGCTCGACACCGCCTCCTCGGATGAGCCCCTGTTCCCCGGAAGAATAATGCCGTTCCAGATCGCGCAGATAGTCGCGATGCACCGCGCAATCGTCATCGACGAAGACCAGCACGCGCCCCCTGGCGCGCCTCAATCCGGCATTACGGGCCGCCGCCAGTCCGGGGCGCGGCTCGCTAATAGGTGTCAGTGGAATATCCGACATGGCGGCGATGCCGGCCAGGCGTTCCGCCGTGCGGTCGCTCGAGCCATTGTCGACGACCACGAGCTCGGCCGCGAAGCCGGCATGGGCACGGCACGCGGCCTGCACCGACTTGATGCAGGCCTGGAGCACCGCGACGCGGTTGCGCGTGCAGATGATGAAAGTGACTTCCGGCGCCGATCGTTCCGGTCGCGGGCCGGCCGGGGCTCCGACAAGCGCCGTCGAACGATCGCGCCTCAGAGGTTGGTGGGCTTTGACGGTCATGCCTCTAGCCCACCCGATGAGATGCCAGAACCGCCGCGGCGGGCGCGGATTTGAAGAAATATTCCACGGCGTCCGCTTGCTTGCCGGCCGACAGCGAGGCGCGACTGAGCCACGGCGCCCAGGCGCCCGGCCGCAACGCATATTTTTCGCGCCGGCGGATGGCGTTCCACTTCGCGGTCCGCGTCAGCAGTTCATGCGCCAGTGCGGGCTGCTTTTCGTCGGCGACGAGCTGGTAGAGAAAATAGAACAGGTTGAGCGCGCCGGCCTCGAAGCTCGGCCGCGTCTCGTCCGGCAGCGAGCGGATCCGCTCCTCCAACGCGAGAATGAAGTCGGCCGCACGGGTAATCGTGTCGAAATTGACCGCTTCGCCGATGTCGCGCAGGTCCCGCGTGGCTTCCGCGAGGCCCTCGCGCTCGAGATTCTCGGCCACGATGCGCAAATGCGTCCTGCGCATCTCCTTGCTGTGGCGGCTGGTCACGCTTGCCTGATGGACGCGGTAGACGAGCAGGTTTTCGGGCATCATGGCCGCCGGGTAGCGAGCGGTCAGCCGCCTGAAGAGATCGAAATCCTCGGCGTGCCTGTAGGTCGGGTCGTAGTTGAGGTCGGCGTCTTCGATGACCTTCCTGTTGTAGACGACCGTCGGGTGCATGAAGATGGTGAAGAACATCGCCAATATGGGCATGCGCCCGAACCGGAACACCGGATCGGGCTTGCCCCTGGCGATGCGGCCGCGGATCAACATGTCGACGCCGGCGCCGCAGAAGCCGAGCTCGGGCCGCTGTTCGAACAGCGCCACCTGGCGCGACAGGCGCCAGGGATAGGCGACGTCGTCGGCGTCCATCCGCGCGACCAGTTCGCCGCGCGCGACCGCCAGTCCTTCGTTCAGGGTCGCGACGAGGCCGCGGTTCTCGCGCGAGATGATCGAGACGCGGCTGTCGGCCTGCCGGTATCGCTCGAGAATCTCGAGCGAATTGTCGCTCGAGCCGTCGTCGATCGCGATGACCTCCAGGCGGCCGTAGTCCTGCCGCAGGATGCTTCCAAGTGCCGCGGCGAGGTAAGGTCCGGCATTGTAGACCGGCAGCAGGACGGAGACGAGCGGCGCGGCGGTCATCGTCTTGCATCCGTTCGCGGGAGGTCGAGGGATGGCGTGGGGCCATCGGGCGATCCGCCGGGATAGGCTGGCGCCGGCCTCGCAAACCAGCCGGCATGACCGGCCTGGGCTCGCCGGACATAGGGGAAGTGGCGCTTGAGGCTGTTGAGCGGCCTTTCGAAAACCAGCCAGGAAATCGAGGCCACGACAACCGTGGCGGTGCTTGCAACCAGGAACCGCCCCGGCCCTTGCTCCGAGACATTGAGCGGAATCCAGGGCTGCGACTTGATGGCGAGCGACAGCAATATCGGGTGATAGAGATAGACGCCGTAGCTGACGCGGCCGAGGGCGAGCAGCGGCGGCAGTTCCGCAAACCTGCCAGGGATGCCGCCAAGGCCGCGCGAACAGGCGGCGACGACGGCCATCAGCGGCACCAGGGGCAGGATTTGCAGCAGCAGCCAGCGGGCCCACTCCAGCGTCGGATCGGCAGGCGCCGGGACAAACCACTCGATCATCAGGAACGCGGCCGCGAAGGCAGGCCAGCCCAGCCGCATCCATTGCGGCAGGCCGGCGCCCCTCGACCGCCAGCAGGCAAGCAGCGCGCCCGACGCCAGCGCGTCCATGGATGCCGGCGGCAGCAGGTCGCGCGCCAGCGCCGGGGTGGCGGTGACCGGCCAGTAGAAGCGATAGGCCAGCGACAGTGCGATGACGCCGATGCAGATCTGTTCGAAGCGCCGGTATGGGGCCAGCAAGACGACCAGCGGCCAGGCCATATAGAACTGCTCCTCGATGCTCAGGCTCCAGAAATGACACAGCACCCAGGGGTTCCAGTCGTTGCGCAGCGCATACCAGAAATTCGACAGGTAAAGCGCATGCCAGACCAGCGATCCCCTGGACTGCTCCAGGTCAAACAGCCAGACGAAACCCAGCACGGCAAAATAGGGAGGGAATATCCGCAGCGCCCGCCTGATATAGAAGGACCGCAGCGCCGGGCCGGATTCAAACGCGGCGGCCGAACGCGCTTCCAGGAGCAGGCGGGTGATAAGGAAGCCGCTCAGAACGAAGAACAGCCGCACGCCGATATGGCCCCAGAACGAAGATCCTCCCGCCGCGTAGAAATGCGAGTACATCACCATCGTCACGGCGATGGCCCTGAGTGCATCCAGCTGGATGTCGCGGGCGTTTGCCATCAGCGGCTCCCAGGGGCGGCCTGATGTCCGCGATCAGGCTGGCGTGCGATTTCGAGCGGCAGACCAATGCATACGAAATTCGGCGGGACACCATCAAACCCGCGCTGTGCGAGCCTGCCTGCATCGATCTCGCAATCGACGGACGGATGGCTCAAGTCGGTGAACCCGGCGGAATCCTTCACGGCGTATGTCCAGTCGCAAACGAGTCCCCCGCCGGATGGTTCGTTCACCGCATTGTGCAGCGCAACACAAAAAATTTAGCGAACTGAAATACTCATGTGAGCAAGGTCAAAAACTGGCAGAAAGCCGCCGGGTTTTCGGATTTTGGCGATTTTCCACAGCATTTCAACCCTATGGTTCGAGTTGTATTGGCCTGCTCGCTTTGGTTGATTGAAAGCATTTCTATCAAGAGGGTAGCATCCGAAATTTCGTTAAAAAGCCCTCGATGTTTCTAGAATCTACATTTTACCTATTTGGGTATATTCGGAATTCTCTAGTGAATTTACTGAAATCATTGGCTTTTGCGGTGCAGCATAGTCGCCTTCTTTCGTCGGGCGACCACGCGGGCTTGCTTCCCCAAAGGGCAGGCATTCGGCCAAGCCGCAGGGTGTTGGAAGGCCTTTCACACGGCAAAGAGACCGCGGCTCGCCGGCGCCTCACACCGCCGCAAACACCACCGTCTGCGTCAAGACCGGGCCAAGGCTGGCCAAGGTGACGGGCAGTGACCGGTTTGCGCCTGCCATGGAGGCTGCCGGCATTTGCGATGGCGGCCTCATTCGCTTCCGATGCGGGCATTCAGTCCGGTCTGGCCGGCGGCCAGTTGCAAAAGCTGGGCACGCGAGGCGACCTCCAGCTTGCGATAGATGTTGTTCATATGGATTTTCAGCGTGCCTTTCGAGATGCCGATATCGAGTGCTATCCACTCGTATGGCTTGTCCGTGGCAGCGAGCCGGGCAATCTCCATTTCCCGTCTGGTCAGCCGTGACGACAGCTTCTGCCATTTGATCCGGCGGGACGCCTCAATCTCAAGGGCTTCGCCGACAATTTCGGCAGGCAGCCAGTGACCGCCGGAGGCGACCTGGTCAATGCATCTCAGCAGCGTGCCGACGCCGGACTCCTTCAGCACGATCCCGGCGACGCCGGCCATCACCACATCGTAAAGCTGGCCTTGTGACGCGCCAGCCGTCAGCATCACACAGCGCGTGGCCGGCGTTTCCTTGCCGAGTTCGACGGCAACGTCGAGCCCGCTGAACCCCGGCATGTTCAGATCGATCACCGCGATGTCGGGCAAGTCCTGCCTGATCCTGGTCACAGCGCTCCTGCCGTCCAGCGCCGAGCCGACAACCCTATAGCCGGGGTCGCGGGCAATCAGGTTTTCCAGGCCGTGCAGGAGCAGCGGATGGTCGTCGACAATGAACACAGTGGTGACCATACGCTTCAACCCCATCCGGCTCGCACACCCTATGCGATAACCCACCCTGGCATCAGCATCGCGCCTCCGACAAGAATTAGCAACTACTAATTAATGTCGATGCGCTTCCGGCACCAAGGTGCGTGGTGTCGGATTGAAAACAGGGCAGTTACGGGGCGTCATTGCCAGTCCGTGATTTGATAAGATCATGAACCTTGATCAACTGGCCTCGTCTTTGATAGTAAAATGCGGAAAGAGTTTCATACAGTTCGGATAACGTCGTGGTTTTTACTGAAATGACGATGCTATTTAACGATGTTGAATTTTCATTAGCGCCTATAACCACGGTTATATGGACGTGCCCATTGCAACCTGCGAAATATGGTTAGGGGAATATTAAGGTTCTGGCGGTCGGCGTTGATCGGGAGAGCCTGGGCTATGGGGCGTGGGCGTGGCAAGCAGCAAGACGGCACCTGTGTTCCGTCGTCCAGCGACGGCTGGCGAGGCGAGTTCAGACTCCGCCGCCGCTCCAGAACTTTTGTCCAAATTCGCCCCGCCTCTTTTCATCAAAACGATCGCTCATCGGTACGCCGCGTTCCGCGGGAGCCGGGCGCTCGGAGCTTGCAGTCAACCTGGATAGACGGTCGCGACATGAGCGCTGACCGGACGATACTGTGGAGGAAACAACAATGGCGATAGATCTGGGCTCGGGTGTCCTTCTCGAGGCAACGACCGAAGGTTCGGGAACCGGCAACTACGGTTCCTTCCTGCGGCTGCAGGCAACGAATATCGAGCAAGGCTTCAACACCGACCAGAACGGCAACGTCCTCGACAACAAGGCATCCTTCACGCACGATCTGCAATACGGCAACATGCAGTCGATCACGGTCGACGGCATCCAATATATCGAGTTTCGGCTGGACCTAAACGAAAGCAACAATGCGGCAAACGGCGACATCACGCTGACCGGCCTGGACATCTACATCTCCAATGCCGGAGCGACCCTTGCCAACTACACTGCAGGCTTTACGACAGGTTTCACCGGCATCTTCCATCTGGGTCCCGATCAGTTGCTGGTCGATTCCAACCATGGTTCGGGAACGGACGACTATCGGGTGCTCGTCCCGGTCAGCGACTTCACGGCGGCCGGTGTTTCCGCCGGATCCTATGTGACGCTGTTTTCGAGCTTCTCCGGTTCCAATGGCGGCTTCGAGGAATGGCGCACCCTTACGACACCCGGCACCGGCACCAGCACGCCCGGGATCGGCATCGACAAGATCACGATCGACGGAGCGGCAGCGGGCGACGGCCTGACGGTGCTCACCGGCGATGCGATCAGTTGGCAGTACACCGTAAGCAACACCGGCAATGTCGCCTTGTCGAACGTCGCCGTCACCGACAACCAGGGTGTGGTCGTGGCGCCGGTTCTCAGCGGCGGTTTCAACGTCGGCGACGTCAATCACAACAATCTGCTCGACACCACCGAGACCTGGAGCTTCACCGGCAGCGGTACGGCCATTACCGGCGGCTATGCCAATATCGGTCACGTTTCCGCTTTGGCAGGTGCGGTTTCCGTCTCCGACGACGACGGCTCCAGCTATTTCGGCGCCAACCCGCAGATCGTCATCGACAAGGTGACGGTCGACGGTGCGGCCAAGGGCGACGCCCTGACGATCCTGACCGGCGAACCGATCTCGTGGGAATACACGGTAACCAATGGCGGCAACGTCGCCTTGTCCGATGTCACGGTCAGCGACAGCGACGGCGGCGTGACGCCGGTCGCGGTGACCGGCAACGGCCATGTCACCAACATCGGCGACATCAACGACAACAACAAGCTCGACGTCGGCGAAGTCTGGAAGTTCTCGGCAAGCGGCACCTCCGTAACCGGCGCTTACAGCAACACCGGCACCGCCTCCGGCTCCTTCACCGACGATGCCCTCCATACCCGGACCGACACCGCCACCGACGATTCCGGCTATACCGGCGCCAACCCGCAGATCGTCATCGACAAGGTGACGGTCGACGGTGCGGCCAAGGGCGACGCCCTGACGATCCTGACCGGCGAACCGATCTCGTGGGAATACACGGTAACCAATGGCGGCAACGTCGCCCTGTCCGATGTCACGGTCAGCGACAGCGACGGCAGCGTGACGCCGGTCGCGGTGACCGGCAACGGCCATGTCACCAACATCGGCGACATCAACGACAACAACAAGCTCGACGTCGGCGAGATCTGGAAGTTCTCGGCAAGCGGCACCTCCATAACCGGCCCTTACAGCAACACCGGCACCGCCTCCGGCTCCTTCACCGACGATGCCCTCCACACCCGCACCGACACCGCCACCGACGATTCCGGCTATAGCGGCGCCAATCCGCATATCACGCTCGACAAGAAGACCAACGGCGTCGACCACGACCTCAACATCTTCCAGGGCCAGCCGGTTACCTGGACCTACGATGTAACGAATGACGGCAACGTCGCGCTCGCCAATCCAGCCGTCACCGACGACAAGGGCGTCACGATCACCGCGATCCTCGGGGGCGATCTCAGCCATAACATTGGCGATACCAACGTCGACGGCGTATTCGACATTGGCGAGACCTGGCATTACAAGGCCACCGGCATCGCGCAGCTTGGCGATTACGTGAACACTGCAACGGCCACCACCGATGCCTTTGTAGACACCGCCGGACATCCGCGCACACCGCTCGCCACCGACAGCAGCAATTACGAGGGCTTCTCGAACAAAGCGCTGACGCAAGGTTTCTGGGGCAGCCACAGCGATGCCTGGGACGGTGTCGCCGGCCACGAGAGCAATCCTACCAAGAGCGCCTTTGGCAGCGGCGTCATTTGGGGCCTGGACATCAACCCGCGCCACGACGGCAACCTGCTGCTCGGCGACAGCAATGGCAACGGCACTGTCGACGTCGGCGAACACACCCTGCTGATCTCGAACTCCCTGGCAAAGGCCATCGAATCGAGCTCGACTGGTGGCGACGCCCGCATCATCATGCTGCAGCAGGCGATCGCCACCCAGCTCAACATCGACAACCACGTCACCCAGCCCAACGACCTGATCAGCGAGGCGGTGATGTGGCTGAAGGGCGAGGGGGCATGGGCCGGTCTGGTCAATCTCGACACAAACCATGACGGCAAAATCGACACCAACCTCGCCGGTACGGCGCTGGCGGGCAGTGCCGTCAAGACCAGCTCGGATGCCTGGACCAAATATGTCGACGTCACCGATCCAAGCTCCGGCATCACAGACTGGAATGGCGGCAAGGAAGCCGACGGCGAGGGCCTGAAAAACGCGCTGATGTGGTTCAACCAGGGGCAATTGGTGACATCCGGGCCGGGGGGCCATGTAGCCTGGTTCGATGGGACCAACGTCGTCGACGAGCATCCCAATACGCTCGATCAATTCTGGCTCACGCTGCATGATGTGGGGGGGCTGACAGGCGTCGCCTGAGGCAGGCCCCCGGCCTTCCGGCCGGGTGCCTTAGCCGCGGCGCCGCCCGCATGACACGGCATGGGAAGGGGATCCACCATCTTCAGCTTGGCGCAGGCAAGGACCAGGTCCTTGGGTCTGGTTTTGATCGCCTGCGCCGTTTTTTTGGGACTGGGCGGCGTGCTGGCGCGGTCGCCCGGCCTTGTATCGGCCGGCCTGGCTCTGGCGGGATTTGGCGCTTTTGCGCTATTTCGGGCACGCGGTCGCGATAGTGCAGAGTCCGGTCCGGATGCCCCCCGCGTCGCGGCGGCGACGCGAGACCCCGCCAGTCCCGGTGTCCGGCAGCGACCACCCAAAGCCCGGCGGCAGGGGTCGGAACTCGCGGCGGCGATCAAATCCTGCCGCTCGGCCTTCATCGCCATCGCGCTGTTCAGCGGTGTTCTCAATGTGCTGATGCTGTCCAGTTCGATCTATATGCTCGAGGTCTATGATCGCGTGCTGCCGAGCCGCAGCGTGCCGACACTGATCGGCCTCAGCCTGCTTGTGGCCGTCCTCTATGCCGGGCAAGGCGTGCTCGATCTCATCCGCGGTCGCATCCTGGTGCGCATCGGCGGCGCCCTCGACGAGGCGCTGGGCGCTCGTGTCTATTCCAGCGTCCTCAAGCTGCCGCTCAAGGTCGGGCGCAACGGTGACACCATGCAGCCGGTGCGCGATCTCGACAGCGTGCGGACCTTCCTATCGGGCTCCGGGCCGACCGCCCTGTTCGATCTGCCGTGGCTGCCACTCTATCTGGCCATCATCTTCATGTTCCACGTGCTTCTTGGCGTGACGGCCCTGATCGGCGCGATCGTGCTGGTGCTGTTGACCATCTTTGCCGAGCGGCTGACGCGCAAGCCGGTCACATCGGGCACCCAGACCGGCATCGTCCGCAACGGCCTGACCACGACCGGCAACCGCAACGCGGAAGTCATCGCAGCCCTCGGCATGGGCGGCCGGATGGCGAAACGATGGGAAGAGGCCAACCGCGACTACCTCGCCGAGCAGCGCAGCGTCAGCGACATCGCCGGAGGCTTCGGTGCCGTGTCCAAGGTGCTGCGCATGCTCTTGCAGTCGGCCATGCTCGGCCTCGGCGCCTGGCTGGTGATCGACCAGCAGGCGACCGCGGGCATCATCATCACCGCCTCCATCCTGAGCGGCAGGGCGTTGGCGCCCGTCGATCAGGTCATCGCCAACTGGAAAGGTTTCGTGACGGCGCGGCAGGGCTGGCAACGGCTGAACAGGATTCTCGCCGCATTGCCGGCCGATGCCGAGCCGATGGCCATGCCGGCGCCGAGCCGACACGTCTTCATGCAAAACGTCAGCGTCGCCGCGCCCGGCACGCCGCGGCTGCTGGTGCAGGACGCCAGCTTTGCGCTGGAAGCGGGACATGCCGTCGGCATTATCGGCCAGAGCGGTTCGGGCAAGTCGACGCTGGTCAGGGCGCTCGTCGGCGCCTGGCCGTCCGCCGCCGGCAGGATCAGGCTCGACGGCGCCGACCTCGACCAGTGGTCGCCGGAGGACCGCGGCAAGTTCATCGGTTATCTGCCGCAGGACGTCGAACTGTTTGCCGGCTCGATCGCCGAGAACATAGCGCGTTTCGAGCCCGACGCCGATCCCGCACTGGTGATTGCCGCCGCCAGGGCAGCCGGCGCGCATGATCTCATCGTCGGTTTCCGCGACGGGTATGAGACGCAGATCGGCGAACTCGGCGAGGCCGTCTCGGCCGGCCAGCGCCAGCGCATCGCGCTGGCCCGCGCGCTCTATCGCGATCCGTTCCTGGTGGTGCTCGACGAGCCCAATTCCAACCTCGACGCCGAAGGCGAGCAGGCGCTGTTCCAGGCGATCGTTTCGGTGCGGCAGCGTGGCGGCATCGTCGTGCTCGTGGCCCACCGGCCAAGCGCGCTCGGCACGGTCGATTTCATCCTCGCCATGAACCAGGGCCGCGTCCAGGCGTTCGGCCTCAAGGACGAGGTTCTGGCCAAGCTGTTTCCGCGGCCGCAACCGGCTGTGGCCACCGTACCGCACCTCAGGCTCGCCACCGAAGAGCCGGCGCCATCGCCCGGCGTGGTGGCGGCAGGCGAGTGAGAAGCGCAACGATGCAGGGCACCTCTCACCAATCCATCCGGCACTACGTGCATTTGGGCCTCATCGCGGTCGCGCTGCTGGTCGGCGGCGTCGGCGGCTGGGCCTCGCTGACGCGGATTTCGGGAGCGGTCATCGCCTCCGGGGTCCTCGTCGTCGATTCCCATGTCAAGGATGTGCAGCATTCGACCGGAGGCATCGTCGGCGAGATCGCAGCGCGTGACGGCGACCGGGTCAAGCGCGGGGCGCTGCTCGTGCGCCTCGACCCGACTATGCCGGCGGCCAACCTTGCCGTCGTCACCAAGGCGCTTGACCAGCTGTCGGCACGGGAGGCACGCCTTGAGGCCGAGCGCCAGGGCTCCGGCACCATCGTCTTTCCGCAAGACCTTCTCGATCGCCGCGGCGATCCGGCGATCGCCGAGATGATGGCCGGCGAGCAACAAGTTTTCGAGACAAGGCGTGCGGGTCGTTCCGGCCAGAAGAGCCAGCTGCAGGAGCGGATCCTGCAGCTGCAGAAGGAGATTGGCGGCGACACGGCGCAGGTCGAAGCCAAGTCGCAGGAAATCACGCTCGTCGAAGAGGAACTGGCAAGCATACGCGCACTGTGGAAGAAGCGGCTGATCTCGATCGATCGCCTGACCGCCATGGAGCGCGAGTCGGCGCGGCTCGACGGCGAGCGCGGCCAGCTGACGGCGGCCCTGGCACAGGCCCAGGGCAAGATCGCCGAGATCAATTTGCAGATCCTCCAGGTCGACCTGGAACTCGGCACCGACGTCAACAAGGATTTGCGCGAGATCGACGGCAAGGTCGGCGAGCTGACGGAACGCAAGATCGCCGCCGAGGACCAGCTCACGCGCATCGACATCCGCGCGCCGCAGGACGGCGTCGTGCAGCAGTCCATCGCCCACACCATCGGCGGCGTGATCACCCCTGGCCAGACGATCATGCAGATCGTGCCCGACAGCGACAGCCTGACGGTCGAGGCCAAGATCGCGCCGAGCGACATCGACCAGCTCTGGGTCGGCCAGCCGGCGGCGCTGCGCTTCTCGGCCTTCAACCAGCGCACCACGCCGCAAATCAACGGCACGGTCGAACTGACCTCACCGGACACGACGACCGACCAGCGCACCGGCATCAGCTACTACACCGTTCGCATCGCGACCACGCATGCCGAGGTGGCACGCCTCGGCGCGGTCAAGCTGATTCCCGGCATGCCGGTCGAATCCTTCATCAAGACCGCGGACCGGACCGTGATCTCCTATCTCGTCAAACCCCTGCAGGATCAGATCAGCCGCGCCTTCAGGGAATGAAGGAGCTGCAATACCCAGACGGCAGGGCTGCTGGTGATCGTGCCACGGCTGGCGGGGCAGCACACGGCGTCGTGAACAAAATGTGTAACCAAAATCGGGGCCGGCCGTTTATGATGCGACGGAGGCCATGCGATGTCGCGCACCTACGATCTTGCATCCGATGTTATCCGGCGTGTCTACGAAAGGCGCATAGACGCGCCGGCGATCCTGGATACCGCCAGCGAATTTCCGAACGCGGCGAAATTCATCGGCGCCTGGCGCGACATACGCGACGAAGCGCTTGGCGTGCGTCTGGGCAAGGTCCCGCGCTTTCATGACATCATGCCGGAGCAGGCCGATGTCTCGGCCAATGACGGTCTCGACTGGCGCATGTTCGTGCTCAAGGCCTATGACATGGCGGTGCCGGAAAACCTGGCGCGCATGCCGGTTCTCAGCCGTTTGCTCGCCGAATGCCCGGAAGTCAAGTCGGCGGCGATCTCGTTCCTGGCGCCGCGCAAGCACATACCCAGCCATCGCGGGCCGTTCCGCGGCATCATGCGGTTTCACCTAGGCCTGGTCATCCCACGCCAAGCCGATGGCCGCCCGGCAACCATCATGATGATCGACCATCAGGAAAGACGGATCAGCGACGGCGAAGGCATGCTGTGGGACGACACCTATCCGCACGAGGTGATAAACGACGCCGATGAAGCGCGCATAGCCCTGCTCTTGGATGTCTGGCGTCCGGGCATGCCCTGGGACATGGAAATGCTGTCCCGGATGATCGTGCGCGGCGTGCGGGCGGGCATGCGCCGCCGGGGCGTGTCGTTCAGCGGCTGAGATGGCGAGGGCGCCAGCGCGCCTCGACACCTGTCTTGACCCTATCAAGCCGCCTTCACTGCCTCAGGACAGGCGGGCCGGTTGGGCCTATGCCGATACTGCCGCGTCAGCATATCGCGGCAGGGAAGGACAAACCGAAGTGACATCGATGCCGGTTGCCAGTCGCGAAGCGGCGCCTTTGCCTGTCGCGGCGCTGATGGGGGCCATGGTGTCGATCCAGATCGGCGCCGCCTTCGCCAAAACCCTGTTCCCGCAGATCGGCGCGCAAGGCACGACGACGCTGCGGCTGGTGATCGGCGCGCTGATGCTGATCGCGGTGCTGCGGCCCTGGCAGATGCGGCCGACGCGCGCCACCTTGCCGTGGCTGGTCGCCTATGGGGTGACGCTCTGCGCGCTCAACCTGCTGTTCTATGCAGCCCTTGCCAGGATCCCGCTCGGCGTTGCCGTGGCGCTGGAATTTTCCGGGCCGCTGCTGGTGGCGACGCTGGCTTCGCGGCGCGCCAGCGACTTCGCCTGGATCGCGCTTGCGCTGGCTGGCATCATCCTGTTGTCGCCCTTCATCCACTCCTTGCAGCCGTTGGATCCAACCGGGGTGATGCTGGCGCTGGCGGCTGGCGGCTTCTGGGCACTCTATATCGTGCTGGCGCAGAAGGCGGGTGCGGAGCTTGGCACCCGCACCACCGCCTATGGCATGGCGATCGCCGCCGTGCTGGTGCTGCCCTTCGGCGTGGCGCAGGCGGGAACGGGGCTGCTGGCGCCGTCGATCCTGGTCAGCGCGCTGCTCGTCGGGCTGTTTTCCAGCGCGCTGCCATTCTTCCTGGAGATGGTGGCGCTGACCCGCATGCCGGCCCGCATCTACGGCACGCTGACCTGCCTGGAGCCGGGACTCGGCGCGCTGGCCGGCTTCCTGTTCCTGCACGAAAGCCTGACCCCGCCGCAACTGGCCGGCATCGCCGCCGTCATTGTCGCTGCCGCCGGGACGGCGCTGACCTCGAAGCCGCCGGTGCCGTCGCCGGAATAGAGGTGGATGCCAGACCGCATGGCGACGTCAATTCGGCGCGAGCCGACGGCCTGTTGTCGTCAGAACTTGACGCTGAGGCTTGCCTTGGCGCCGTTGTCGACGGCGCCGCCGCCGAACTGCCCGGAATAGGACAGGCCGAGCGTCGCATTGGGCGACATTCTCATGTCGAAACCGGCTTCGATGACTGCCGCATCCCTGGCGATCGGCGCGCCGGCGATGGTGAAGGCGTCGCCGCCGGCGAAGGCGAAGCTTGAGGTCGGCGTGACGGCGCCGAAAGCGTGGCGCCAGCCGAGCATGCCGCGCGCGGTGGCATTGACGCCGCCCAGCGCAAAATCGGTCGAGCCGCGCAGGCCGAGCGTGGTGAAGGTGGCGTTGGTGCTCGTGCCGGCGCTGGTCAGCGCCGCGGCGCCCCCTCGCTCGGTGAAGCCGTCAGTGCGCAGGCTGACATAGGCGAGATTGGCGAAGGGTTCGAACTTGAAGCAGCCGCTGGTCTCGGCCTTGTAGGCGAGTTCGCCGAACATCTGCGCGGTGCCCGCATCGTAGTCGGCCGAGAGCGCATCCGTGAAGCCGCTGAAGGCGACGGAGCGCCTGGTCGAGAGGCTGCTCCAGCTGTAGGCGGCACCGGTGCGGAAGGCGATGGCGCCCCAATTGGTGCCGCCATAGAGGCCGAGATGGTAGCTGTCGCTTTTGCCGGAGGAATTGCGATCATCGGCGTCGAAGGACGAATGGCTGTAGCCGCCGAGAACACCGACGCGCCAGCCGCCGAGCAGCGTGTCGGCGCCGGCCAGCAGGCCGCCGGTCGAACGGTCGAAGGCGGCGGCATTGCCGTCGGAATCCACCTTGCCCCATGAGCCGAAAGCCTGGCCCCAGACGGCAAAACGATCTGTGTCTGCGGCGACCATTTCGGGGCCGCCCTCGCCATAGCCCATCACCGGGAGTGCTGCCGCGCCGGCATCGCCGAAAGCTGAAGCAATGCGATTGCTGGCGGCATCGCGGAGGAAACGGCTGTCTTCCAGCAGCATGCCCTTGGCCGAGGCATGGATCTCGCCCGAGAGCTGGTCGAAGGCGTCCTGGGCGGCCGCCGCCGTCGGCAGCAGCAGGATGGCATCGAAGAGCGGATTGCCGGCGCCAAGGCTGTCGGCGCCGCCGCCGGTGGCGATCTGGTTGGGCGTCAGGCCTACACTGGCAAAGCTTGCCTTGGCCAGGTTGAGATAGACATTGTTCGCGTCATAGGTGAGCGTCGGCGCGATGAAGATCGAGCTGCTGCCTTCAAAACTGACCTTGTCGAAGGCGCCGGTGACACCGCCTGCCGCCGTCACGATCGTATAGGTCGTGCCGGTCGCATAGTCCGGATAGGGGATGACGTCGACCGTGCCGCCGCCGATCGTCACCGTACCGGTGGCGCTGATCCGATCGGATGTGCCGCCGCTTTCGACTTCAACCGCATAAGTCGAGCCCGCCGAGAAGGTTGTGTTGCTCACATTGATCGTGCCGATCGAATTGCCCGGTGCAAAGGTGCCGCCCGAAGCAATGGTCACATTGCCTGCGGTGCCCGACCCGCCAAGCAGGCCGCCGGTGACATTGATCGCGCCGCCGAGCGAGCCGTTGACATAGAGGCCGCCGCCGAGAACGTTCGTCGTCCCGGTGAAGCCGGAGGAATTGCCGGTCAACTTGGTGATGCCGGCGATCTGGTTGATCGTCCCCACTCCGCTGATCGCCGAAGCGAAGCCATTGTTCGTACTGGTATGGTTGAAATTGAGCGTGCCGGTGCCGGCGCCGAACTGGATGCTCGCCGCATCGAGCGTGCCCGCGGCGGCTGCCGGCGATCCACTCGCCGCACCGATGTTCAGCGTGCCGACGGAGCCCGCCAGGACGGCGATGTTGACCGCGCCGCCGGCCGACACCGCGCCGCCATCCGCGACCGTCAGCGTGCCTGTGCCACCGGCGCCGACGTAGAGATCTCCGTTATTGGTCCATGTCGAGCCGGTGCCGCTGACGTTGGCCATACCGATCGACCCGCCAGAAAAGCCCAGATAGCCATCGGAGTTGGCGACCTTGCCGCCGTTCGAGACGGCCAATGAGCCCGTACCACGCTGACCGACGACAAGGAGGTTGCTGCTGGTCCAGGTTGAGCCCGCGCCGCTGACCGCGGCCGTACCCGTGGACCCGGTCTCAAAGGCCAGATAGCCGGCAGCGCTGGTGACCGTACCGCCGTTTGAGATCGCCAGCGTGCCGGTGCCGTTTTCGCCGAGATAGAGGGAAGAATTGTTGGTCCAGACCGAGCCGACGCCATCGACCGTCACGGCGCCGATGGCGCCCGCGGCGGAACCTGCAGTGCTCATCAGGTTGACGACGCTGCCGCCGTTCGAGATCGTCAATTTGCCCGTGCCGAAATAGCCGACGCGCAGGTCCGAGAAATTGGTCCAGCTCGAAGTCGGTCCATCCACCGTGACGGTGCCCACGGACCCCACGTCGTAGCCCACAGAGCCAGTCTGGTTGCTGACGGCGCCGCCATTGGCGATATCGAGCGTGCCGGTCCCTGATTGGCCGACAATGAGTTTGCCGGTATTCGCCCAGTTCGAACCCACGCCATCGACCGTCGCGGTTCCGCTGGAGCCCTGATAGTAACCCAAAATGCCGTCTACGTCGCCGAGGGCACCACCTCCTGACACGGAAACGGCGCCTGCTCCGCCAACGCCCACAGTAAAGCCGCCGATGTTCATCCAGGTCGAGCCGATGCCATCGACAGTTGCCTTACTCGAAGAATCCACCGAACCGCTACCCGCGCTTACGAAGCCGCCATTCGTGATCGCCAATGTGGAGATCGAACCGGCGCCGACCTGTAGATAGCCGCTGTTGGACCAATTCGAACCCGCACCATCCACGATACCGGTACCTACGCCGGCACCGTACCCAAGCACGGCATTGACATCGCTGACACTGCCTCCCTTTGTAATGTTCAACGTGCCGGAACCATCAAGCCCGATCTGCAAATCGCCGCTATTGGCCCAGGTCGAACCCGCGCCATCGACGAATACCATGCCGGTCGAGCCTGCTTTCGCGCCAACGGCCCCCGCGCCATTGCTGACCGTGCCGCCATTCGAAATCGTCAAGGTGCCCGTGCCGGCGTCGCCGACAAACAGGCTCGACGCGATGCTCCAGATCGACCCTATGCCATCGACCGTCGCCGCGCCGGTCGAGCCCGCTGCGGCACCGACAAAGCCGATGTTGCTGCTGACAAGACCGCCTTTCTGGATGTTCAGTATGCCGGTGCCGCCAGTTCCAACGTAGAGGCCGCTCGTGTCGCTCCAGATCGATCCGCTTCCGGTGACCGTAAGGGTGCCGCTCGAATCGGCATTGATGCCGAGGTAACCCGACATGGCGCTCACTGCGCCGCCGTTCTGGATCGTCAGCGCGCCGGCACCGTAATTGCCGATCGAGAGAAGGCCGGAATTGATCCAGTGCGAGCCCGCACCGTCCACCGTCGCGGCGGCGGCCGGGCTGAAATTTTCACCGATATAGGCGTTGGTATTGCTCACCGTGCCGCCGCTCTGGACCGTCAGCGTACCGGCGCCGTTCCAGCCGACATAAAGCTCGCCGGAATCGGTCCAGGACGAGCCGGCGCCGGCGACTGTCACGCTGCCGGTCGAGCCGGATTTGGCGCCGATCTGGCCGTTGGCGCTGCTCACCGCGCCGCCGCTCTGGATCGTCAGCGTGCCGGCGCCGCCCCAGCCGACAAGTAGATTGCCGGAATTGGTCCAGGACGAGCCGGCGCCGGTGACAGTCGCTGAGCCACTGGAACCGGCCTGCTCACCGATCGAACCGAGGGAATTGCTTACAGCGCCGCCGTTGGAGATGGTCAGAGTGCCGACGCCGGCATGGCCGATGAAGAGCGACGAAGTGTTTGTCCAGGTCGAACCCGGACCGTCGACCGTCGCCGTCCCGGTCGAGCCCGCGGAATATCCGAGATAGCCAGCAAGGTCGCTCACGCCGCCGCCGTTCGTGACCGCTAGCGCGCCCGTGCCCGCAACACCAACCTTGAGGTTTCCGCTGTTCGTCCATGTTGACCCCGCGCCGTCGATCGAGACGTTGCCCTTCGAAGCGACGCCTTTGCCGATGAACCCATCGGTGTCGCTGACTGCGCCGCCGTTGGAAACGTTGAGGATGCCGGTGCCGAAATTCGCGACCGTCAAGGTTGAGCTGTTGGTCCAGGCCGAGCCCGGTCCATCCACGGACAGGACCGCAAAGGCATCGTCGGCGTCCCCCAGGAAACCCCTGACATTGCTCATAAAGCCGCCATTGAGGATGGCGACGGTCCCCGTGCCATTCGCGATATAGAAATCGTCGGCGTGCAGCCAAGCCGATCCCGCGCCGTCTACGGTCACCGAACCGGTAGAGCCCGCGAACCTGGCAACGGAGCCTTGTGAATCGGTGAGGGTCCCGCCGTTGATGATTTTCAGCGAACCGACATCGCCGGCATTCCTTCCCACGAAAACCACGATCCCATTGGCGGCAAGGCCGCTTATCACCGTGGGGCTTGGGGTGAGCGTGCTGAGCGTGACCCAGGTAGCGGCGTCGGGCACCCCATTGGGAGTCCAGTTGCCGGGATCGAACCAATCGCTCGATGTCGTACCGTTCCAGACCGCGTCCGCCGCCGCTGCCGGCAGGATCGCTCCCGCCAGGCCGATCGTCAACGCGAGCGAACTGACGCTGGCCAGATGCCGAGGATGGAGCAAGGGCTTGGGGGAACTCGTGGGCGCGGTCGAAGCCGGCATTGCCTTGCGGCCGTCAAATGTATTCTGCGGCATTTAATCCCCTGAGATAACGACAGTTTTTCACCCTGAGGCTGACATGTCATCCGAGCCAGATATTGTCTTGGGCAGGGCCGCATTGAAGTTGGACTGGAAAGAGGTGCCTTGCCTTTTCTGCGCACTGTGACGGTTCAGTACCATCATCAGCCTCGGGCCTCGGCTTTCTCGTTGACAGGGAATCGATCGCGTCGCCTTGCCGGGTTCCGGAGTGCCCCGGCTCTGTTTGGGGGCTTGCTCTATCTGGCGCTTGTCGGCGTGTAGCCGAAGCGACGGCGGAAGCAGCGATTGAAGTAGGACACATCGCTGAATCCACTCATCATCGCAATTTCGCTAACGCGCATATCGTCGTTGTGTCTCTGTGAGAGCATCTTATGGGCTCTCTGCAGCCGCAGTTCGAGAACACGCTCGGAGAAGCTGATACCGGTCTCCTGAAGGATATCGTGAACGTAGCGCGCCGACAGGCGGAGTTCCTTTGCGACGCCTTGCGCGGAGATGCCGGGGTTGGCGAAATTGTCGGTGATCTTGGCCAGGATTGCCTGCAGTCTCGCCGCCCGCAGGCCGCGCAGGCCGGCCAGTTCGGCGGCCTCGCCCTTCGCGCCGGTTACCAGCCCGATCAGATCGACGATCGTTTCCGTGGCATGCGTTATGAGATCGGGCGAGGCGAGAGGGGGGCCGGTCTCGAGCAATTGGCAATAGCGTTTGAGGAAATCGAGAGCCTCGTTTTCGGCGCCGATCTTCAACGCCAGCCTGTCATCGATCTGCGGGAAGGCCTGGGTGAGGACTGCGCGCGGCACGACCACGTTCGTCCACACATTCCAGTCGGCGCCGGTCATTTTCAGCGCTTCCGCCGCGGTGACCAGGACGGCTTCCCCCCGACCGACGCCGTATTCACGGCCGGCCTGCGCCCCGCTCAGCACGGTGTCGGCCTTGTTGATCAGCAGCAGGTAGCCGTCATTGCCGTCATCGGCGATGTTGCTCGCCTTCCGCGTCGCCTTGCGGATCGTTCCGGCCATCTGGCCAAGCACCAGCGATCCGACGGCGGTGGCTTCGATCGCGGCCTGGAAAGGCAGTTTTTCCGATATGCCGTATTCGACCGACCAGATCTCTGCGACATGGATGTCCTGCCAGAGGGAAAAAAGGTCGCGTTCGCCAAGATGCGGCGGCAAATCGGTCGATGAGAACACCGTCTTTCTTGACAAGGAAGCG
Source organism: Mesorhizobium sp. B2-4-19 (assembly GCF_006441315.1). Taxonomy (NCBI): domain Bacteria; kingdom Pseudomonadati; phylum Pseudomonadota; class Alphaproteobacteria; order Hyphomicrobiales; family Phyllobacteriaceae; genus Mesorhizobium; species Mesorhizobium sp. B2-4-19. Next base: position 23,989 of record NZ_VFUV01000024.1, on the reverse strand, counting down.
CCCCCGCTAAACCCGCAGTCGCAAAAAAATCGAACGCGGCGCTTTCCATTCCAGGAATAACCAGCGACATAGGTCGCCAAGCGTTCAACGGATCGAATTGGACCTTTAGTCGAGCTCAATCACGCTTGGCGTCACCCGAAAGTATGACGCCAGCAAAATCGTCCAGACAGGGTCGGCGTCCTTGCACCGACCCCGCCGCACAAAATTGCTGGTTTCATCTTTTGCCCGCCATCCATCATGGCAGGGGCGGGCATGCCGGGGTGTAGGAGAAACAGTGGAAAGGCTGAGCAGCGAAGTCCTTTATTCGATTGTCGGCGATATCTACGACTGCGTGTTGAACCCCGACGGGTGGACTGGGGTAATGGTCCGCATCACCGAAGCCATGGATGCGGCCTATGCCACCATCGCGCTTGCCAGCACCGCCGGCAATCACGGCCGCTTCGCGGCCCAATCGCCGTGGGATCCGGAGCGGATGCGCGTGCTTCAGGAGGATTATGACTTTGATGCGATTCCCGGGCTGAAGGCCGCGGTCGTCGGCGATATCGACACGCCCGTCGCGACACTGTCGCATATGAGCGAAGCCGACCTCCAGCGGACGGCCTTTTTTCAGAACTGGGCCAAACCGCAGGGATTGCGTGAAGGCTGCATCACCAAATTCGTTCATACGCCGGACCGGATCGGGCTCATGGGTTGCACCACGCGGGCAAGCAGGGGGATGATTTCGGCCGAGGAGCAGCGCTTCCTGGCAATGCTCTCGCCGCATCTGCGCCGTGCGTCGCTGATCGGCGATCTGCTCGATCAGGCCCGCATGGCCGCCAATCTCTATCGCGCGGCGCTTGACCATCTCGCCGTGCCGGTCGTTCTGACCGGCGCCAACGGCACGATTCTCCACGCCAATGGAGCCGCCGAACTGATGCTCTCGGGACATGGGCCCATTCTTTCCAGGAACGGTGTGCTGCAGACGGAGAATCCGGCGGTTGCCCGCGCTTTGCTGGAAGCGATCGCCGGCGCCGCGGACGCGGATGGCTCGCTTGGGTCACGCGGCATCGGTCTGCCCATTTCGGCCCCGGGCCAGCCGCCCGCCGTCGCCTATGTGCTGCCGCTGAGCGAAGGCACCGCGCGCGCGGCTTTCCGGCCTGCCTGTGCCGCTGTCTTCGTCTCGACCACGACGTCCTCTTCGCCACTGCCGGAGGCCGTTCTGACCACGCTGTTCGATCTCACGCCGGCGGAGGCGCGGGTACTGCTGCGCATCGGCAGCGGATTGTCCGCGTCCAGAAGCGCGTTGTCGCTCGGCATCGGCGAGAACACGCTGAAGACCCACCTCAACCGCATCTTCGCCAAGACCGGCACGCGCCGCCAGGCCGATCTGGTCAAACTCATTGCGGATATTGGCACGCCCGTCGCGGCTCCCGGATCATAGTGCGGGCCGGCTGAGGCTGCCAATCTCCGCCTCGCCGAGGAATCAGCGATTTCCTGACGATCGGCTGCGGCTGATCGCATTCCAGGGCCATTCCAGTACGATCCTGCCCAAGACGTCAGGCGCGGGACAATGCAACACCGGCGCGTCGCCGAACGCCCCGCGCGCGCTTGCCGCGCGGGGAAACGCGATTCGCCGTCACATCGGCCTTCGCCAATCGGCGCCATCAGTTCCCCATTGGACTTCGCAGGGACACCACCCATATTGAGTCCATGGAGCTTTGAGCGTGTCCTTCGCGCGGGTGGCCTTTCTTGCCGCGGCTTTTGTCGCCGCGGCTGCATTTCCTCCCTTCGCCTCGGCTGGGAGCGAGAAGGTTGCGCTAAGCGTCGCCATTGAGGGCGCGATCGGGCCGGCGAGCACCAGGCAACTCGAGGAAGCGCTCGATGTCGCCGCAAAGCGGGACGCCGCAGTCCTCATCCTGCAACTCGATACGCCCGGCGGGCTGGTCACCTCGATGCGCGAGATGATCGCCGACATCCTGGCCTCGCCGGTGCCCGTTATCGGCTATGTCGCGCCGGCCGGAGGCCATGCGGCGAGTGCCGGCACCTATATCCTCTACGCCACCCATATCGCGGCGATGGCGCCCGGCACCAATCTTGGCGCGGCGACGCCGGTCGAGATGGGCGGGCTGCCGTCGCTCCCGGGCGGCGACAAGGGCGACCAGAAAAACCAGGGCGACCAGAAGAACCAGGGCGACCAGAAGGGCCAAGACGATCGGAAGGGTGAGGACGGTCGGCCGGCGGGCGACGCGATGATGGCCAAGGTGACCAATGACGCGGTCGCCCTGATCCGCTCGCTCGCCGAACTGCGCGGGCGCAATGGCGACTGGGGCGAGAAGGCGGTGCGCGAGGCGGCAAGCCTGTCGGCCAATGCGGCGCTGCAGGAGCATGTCATCGACTTCGTCGCCCACGACACCGCGGAACTGTTGCAACTGGCCGATGGGCGCACCGTCGACGTGGCCGGCAAAAAAGTGGTGCTGGCGACCAAGGGGCTGCCGGTCGAGATGCTGGAGCCCGGCTGGTTCATCCGGCTTCTCTCGGTCATCACCGATCCGAACATCGCGGTCATCCTGATGCTGGTCGGCGTCTATGGCATCGTCTTCGAGTTCACCAGTCCCGGCGCGGTCGCGCCCGGCGTCATCGGCACCATCTGCCTGGTGCTCGGCCTCTATGCGCTCAACCTCCTGCCGATCAACTATACCGGCCTTGCGCTGATGCTGCTCGGCATCGCCTTCCTCATCATCGAGGCCCTCAATCCCACGGTCTTGCTTGGCGTCAGCGGCGTGGCCGCCTTTCTGTTCGGCGCCGCCATGCTGCTGAGGGTGGAGGGGCCGGGCTTTGCCATGTCATGGGCCGTCATCGGCCCCGCCGCCGCGCTGACGCTTGGGCTGGCGCTGCTGACCGGCACCTATGTCTGGGCGGCACGCAAGAACCCGCCGCGCGTCGGCGGCGAGGCGATGCGCGGCCTGCCGGTCGAGATCCTCGACTGGCAGGGCGGCGAGGGCCATGTGCTCGCCCAGGGCGAGCGCTGGCGGGCAAGGGCGGACGAACCGATCGCTACCGGCGACAGCGTCGAGGTCACCGAGATAAGCGACCTCGTGCTGACCGTGCGGCGGCGCGATGCGGCAAGGAATGGAGCAAGACAATGATGGTTGGTTATGTGGCCTATCTGGTCGTTGCGCTGGTCGTGATCATGTTCCTGTCGGCGGCTGTCCGTATCCTCAGGGAATATCAGCGCGGCGTGGTCTTCACGCTTGGCCGCTTCACCGGGGTCAAGGGTCCCGGCCTCATCATCCTCGTCCCCTTCGTGCAGCAGATGGTGAAGGTCGACCTGCGCGTGGTGGTGCAGGATGTGCCGCCGCAGGACGTGATTTCGCGCGACAACGTCTCGGTGAAGGTGAACGCGGTGCTCTATTTCCGCATCGTCGACGCCGAGCGTGCGATCATCCAGGTCGCGGATTACATGGCCGCCACCAACCAGCTGGCGCAGACCACGCTGCGCTCGGTGCTCGGCAAGCACGAGCTCGACGAGATGCTGGCCGAGCGCGACAAGCTCAACAGCGACATCCAGGAGATCCTCGACCAGCGCACCGACGCCTGGGGCATCAAGGTGTCCAATGTCGAGATCAAGCATGTCGACCTGAACGAGAGCATGATCCGCGCCATCGCCAAGCAGGCCGAGGCCGAGCGTCTGCGGCGCGCCAAGGTGATCAATGCCGATGGCGAGCAGCAGGCGGCGGCGAAACTGGTCGAGGCGGGCCGGATGCTGGCGGCCGAGCCGCAGGCCATGCAACTGCGCTATTTCGAGGCCCTGCACGACATTGCCGGCGAGCGCTCGTCCACGGTGGTGTTCCCGCTGCCGGTGGATCTGCTCAGCCAGTTCATGAAGGGGCAGGGTGGGGGAAAGTGAGAACCAGCGGAGCCTAGTCACGCAGCCGTCGCAAAATCGCCGCTCTTGCTGGGAATCGTACGGGCGGCAGCTGCGTGGCACGCGGGGGAGAAGCCATGATGCGACTACCGGTCATGGCGGGCCTCGTTCTGGCAAGTTCTCCGGCGTGGGCAGGCGACATACCCTATGCGCCCTCGGCCAATGTCCCCGACTATGTCGCGACGATGACGGTGCAACCATCGGGAAATTCGGCCGGATCCCATACGAAGATCGTCACACATCATGACGGCTGGGTCCGTGTGGACGAACTGGGGACTGTCATCCACGGAAATCCGGCAAAGCAAATAACAGTCTCATTCGGCAGGGATTCAAACCATTCCTCTGTTTCGGTAAACCGTGAGACGTCGACATCCTACGAACGAATTCGCGCAGTAACGGAAACCGGCCAGACCGAGACGCATGCCGGCGAGCGATGTGACGTGCGGGAAGTTGTGCGGCGCGATCCAGACAAGCAGGCCCCTAAACTGCAATGGCTGAGTTGCCTGACGGCCGATGGTATCGAGATCGCCACGAGGGTGTTTGTGAACGGCTCGCTGTTTCAATCGACGGCGATTGTCAGACTCGAGCGGCGCCCCGTGTCTGCCGAGGAGGTCGAACTGCCTGCCAATTTGCTGGAAATTGCCCAATGGCTGCACTTCGACCATCAGCCACCTCAAGCCGCAACCGCTGTCAAGCGCCCGCCGGATTTTGCCATGCACATGCAATGGCAAGGTGCGGTCAGGGCATTGCGGCGGCACGATCCGTGGACCTACGATGAAACGTCGTATCCCGATGGACGGCGAACCCTAAATATCCGCAACGACCAAACGGGGCAGGGCCTATTCTTCAGGGCCGCCAAGGGCGGCACGTTTGAGCAGCTCTCGATATGCGGGAAATGTCAGTCCGGAGATTCGCCGGCTATTCACCTCGGCCGCAATTTAATCCCGGAGAGCATGGGGCGCACGGACAGTGTTCTCGGCGAGGCGTGCGACTGGTTCGACATGGCTCCGGGTACGTTTGACATAAACCTTTCGCAATGTCTGACGCAGGACAAAATCCCGCTAAAAATCGGCAGTGGTGGAGCGTGGGGGCCACGTGAGGAATTTGTCGCCGATGAGATGCAGCGCCGAGAGCTCAAGCCCGAAGAGATTCTTCCACCCAGCGATGTCCTGAACCGGTCGAACTGGGATTTTCCAGGATAGGTGGGGAGAATGGCGAGAACCGAATGACGGCACTTCATTGCCGCCAGGGCGGTTCCGGCGAAAAGCGCTTGCTGATCCAGTCGGCGAAGGCGCGGGTCTTGGCGGCTTGTCCCTTGGCTGAGGGCATGACGACATAGACCGCGCCTTCGTCTGCCAGCGTCCACTCCTCCAGGACAGGCACCAGCCGTCCGTCGGCGAGTTCGCGGCCGATCAGCCAGTCGGTGCTCATCATCAGGCCGAGGCCCTGCACGGCGGCCTCGACCAGCACCTCGGCATCGTCGCTGACCAACGGCCCGGAAACCTCGACGCGTGCGCGCCGGCCCTCGCGGTCGGTCATCTCCCAGGCCGGAAAAGTCTGGAAGCCGCTGAACCCCAGGCAGGAATGTTCGAGCAGCGCCTGCGGTGTCCGCGGCCTGCCTCTTCGGGCGAGATAGGCGGGGGCGGCGCAAAGCAGCCGGCGCCGCGTCGCCACCTTGCGCGCCACCAGGCGCGAATCCTCCAGCGCGCCGAGCCGCACGGCGACGTCGAAATTCTCGGCGACCAGATCGGCGAAGCGGTTGGAGAATTCGGCCTCGATGCGGATATCGGGAAATTCGGCAAGGAATTGCGGCAGCAGCGGCCCGATCCACATGCGCCCGAACGTGCCGGGCAGCGCCAGCCTGAGCAGGCCGCGCGGGCTGCCGTCGGCATGCGCCGACGCGGCGGCCTCGGCCTCGTCGACGGAGGCGAGGATGGCGCGCACGCGCACCAGGAATTCGGCGCCGGCTTCGGTCAGCGACACGCTGCGCGTCGTGCGATGCAGCAGCCTGACCCCCAGCCGCTCCTCCAGCGCTTGCAGACGCCGCGACAGGATGGTCGCGTCGCGCCCGACACGCGCCGCCGCCCTGGTGAAGGAGCGCGCCTCGGCGATTGCCGCGAAGGCCGCCATTTCGGCAAGGGCCGCCGGTTCGTGAGATTGCTGCATGTCTCGCATTACTCAAATGCAAAATGGAACGATTATCCAGGAATAGCGCAGCAGATAGGTTCACTCAACCATCAATCGCCTCACCGGAGTGAAACCATGAAAGCCATCGAACTGAGCCAACCCAGGCTCGACGCCTTCCGCGCCGCCACCGTCGCCACCCCCGAACCGCAGCGCGGCGAGGTGCTGATCCGCCAGCGTGCGGCAAGCCTCAATTTCGTCGATGTCGCGGTGGCGAGCGGCAATTATCCCGGACCGAGCTTTCCGCTCATCCCGGTCGCCGACGGCGCCGGCGAGATCGTCGCGCTGGGCGAGGGGGTTACGAGTTTCAGCACGGGCGATCGCGTCGTCGCCCATGCCAAGCCGCGCTGGATCGGCGGCCGGCCGCGGCCCTACGAGATGACGCAGATGCGCGGCATCTCGCTGCCGGGGTCGCTGGCCGAATATGTCGCGCTGCCGGCCAATTCGCTCGTGCCGGTCCCGGCGCATCTCTCCTTCGAGGCGGCGTCGACATTGCCGATCGCTGGCACCACGGCATGGAACGCCATCCGCGCCGCCAATGTCGGGCCGGGCTCGGTCGTCGTGCTGCTCGGCACCGGCGGCGTCTCGATCTTCACCCTGCAACTGGCTAAAGCCGCAGGCGCCACCGTCATCATCACCTCGTCGTCGGACGAGAAGCTGGAGCGAGCGAAGGCGCTGGGCGCCGATCATCTCATCAACTACCGCGCGACATCAGACTGGGACGGCAAGGTGCTGGAGCTGACCGGCGGCCTCGGCGCCGACCTCGTCGTCGAGACCGGCGGCACCGCCACTTTCGCCCGCGCAATCAACGCCACCGCGCCCGGCGGCACGCTGTTCACCATCGGTTTCGTCACCGGCGCCGAGGCCACGATCAACCTGCTGCCGATCATCATCAAGGCGCTGAAGGTGATCGGCAACAACACCGGGTCGGTGTCCGACCTTCGCGACGCCGCCCGCGCCATCGGCGCCGCCGGGATCGAGCCGGTCGTCGACAAGGTGTTTTCACCTGGCGAGGCGACCGAAGCCTACGCCCACATGGCCGCCGGCGGCCTGCACTTCGGCAAGCTGGTGTTCGGGTTGGAGTGGTGAGGTTTGCGCCTGGCCGCCCCCCTCTGGCCTGCCGGCCATCTCCCCCTCAAGGGGGGAGATCATTCGCTTCATCGTCTCCGCCAATGATCAAGGCTGTAAAGTTGGCGAAGCGCCAAAGCTGCCAATCTCCCCCCTTGAGGGGGAGATGCCCGGCAGGGCAGAGGGGGGCGCCTCGCACCACGCCTCTGTCTAAATCAACTTCTCCAAGGTAATCGGCAGGTCCCTGATCCTCTTCCCCGTCGCGTGGAATACCGCATTGGCGATCGCGGGCGCGACACCGACGATGCCGAGCTCACCGACGCCCTTGCCGCCGAGCGCCGAGGAGTGCGGGTCGGGAATGCCGACCGAGATCACCTCGATGTCCGGGATGTCGGCATTGGTCGGCACGAGGTAATCGGCGAGGTTGTTGTTGACGATGCGGCCATGGCGGCGATCCATGATGCCTTCTTCCAGCAGCGCCTGGCCGATGCCCATGATGATGCCGCCCTTCCATTGGCTTTCGGCGAGCTTGGGGTTGTAGAGCCGGCCGGAATCCAGCGCCGACACCACGCGCGAGACGCGCACCGTGCCGAAATCCTCGTCGACGCGCACCTCGATGAAATGCGCGCACCAGGAGTGGCGCGAATAGTCGCCCTCGGTGTGAGGCAACGCCATGGCGATGGTGGTGTAGTTCTTGTAGCGGTCCTCGGCGGTCGAATTGGCCGGCATGGTGTCGCCGGTCGCCTCGATGCGGTCGCGCCCGATGCTTTTGAGCAGTTCGGCGATCGAGACATCGGGGCCCTCGCCGCGCGGCGAGCCGATGCGGCCATTGGCGACGACCAGAGTGTTGGCCTGCAGCGCGTGGAAGGGCGAGCGCGGATCGCTGATCGCCAGGCCCACCAGTTGATCGAGCGCCGAGGTCGCGGCCTTGTGAACCGCACCCGTCATCACGCCGGCCAGCCGCGAGCCGCCGCTGACGCCGGCGCGGGCAAAGCGGGAGTCACCGAGCTTCACCACCACGTCGTCGGCCGGCACGCCAAGCGTCTCGGCGGCGGTCTGCGCCAGGATGGTGTAGGTGCCCTGGCCCATGTCGATCGAGGAGCTTTCGACCTCGACCGAGCCGTCTGCCAGGATGCGCACGACAGCCTCGCCATAGGCGCGCCGCACCGGGTAGGTGCCGGCGGCGACGCCCCAGCCGATCAGCTGGTTGCCGTCGCGCATCGAGCGCGGTTTCGGCGAGCGCCTTGACCAGCCGAAGCGTTCGGCGCCCACGGCAAAAGCCTCACGCAACTGCCTGGTCGACCAGGCTTTTCTGGCGTGCGGATCCTGTTCGGCATAGTTCTTGAGCCGGATTTCCAGTGGATCGATGCCGACCTCATAGGCGAGCTCGTCGATGGCGCTTTCGATGCCGAAGGCCGAGGGGTTTTCGCCCGGCGCGCGCATGGCGCCCGGCACCACGGAATTGACCCGCACGACATTCTGCTTCGAGGAGAAATTCGGCGTCGCGTACATGATCGAGGTGACCGAGCCCAGCGGCTCGACCCACATGCCGTCGATGGAGGTTTCATTGACGCCGCGATGCACGATCGACTGGATCATGCCGTCGCGGTCGGCGCCGATCGTCACGGTCTGGCGCGTCGCGGCACGGCCGCCATAGCCGGTAAAGGTCTGCGGCCGCGTCATCACCAGCTTCACCGGCCGTCCCAGCATTTTGGCGGCGCTTGCCGCCACCGCACCGTGGCTCAGCGCCAGCGCCTTGGAGCCGAAGCCGCCGCCAATATAGGGCGAGACCAGCCGTACATTCTCGAACGGCACTTCGAACCATTCGGCATAGGTGCGGGCCATGCCGTCGAGCCACTGGCTCGGCTCCCACACGGTGAGATGATCGCCTTCCCAGCGCGCGATCAGGCCATGCGGTTCCATCGGCGCCTGGTATTCGCGCGGCGTGTTGTAGGCGGCGCAGATGCGCACTGGCGCGGCGGCGAAGGCGGCGGGCGCATCGCCCCATTCCTTGGTCATGGCGTCGATCGCAATGCCGTCGCCGGCCTTGCCGTCGCTGAGATCGACGATGGAAGGCGTCTCGTCGTAGCTGACCTTGACCAGGGCGGCCGCGGCGACCGCCTGCTCGAAGGTCTCGGCGACGACCGCCGCGACGTGCTGGCCCGAGAAGGTGACGTCGCGCGCCAGCGGGCAATAGGGCTTGTCGGGCGGCGGCGTGCCGAACCAGTCCGACGCGGTCCTCAGGCTGATGATGGTGTCCGGGGTCAGCACCTGCAGGACACCGGGCGAGGCTTCAGCACTTGCCGTGTCGATCGCGCGCACCTTGCCCGAGGCGATCGTGCTTTCGACCAGCACGGCGTAAGCTAGTCCTTCGAGATGCTGTTCGACCGCGTATTTCGCGGCGCCGGTGATCTTGGCCGGGCCGTCGACGCGCGACAGCCGGCCGCCGACGGCCTCCGCCAGTGTGCCGTCTGAGGCGTCGCCCCGTTTCGATTCACCAACTCTGATGTTGTGAACGGTCATGCCGTCTCTCCCAATTTGAGGATGGCGCGCGCGACAACGCGCGGCGCGAGCTCGATCTTGTAATGGTTGGCGCCATGGTCGATGGCGCCTTCGACGGCGAGCAGGCTGGCGGCACGGACGGTTTCCGGCGCCAGCACCTTGCCCTTCAGGGCGTCTTCCACGGCACGGACGCGCCAGGGCTTGGTCGCGACGCCGCCGAGCGCGACGCGCAGATCGCGGATGGTGCGGCCATCGGCTTCGAATTCGATGCCGACAGCGGCACTCGCCGCGGCGAATTCATAGGATTGCCGGTCGCGGATCTTCAGATAGGTCGAGCGGCGGGCTGCCGCGGAGCCGGGGATTGCGATTGCGGTGATCATCTCGCCCGGCTCGATCGCGTGTTCCCTGTCGGGCGTGGTGCCGGGCAGCAGGAAGAAGTCATCCACCAGAAGCTTGCGTTCGCCCAGATGAACTGTTGCGTCGAAGGCGACCAAGGCGGTGGCGAGGTCACCGGGACACATGGCGATGCAGGCCTCGCTGGTGCCGAGCACCGCGTGTCCCCTGGTGACGCCGCCGATGGCCGAACAGCCGCTGCCTGATACACGCTTGTTGCAGGCGGAAAAATTCGCGGGATCGCGGAAATAGGGGCAGCGGGTGCGCTGCATCAGATTGCCGCCGATGGTCGCCATGTTGCGGATCTGCGCCGAAGCCGCCTGCCACAGTGCTTCCGAGATGGCGGGGAAGCGGCTCTTGATGTCGGCATGGTCGGCTACATGGCCCATTCTGGCGAGCGCGCCGATGGTGGCGCCGCGCTCGTCGATAGCGATCCGGTCGAGCCCGTTGAGATGGGTGATGTCGACCAGAATGTCGGGCTCGGCGACGCCGCATTTGGCGAGGTCGATCAGCGTGGTGCCGCCGGCCAGCAGCATGGCGCCGGGCAGGGCAGCCGCCTGGCGTGCGGCGTCAGTCGAAGTGGCGCGCAGGTATGAAAAATCCCTCATGATGCGAACTCCTGGGCTGCCTGGCGGACGGCGGCGACGATGTGCGGATAGGCGCCGCAGCGGCAGAGATTGCCGGCCATGTATTCGCGGATTTCCTCGTCGGAGCCGGCATGGCCCTCGCGGATGCAGGCCACCGCCGACATGATCTGGCCGGGCGTGCAATAGCCGCACTGGAAGGCGTCCTGGTCGAGGAAGGCAGCTTGCACGGGATGCAGTTCGCCCTCCCGTGCAAGCCCCTCAATGGTGGTGATGGCGCGGCCTTCGGCTTGCGCGGCCAGCGTCAGACACGCCAGCACGCGCTCGCCCTCCATGTGCACGGTGCAGGCGCCGCACTGGCCGTGGTCGCAACCCTTCTTGGTGCCGGTCAGGCCGAGCCGCTCGCGCAAGGCATCGAGCAGCGTCACGCGCGGCTCGATCTGCAACTCGTGGTGCTGGCCGTTGATATCGAGATGGACGGGGATTTTCGTCATGGGCGTCTGGCTCCAGTTGCTTGACGCTGAGGGGAATGATCTGGTGTCGGGGCGGGGGAGGGCAAGGGCGTCTTGGTCAATCCCCGGCCGGCAGGGGAGCTGTGGCTTGCGGCTTTGAAAGGCGTGACATACCCGTTCCCCTTCTTATATGATGAAGGCACTCCACTAAAGCGGAGGTGCCTCCGTTTATTACGTGGGGGCTGACCCGGCCGGGTTCAAGCCCCTGACACAATGTGGAGAAAAAATTGGCCGTCGAGCCGTCCGCAATCGCCGAAACGAAGACCGCCGCGGAGGAAAAGCCGCTGCGCGCGGATGCCCGGCGCAACCGCGACCGGCTGGTCGAGGTGGCGGCTTCGGTGTTTGCCGAGCGCGGCATCGATGCCTCTCTGGAGGAGATCGCGCGTCGCGCCGGCGTCGGCATCGGCACGCTCTACCGGCATTTCCCGACGCGCGAGCATCTGGTCGAGGTGGTCTACCGCCGCGAGGTCGAGGCGCTGTGCGCCGCCGCCGGCGAGCTTGCCGCGAAACATCCCTCCGATGTCGCGCTGGAAGAATGGATGCGGCGCTTCGTCGACTACATCGCCACCAAGCGCGGCCTGGCGACCAGCCTGCGCATTCTGCTCACCACCAATTCGACGCTGTTTTCAGACACGTCGGGGCGGGTTTCGCAGGCCTTGCGGCAACTGGTCGAGGCGGCGACGGCCGACGGCACCATCCGCGGCGACGTCGATGCTTCCGATGTGCTGCACGCCCTGTCGGGCATCTACTCCGCGCCCGATACGCCGGAGTGGCGTGACCGCTCGCGCCGGCTGGTCAAGCTGTTGATGGACGGCTTGCGGTTCGGCGCGGGGAAGGGCTGACATCGTGGACGACCTCAGCTTACTGCTGACAAGGTTCGTCAGCGGGGAGGACACCAGCCTGGCAGCCGCCAACAGTCTGGAATCGTTGCTCGACGCGGCCTATCCCGACGATGAGCTTGTTCAAGATGTGGTCATAGATCTCGCGAGCTACAGACCCGGCGGCGGCCCGTTTCTCTTCGATACGCTGGAGATTCAACGGCGCTTGCATCGCCTTCGCGATTATCTTTCGCGCCGCACCTAAAGAGAAAGTGGGCGAGGCCGGCATCAAGCCGGTGTTCATGGACAGCATCCCGGTTGGCCTCTCATCTCCAAAGGGATTTTACCTCGATGATCTTGGCCGACAGCCAGGGCAACGGCCAGATCGCGGCGCAGATCCTGGCCTCCTGCATGCCCAAGGGCGGCACGATCGGCCTGGTGAATTTCGGCGTCGACTATTTCAGCACCAATGAGCGCACCAAGGGCGTCCGCGAGTGGATGATGAAGAACCGGCCCGACATCGTCATGAAGCAGACCGACTTCACCGATCCCTCGAAAGTCTCGCAGATCTCCGGCGACTTCCTCACCGGCAATCCGGATGTGAAGGGCCTGTTCGCGGTCTGGGACTAGCCGGCGCTGGACACGCTGTCCTCGATGCGGGCGCAAGGCATCGACATTCCGATCACCTCGGTCGATCTCGGCCTGCAGTCGGCGATCGAAATCGCCAAGGGCGGACCTCTCAAGGCAACCGGCTCGCAGCGACCCTATGACCAGGTCGTAGCCGAGGCGATGGCGATGATGAAGGCGCTGATCGGGCAGCCTACGCCGGCCTGGGTCGGCGTGCAGTCGCTGCCGGTGGTGCAGTCCAACGTGCTGGAATCGTTCAAGACCGTCTTTCACAGGGATCCGCCGGCCGAGCTCGTCGACGCCTGCAACAGCGCCAAGCCGAAGTGCAATTGAGGTAATTGCGTGGGCGCGGGAGAGATCCCGCGCCTTGATCTGCGCGGCTACGCTTTCGCTTCGACGAGGATCACCAGCGATTCCGGCACCACGCCATCGTGCGCCATAGCGTCGGCGGCCGCCTTGCTTTGCATCAGCGCGGCCATCTTGTCCATGTCCGGCACGTCCATCATCACGGCCACACGCTTCGGGTTCTGCGGATCGACGAAGGTGCGGATGTTGGTGATCCCCAGCGAGCCGAAAAGCTCCTTGCGCTTGGGTGAACTGAGCCAGTGCTTGCTGTCTTTCGAGATGTTGTGATGGCCGATTACGGTTGGCATGGCATCCTCCCCAGGGTGACGCCGGCGGTCGATATCGCCCGCCTGATGCTGCGACCCACCTGTACAGGCCCAGAGAGCGCCGTTTCCCGTAGACTGTCAATTAGCTGTTGCTTATGGGCCGCATGAACGCAAACAGCGGTACGAAAAGTCCTTGCCGTAGTGATCTCGTCATGGGAAATCAGGTGCGGGTGCTCGCACGGCTGAACATAGGTCGTCGGGTGCCGGTCCGGCCGCTAGCGCCTGCCGGAAATCACCCGCAGCCAGGGCGCCAGGTGGAAGGCGCTCATCAGGAGATACATGGCCGGCATCCCGGTTAACGGGCCGGTCAGCGGCGAGGCGCCCATGCACAGCATCGCCGCGTCGCCGCCTTGAAGGCAGGAGAGCAAGGCCATCAGGGCGAAGGTGGGTGCCGCCGCGAGGCATAACCAGTCGGCGATGCCAAGGGTGGTGTTTTCAGGGGGCACGCTGCCGGCGCTTATGTGGGTGTCGCTCATGATCTTTTTCCCTGAATGGTTGCGACCTATCAGGACTTAGGCTCCTCTCCCTCGCCAAGGGCGGGGGAGAGGAAATGCTGTCCTGTCCAGTCCCTGCTACTCACCCTTATCCCTGAAGGCGGCTTCGCCGGCGGCGGCCACTTCGGCCCATTTCTTGTCGGCGCCGGCTTCGTAATTGTCGTGCCAGTTCCACCAGCTGTAGAGCGGCGTCTGGGGATAGCCTTCGGGCGAATCCTCCCAGATCTCCTGGCGGCCGAGCGGGGTGGCATCGAGATAGCTCCAGACCGTGCCCATCTGCTCGTCGCCGCGGCTGTTGATGAAATAGGTACGGAAGACGCGGTCGCCGTCATGGATGAAGACGTTGTGGCCGTGCCATTCGTCGACGCCGAAATCCTTGTCGAAACTGTCGGTTATCGTGTACCAGGGCATCTCCCAGCCCATCCGCGCCTTCAGCCTGACAATGTCGGCCTGCGGCGCGCGCGAGGCGTAGGCCAGCGTGGTGTTGCGGGCGTTGAGATGGGCGAGGTGGCCGACCTGGTCGGCGCCGAGCGAGCAGCCGCGGCAGGCATGGTCGGGCCAGCCATAGACGCCCGGCTCGTAGAAGGCGCGGTAGACGATCAGCTGGCGGCGGCCTTCGAACAGGTCGAGCAGGCTTGCCTTGCCGTTGGGGCCTTCGAACACATAGGCCTTGTCCACTTCCATCCACGGCATGCGCCGGCGTTCGGCGGCCAGCGCGTCCCTGGCGCGCAGCGTCGCCTTCTCCTTCACCAGCATCTTTTCGCGGGCGGCGTCCCATTCCTGTCGCGAAACGACCGGCGGCGTCTTCATCGTCATGTGCTTGGTCATTGGTCTTCTCCTTTGTCAGTCATGGCGCCGTCGCGGCCTGCGATCGCGTTGGGATCCAGGCTAGAGCGATAAGGCGGGGTGGGGTGAGTTACATCCGCGACGGGATTTGAATCGTCCGGCCCGGCGCAGCAGGGGTGGCGGGGCCGTGCGCTGTGTTCGAGATTGTCGGTTGCAGGCATTTTCAACTATCCCTAATGAGATGCTTACTATTGATACCTGAGATGCTCAGGTTGGCGGGTGCCGGAATTGGCGTCAACGGTGCCGATGGCGGCCTCAGCCACTTGGCTAGGTCTCCATCGCGCCGTTGCGGCTTGCTGACCGGCGGTGGTGATTTAAGCTAGGGCGCAAACGTGCCGCGGTGGGAGTTACAAGTGTGACGGGATTTGCATGGACTCGCTGATCACCGCGGCGGCATTGGCGCTGGCGGCGGGCGATCCGCTCGGCGCGCTCGACCGCGTCGCCTTGCGCGAGGATGCGCCGGCGCTGGCGCTGCGCGGCATCGCCATGGCGCAGCTCGGCGACTTCGACCGCGCCAAGCTTCTGTTGCGGCGGGCGGCGCGCGCCTTCAGCCCGAAGGAGGCCGTCGCGCGCGCCAGATGCGCCGTCGCCGAGGCCGAGATCGCGCTGGTCTCGCGTGACCTGGGCTGGCCGGCCAAGGCACTCGACGCGGCGCGCACGACGCTGGAAAAGCATGGCGACCGGCTGAACGCGGCGCATGCCGGTCACCTCAAGGTGCGGCGCCTGCTGTTGATCGGCCGGCTCGACGAGGCCGAGCATGTGCTGGCCGGGCTCGACCCGACGCCGCTGCCGCCGGCCGCGCGGGCCGCGCATGAGCTCGCCGTCGCCGGCATCGCCATGCGGCGCCTGCGGACCCGGCCGGCGCGCGCGGCGCTGGAATGGGCGCACAACGCCGCCCGCCAGGCGGGTATTCCAGGCCTCATGGCCGAAGTCGACAGCGCATCCCTGGCGCTGGAAACGCCGGCGGCGCGGCTGATCACCCAAGGCACGGAGCGGCCGTTGCTGCTCGAGGAGGTCGAGGCGCTGCAGGCATCGCCGGCGCTGGTCGTCGATGCCTTTCGCTACATCGTGCGCGCCGGGGACCGAACAGTCTCGCTGGCGAGCCGACCGGTGCTGTTCGCGCTGGCGCGCGCACTCGCCGAAGCCTGGCCCGGGGATGTCTCGCGCGAGGAACTCGTGGCGCGGGCCTTTGGCGGCAAGCATGCCGATGAATCGCACCGCGCCCGGCTGCGCGTCGAGATCGGCCGGCTGCGCGCCGAGCTTGCCGCGCTGGCCGACATCAGCGCCACCAAGCGCGGTTTCACGCTGGCGCCGCGCCTGGCGCGCGCGGTGATGGTGCTGGCGCGGCCGATTGAAGAACGGCACGCCGCCGTGCTGGCCTTGCTCGCCGATGGCGAAGCCTGGTCGAGCTCGGCGCTGGCGCTGGCGCTCGGAACCGGCCAGCGCAGCGTGCAGCGGGCGCTCGAGCCGCTCGCCGAGGCCGGCAAGGTGCAGTCTTTCGGTTATGGCCGGGCGCGCCGCTGGATGACGCCGCCGGTGGCCGGATTCACGACCACCTTGTTACTCCCGGCGCCGCTGCCGAACGGCTAAGGTGTGGCGATATTCAGGTGAGGCCGGTCTGACCGGAATCTCGACACGCCCAAATCCCGTACCGAAGATCAGCGGATGACGACCACAATCGAGGATCAAGACATGAAGCATTCACCGGCGGAAATCCTGCGCGAATACGGACCCTTTCCGGGTGTGGAGCGGATACATGGGGTGAGCTATGACGGCGACAACGTCTGGTTTGCCTCGGGCGACAGGCTGAACGCCTTCGATCCGCAAAGCGGTCAGACGCTGCGTTCGATCGATGTCGCCGCACATGCCGGCACCGCCTTTGACGGCCGGCATTTCTTCCAGCTCGCCAATGATCGCATCCAGAAGATCGATCCCGATACCGGCGCGGTGCTCGCCACGATCCCGGCGCCCGGCGGCGGCCGCGATTCCGGGCTCACCTGGGCCGAAGGCACGCTCTGGGTGGGGCAGTACCGCGAGCGCAAGATCCACCAGATCGACCCCGAGACCGGGAAAATCCTGCGCAGCATCGAATCCAGCCGCTTCGTCACCGGTGTGACCTGGGTGGATGGCGAATTGTGGCACGCCACCTTGGAGGGCGACGAGAGCGATCTGCGCCGAGTCGACCCGAAAACCGGCAAGCTTCTGGAGAGGCTCGACATGCCTGCCGGCATGACCGTCTCGGGGCTGGAATCCGACGGTGGCGACCGCCTGTTCTGCGGCAGCACATCCACCTCGGTGGTGCGGGCGGTGCGCCGGCCGAAATGAGCCGGTTCTCCTGACGAAGACATCAAGTCCGCGAAGTCGCTGGCGAATTTATCCGCCGGCGACTGGTCGTCGTCCGGCACGTGCCTAGATAGGCTGGGTCGGGCGACCGCCCGGACATTTCTTCGCAAAGGATCCGACCATGACCGAACTGATCACGCTGAACGACGGCACCGCCATTCCCCAGCTGGGCCTTGGCGTGTGGCAGGTCGATCACGGCATCACCGCCGACGTGGTGGGCTGGGCGATCAAGGCCGGCTACCGGCTGATCGACACCGCGCAGGGCTACCAGAACGAGGAGGGCGTCGGCGAGGCGATCCGCGCCGCCGACGTGCCGAGGAGCGAGCTGTACATCACCTCGAAGCTGCGCAACGGCGCGCACGAGCGCGACGCGGCCCTGCGCGCTTTCGACGACACGATGGAAAAACTCGGCATCGAGCAGATCGACCTGTTCCTGATCCACTGGCCGGTGCCCAGCCGCGACAAATATGTCGAGGGCTGGAAGACCCTGGTCGAGCTGAAGCAGGCCGGCCGCATCAAGTCGATCGGCGTTTCGAATTTCAACAGGGACCATCTGGAACGCATCATCGGCGAGACCGGCGTGGTCCCGGTGGCCAACCAGGTCGAGCTGCATCCGCGCTTCCAGCAGCGCGCGCTCCGGGAATTTCATGCCGGGCATGACATCCAGACGGAGAGCTGGAGCCCGCTCGGCAGCGGCCGGCTGCTCGGCGATACGACGATCGCGGGCATTTCCCGCAAGCACGGCAAATCCGCCGCGCAGACGATCATCCGCTGGCATCTCCAGCAAGGGCTGATCGTCATCCCCAAATCGGTCCGCCAGGACCGCATCGCGGCCAATTTCGATGTCTTCGACTTCGAACTGGACGCGCAGGACCTGAAGACGATCGCGGGCATGGATTCGGCTGATGGCCGCAACGGACCGAACCCGGCGACGGCGGCATTTTTGTTTTAAAGAGCTTGCAGGGAAGCTGCCGATCTCCCCCCTTGTGGGGGAGATGTCCGGCAGGACAGAGGGGGCGCTGGCCCGCCGGGCTATCAGCCCGTGCCGCCCAAACCTGCCACGATGACAATATGCTGGCAGACATTGTCGATGTCGCGGATCACATCGTCGTTCCAGAACCGCAAAACGGTCCAGCCATCCTGTTCCAGGCGCTTTGTCCTTGACGCGTCGGCGGCCGCAAGGTTTGCATCAGCATGCTGCGAGCCATCGAGCTCCACGATGAGCTTTTTCCGCGGACAGGCAAAATCGACGATATAGCCCGCGATCGGGAGTTGCCGGCGAAAGCCCATGCCCATGAGCCTATGCGCGCGAAGCTCGTTCCAGAGCTTTAACTCGGCATCGGTCATGACTTTGCGCATGGACCGTGCGTTTGCTCGGCTCTTAGGAGGCAATGGAGTATGAGGCATGGCTGCCTTTTAGATTGACGCTAGCGCTCTACGGCGCCCCCCTCTGTCCTGCCGGACGTTCGTCGTTCAGAAAGCCAAGCAATTGGCTTTCTGTCCGCTGCACGAACCACTCCTCAACCCCCACGAGGGGGAGATTGGCAGCTTCGCCGGCCGCGCTCGCTAAATCCCCGAGCCATCCAGCTGTTGCGCGTCGTCGCCTTCCCAGGGGGCGGGCATCGAGCGGCCGCGGCTGAGGTTCGCCGAGGGCATGGGCATCCAGCACTTCAGCTCCGGTTCGGCATATTCGACGACGCGGCCGGGCGAGGAATCCGATGCCCGCCAGCCTTCACCGGCGAACTGGTCGCCGCGCGACCAGTAGGCGAGGTCGACTTCCGCCGGCCCCTGTTCGGAGGGACGGACCGTGACCAGGATCCGGCTGCCGTCCTTGGGTGCCGTCGACATGTGGCGCCACCGTTCGGGCTCGTCCATCGCAATTCCTCCTGCCTTTGGTGCGAGATGAAGTGTCGCCTCGCCATCGATGGTGGTCAACCCACACTTTGTCGGATTGCACCTGCCGGATGCGTCCTTGGTCTGGCATGTTCGCCAGGACCAGGAGACACTCATGAATGACAAGGTCGCGCCGGCCGTGGGCGAAATGACACTGTATTTCAGCCGCAATCCCAATCCGCGCCTGGCGGTCGCGGTGGCGCGTTACCTCGAGGCCGAGGTGGCCTTCGAATTCGCGTCACCCTTTGAGCCGGGACAAGCGGAGCGATTCCGGCCGCTCAATCCCAACCTCTCCATTCCCATCCTGGCATGGCCCGGCGGCAGTCTGTGGGAGGCCGACGCCATAGCCTGCCGGTTGTCGCGCACGGCGCGTTCCGACTTCTGGCGCACCGGCGAGGACGAACCCGACATGATCCGCTGGCTGAGCTGGGGCAAGGAGAATTTCATGCGCGCCTGCGACACCGTGCATTTCGAGCGCGGCACCAAGCAGCGCTATCGCCTCGGGCCGATCGACGAGGACAAGGTCAGGGAGGGGCTGGAAGAGTTCCACAGGGGGGCCGCGATCCTGGAGGCGGAACTGGCCGGCCGGCAATGGCTGGTCGGGACTTCGCTTTCCTATGCCGATTTCCGCATGGCGGCCTTCCTGCCCTTCAATGATGCCGCCGGCCTGCCGCTCGGCGACTATCCCGCGCTCGACCGCTGGTATCGCCGGCTCGAAGCCATCGACGCCTGGCGCGACCCTTTCGAGGGGCTGGATGCACCGCCCCTGGCACCGATGCCGCGGCAAGGTGCGGCGCTGTAACTGACAAAACTGACGACCGGCGCATACAGAAACGAAACTTGAAGACGCCGGCCGCCGTTTGGGGCGTTGGGGTGCATCCCGTTGGGGCGCGATGCAAGGTCAGGCTAAACGGATGGCCGGCCTCCGCAACCGCAACGGCCGCCCATGGTGAATGAGTGGTTACTATCCACAGGGGCGGCTGACGGCGGCCGTTCCTGCCGGCCCTTTCTTCACAACTGTGCGCAACACCGGGCCGTCGGCCATCGGTGCTCGACGGGCCGCGCCTGGGTTGCTAAGCCCCATGCCGCGCAGGAGACCTTTTTGAGTCGAGACATGACCGTTGCGATCGAGATGGGACACACCATGGCGGGCGCCCCAGCGAACCTCGATCTCGAGGAACTGCTGGCGACCCGCCTTCTGGTGCAGGGCAATTCGGGCTCCGGGAAGTCGCATCTTCTGCGTCGGCTGCTGGAACAGAGCGCGCCCTGGGTGCAGCAGACCATTGTCGATCCCGAAGGCGACTTCGTGTCGCTCGGCGAGCGTTACGGCCATCTGGTGATCGATGCCGAGGAGCATACCGAGCGCGGCCTGCAGGCTGCCGGCGAGCGGGCGCGCATCCACCGCGTCTCCACCGTGCTCAACCTCGAAGGGCTCGACGCCGAAAACCAGATGCGCCGCGCCGCCGCCTTCCTCGGCGGGCTGTTCGAGGTCGCGCGCGACCATTGGTATCCGATGCTGGTGGTGGTGGACGAGGCGCAGCTGTTCGCGCCGGCGGTGGCCGGCGAGGTTTCCGACGAAGCCCGCAAACTCTCGCTCGGCGCCATGACCAACCTGATGTGCCGCGGCCGCAAGCGCGGGCTGGCCGGCATCATCGCCACGCAGCGTCTGGCCAAGCTCGCCAAGAATGTCGCGGCCGAAGCCTCCAATTTCCTCATGGGCCGCACCTTCCTCGACATCGACATGGCGCGTGCCGCCGATCTACTCGGCATGGAGCGGCGCCAGGCGGAAGCCTTTCGCGACCTGGAGCGCGGGCAGTTCATGGCGCTGGGGCCGGCGCTGTCGCGCCGGCCGCTCGGCCTGCGCATCGGCCCGACCGACACCAGCCCGCGCAACGGCACGCCGCGGCTGATGGCGATGCCGGAGGCAGCGCTGGAGGATGCCCGCGCGATCATCCTGGCGGCGCCGCCGCCCGAGACGGCGCGCACGCCGCGCCGGGTGGCGTCGCCGGACCTGCTCGACCAGCTGATGGCGGCGAAATCGGCGGCGCTGGAAATCCGCCCCGAACCGGCGGAGCCGCAAATCAGCGCCGAGGACCTGGCGGAGCGGCGCGAGCGGGTCGACCGCGTGCTGCGCGCCATCCTGGCGCAGCCCGATGCGGGTTTTCGCGTGATCGGCGTGCTCTACCAGGAATTCGTGGTGCGCTGCCGCATCGAGGGCCTGGCCTCGGTGGTGCCGGACCTCGCCGAATTCCGCCGCATGCTGACGCGCGCCCGCGCCGGCCTCGGCTCCGAAACGACGCAGGACGACGCATGGCGGGACGTTTCCGTGCGCGCCTCGCTGCTGCCCGACGACATGCAGGGCGTGTTCATGATGATCGCGCGGGCGGCGAAGGAAGGCTGGCCGTGTCCGAGCGACGCCGCGATCGCGCGCGCCTATGGCTCGCACTCGCTGCGCCGCGCCCGCCGCCTGCTGACCTATATCGAGGAGCAGGGGCTGATCGTCTGCCAGCTCGACGGCACGGGAAAGCGCACCGTGACGCTGGTCGAACTCGCCTGGGCCACCGCCCCCGGCGACCCCGATGCCGAGGAGGCGGAGCAGGGGAGCCTGGCGCTGTGAGGGCGGCCATGGCGGCAGGCAAGTCCGGCGCGACATCGATGCTCGGGGCAAGATGACCCTGGGCCGGGCAGGCTGCAGGCTGGGTTCCCTGCAAGGCTAGCGGCCAAATGAACGCGCGCCCGGTGAAGCCCGGTCAGCTCGCCGCCGCGATGCCGGCGTGGTGGCTGCCCAACTGCCATAGGGGCAGGGGAAACCGGCCATGCTGCACTTCGAGCAGGCGAAAGCCTGCCCCGCGATCAGTCGCAGCGGATCGCGGTTGAGGTGGCAGCCGCCGGCAATTGATCCCCACAGCCGGTTCAGGCGCTCCTGCCAGCGGCGGCAGCGCGGTCCCTCGGCCTGACCGTGCTCGATGAGGATCAGTCGGCCCGTCGGCTTCAGCACGCGGCGGATTTCGCTCAGCGCGGCCTCGGTCCGGGATGGTGCAGAAGGCATAGGTGACGACCACCGTGTCGGCGATGCCATCGGCCAGGGGCAGGCTTTGGCCGCCGGCCCGGATGCATTCGACGGCGAACGGCATGGCGCGGCTCTTGGGGCGCGGCGAGGCCGAGCATGGTGCCGTCGGGGTCGACGCCGACCAGCCGCTCCACCCTGGCGGCGTCGTAACAGGGCAGGTTGAGGCCCGAGCCGAAGCCGACCTCGACCACGACACCCCGCGCCCGCGGGATGACGCGACTGCGCATCCGCGTGAATGCGCCGGCCGAACAGCCGGCATGGACGAAATAGGGGGCGACGCAGCGCACATACCAGGAGAGGCAGGTCCGGCACATGGTTCAGCCTCCATGCCCGGCGGCAGGGACGCCGCGAAGCGGTTCCGAAGTGCGATGGCTTGTGATGTATTGACCGGTGACATTTCTCGCTCCAAGGGAGTTGGCTAGGCGCGATGCGGAGATCGTCAATTGCCCGATTGCTTGCGATGACCAGCTTGAACAGCGTCACGCGAACGTACCTAGCGCGCAGTCGAGATCACTTCTTGCAGCTTGGCATTTTTTTCAATGCATCGTTCGCTTCCGCCTCGCTCTTAAACGTGGTCTTCGCAAGGTCTATGACCAAGGTTCCGTCTGGCTTCTTGGTGACCACTTCGCACTGCTTTGACACGGCATCTTTCGCCACCCAATATTCCGTGGCTGCAAAGGCCGAAACAGTAAACTGGCCAACGAGTGCTGTAGCGATTGCGACTTGACGAACCATCTGCACGCTCCCTGGGCTAAACGTGAACCTCCGCCAGCGTGGAACGTGCGGCTTTAGCTTCTGGTTCCGGTGGTGGCTTCGCCCATGATGCCGCACAATGCATGCACTTCCCCCCGCAGCGCAGCCAGCACGATCGGGGCAGAATAGGCTGGAGGCTTTACGGAGATGGGTGGCGCGGCTCCGGGCGCTATTGATTTCGCTCGGCCTACCCCTGGACGACGAGCGAGATCACCAAAGCCAGCAAGCCGATGCTTGTGAGAACGGCCCGCGCGACATGGGCATATTCCCAACGATCACGAAGTTCCGTCCAGCGCGGCTTCGGACCATCACCCTTCTCGCCAACCTCGAAGAAGGCTGCGCCGGACGCCCCCAATGCCGCGCCCTCCATCCAGTATTTGTTGACCGGGTGAATTGCGATCCAATAAATCGCAACCGTCGCCAGCATGGCAAGAAAAGCGATCAGGATAATCCAGAAAGCGGCGGTTCCAAATGGTGCCAGGAATAGCATGAGACCGGTCACGACTATGCTCAGAGGTTCGGCGGCGCCACCGATCGTAAAGCCAGGATAGTAGATGTGCTGCACAGCACGATATGTGCGCTCATCGAGCCGCATCTTGCCCGGAAGCTCCAAGGCATGTGCGACCGACAAAGCCGTGGGTAAAGCGACGATCATTACGGCCGCGACTTGCAGCAGACCGAACATTTGAGCCTCCGCGTTCGCTATCCATATCGCTTGGCACTGTGACCCGAACGCTGTTGGCCGTGCGATGTTCCCACTACAGCTTTTGGATTTAGGGTCCTTTTGACCGGAATGCTCAAATGGGCCGGGAGGAGTAGGTCCGCTTGTCGCCGGGGAAATATGAGAGCGGACCATTAACCTCCACGATCCGACGTGGTGACTTGACGGAAGGCCGACATTGGCGGGCCTCGATGCATTCCAGGCTCGCCATGTCATCAGATGCGCGAGGACAGCTCAAGCAACCATTGCGGGGAGCGGTCGACCAAAAATGTCTCGAGCCGCTTGTCCGCCCCGCTCAGAATCAACAGTCCAGTGATGAGCAACAGACCACCGAGGACCATCTTGCCGCTTTTTCCGGCCTTCAGCATTTGATCTCGCCGTTTTGCCAACCACCCGGGCCGCCTCCAGCCTCGGCGCCGTCGCCGGCCTGCTGCAGGCGCTGCGCGACGCCGACGTGCGGCCGCTGCTGTCAAAAGTCTCGGCCAGGACGCTGGTGCTGCACCGCAGGGGTGACCGGGCGGTGCGGGTCGAGGCGGGGCGGTATCTGGCGGCGCGGATAGCGGGGCGCGGTTTGTCGAGGTGGAGGGGGGGCCACTGGTTCTGGGT
>NZ_VFUV01000023.1:0-85837 GCF_006441315.1 Mesorhizobium sp. B2-4-19 | reverse complement strand
CATGATGGCCAGCGCAAAGGCGCCTTCCAGCCGCTTCAGCGCCCGGTGCGCGGCCTCGACCGGCTTCAGCCCCTTGGCCAGTTCGCGCGCCACCAGATGCGCCACGACCTCGGTGTCGGTCTGCGAGGAGAAGGCATAGCCGTCGCGGACCAGTTCGTCGCGCAGCTCGGCGAAATTCTCGATGATGCCGTTGTGGACGATGGCGACGCCGTCGGAAAAATGCGGGTGCGCGTTGGTCTCGTTGGGCACGCCGTGAGTGGCCCAGCGCGTGTGGCCGATGCCGATCGTGCCGTCGAGCGGCTCGTCCTTGAGCCGGCGTTCGAGGTTGATCAGCTTGCCTTCGGCACGGCGGCGGGCGAGTTCGCCATGCTCGATGGTGGCGACGCCGGCCGAGTCATAGCCGCGATACTCCAGCCGCTTCAGCGCATCGACGATGAGCGGCGCAACCTGCGCGTGGCCGACGATTCCAACGATGCCGCACATGGTTTTGCCCCCCTGACCTGCAGAATTCCGGCCATATCGCCGTAGAAAGCAAGATATCCCGCCTTGATTACGGGCTGATCGTTCATTCGAAGGAGCCTACGGCCTTAATCGCGACCAGAAACCGTCATGCTGCGAAGTGGCGTGGGTCCAGGTGGCGGAGTTTGCCGCCCGACGAACAGTTCGTTCGAATGATGCGCTTCCGTTGGCCCAGGCGCATGTTGAGGCAGCCGGCAAACCAAAACACACCCAACAGCCGGTTAGGCCCGGCCGCCTGATGCCCCCTATAAGAGGCTGTCGGGCCGCTTGATCTGTCTGGGGTTTGCACGCGAAAGCGCTTCCGACTGCCTCGCGTGCCGGAAAGCGAGCGGCGCTGGGGTCCACGCGACGAAAAACGCCAAGATGAACACGAGAAGGATCGCGCGACGCAAAAGCCATCCTGGCGTGGGTCACAAAGGTGGGTGGAGGTGATCGGCGACCGCCAAACCGAAGACTCGTTGCCGTTAAGGCGCTGAATCGCCGGCACCCGGCATCGTTTGATTGAACGAAGACGCCGAACTGATCTCTCGATACAGAAGGAAGCTCAGCCCGAGCCTTGCTGGGTCCAGGCATGCGGAAGGGGGATGCAGGGCATGAAGTTCAGAGATCTGATCAGACGTGCCGACAGCAATGTGGAGAAGTCATTCGAGGATCTCGAAGCTGACTTGGCTGATGCCGTTGACGAGTGCCTTGGCCTGGATGACCTGTCGGCGCTGGCAATGGACGATGCAGCGGACGAGCCGCCCATACCAGACGACAACAGCGAACAGGGCGACCGCGCGCAAACCGAGGATGATGCTGGCGCCGAAGATGCCGGCACTCCCGAACCCGTGCGGCGGCTGACCTCTCACACGCAGAGCCGTATGGCTGCCCTGAGTTCCTTTGACGGGCTGTTTCGCGATGCGAAGCTCCATTTCGAGGAGATCAACGCGAAACTGTCCGAGATCGCAAGCACACATCAACTGACCTTCGAATTCTTTCACATCCTTCATGCCGACATTCTCCGCGCCAACGAACTGGAACTGGCCAATCTAAACCTGACGGCGGAGCAAAAGAGCCTGTCGGACAAGCTCAATGACCTGACCCGAAGGCAGCATGAGCGTGAAGGCATGGTGGAGGCCCTGCAGCAGCGCGAGGCAAGCCTGGTTCAGGACGCCGAGGCGCTTCGTGGCGCATTGGCTGCGGCAAGGCTGGAGCTTGTGGAAGCCGCGAACACCAACGCCAAGAACCAAGCGGAATTCGGAGACCTCACAAACACGCTTGCCGCCGCAACCGTCGAGGCCGACAGGCGCGCGCGCGAAAACAAACTGCTGCGTGAAAAGAATGTCAGCCTGTCGATCGACCTGGAAAAGGCGCTGAAGAGGGAGGACGAGGCGCGGCACCGGCTGGACGCCTTCTCTACGATCCATGCCAACGAAGCCGCGCGAAATTCCGAAGTACTTGGCGCGCTCGGCAAGAGCGAAAAGGAAGCGGCACGGCTCCACACCGCGCTCGAGGCCACCCAGGCGAAATTGTCGGAAGTGACGGAAACCGCCAGGATCATGGAGGCGGACAAGGATGCCGGACTCGAACGCAGCCGCGCCGAGATCCGAGGATTGCGTTCTGAGATTCAGAACCTCCATTCGCGACTGGAGGTCGCCTCGAACGCAAACAGCGAGGCATCGGCCGAGATCGCCAGGCTCAAGCTTCAATGGAGCGACGCGGTGGCGGAAAAACAGGTGGCGGACGAAAGGTTGGCGGCCCTCACCAAGGAGGCCGAGACCGACAAGATGAACCTTTCGAAGACAACCGCCAATTTCTCACAGCTTTCGCTGCAGCAGGCATCCGATCAGCTACAACTCGATATCCGCCGGCAGGAATGCGAAGACCTGCGGGCCGAAATTGCATCGCTCAACGCCCGGATCAGGGAACTGCTGCCCTATGAGAGGCTCCGTGGCACCACGAACGCCTTACCACATACGAACGATGTGGCCAAGAAGGGTCCGGTGACGGCGGAGCGAGCGGTGCGCACCGCTCGCCGTGTCCGCCGCAGGGCGCTCACCGCGTCGTAGGAGGAGCTGGCTGATCGTATTTTTCGGCTCGCTTCCAACAGTTCGTCACGTCATTGGCGGAAAGCCCTGGACATCTGATCCGTGAGCGGCTTCAGCAGATAAGACCAGACGCTGCGTTCGTCGGTGCTTATGTGAACCTCTGCCGGCATGCCAGGTTTGAGCACTTTGGCATCGGTCAGGCAGGCCGCCTTGTTCTCGACATTGATGCGCGCCGAGAAATACGAAAGCTGTTTTTGCTGATCCTTGATCAGATCCGCCGAGATGCGCTTGACCGATCCCTGGCAAGCAGGCGTGGTGCCGGCATCGAAGGCCGGAAACCGGATCGAGACGTGCTGGCCTGGACGAACGTCATCTATGCGCGAGGGGGGGATCAGCGCGTCGACGACGAGGTTGTCGGTGTCGGGGACGATCATCATGATCACCTCCCCCGGAGCGATCACACCGCCGATCGTGTGGATAGCCGATTCCTGCACCGTTCCCGATTGCGAAGCGCGGATGTTGGTTTTGGTCAGTTCGTCCTGCGCCACGACCTTGCGCTCGCTGAGTTCGGTCTGCTTGGCTTCGGTTTCACGAAGTTCGCTCGTTACTTCACTGCGCCTTTGCTCATCCAGCTGAAGAATTTGCAGTTCGGTCTCGCTAATCTTGGCCTGTGCCTCAGCGACCGCGGCCGCGAGGCGTCCTGATTCTCCGTGCGCTCGGGTGGCATCCAATCTGATGTTGCTCAGTCGCTCCTTGGACACCAATTTCTTGGTAAAGAGCGCCTGGACATCGCCAAGATCTCCGTCGAGCAGGACCACGGACTGGTCTTCCGCGGCCTGCTGCGCCTTGAGGCCATCGATCTGGCGTTCGAGTTGGCTCGAGCGGCTTTGCAACTGTGCCTTCTGCCCCGTCAACGCCGTTGCGCGGCTTTCGAAAAGGGTGCGCTCTCCTCTGACCAGTGCAGCCAGTTCCGGGTCGCCCATCCGTTCTTGAAGGCTGGACGGAAGCTGCATTTCCGGCAGGCCTTGCCGCTCAGCCTCCAGCCGTGCAAGCCGGGCGGTTGTGCGATCAAGATCCTCGCTGATTATTTGCAGGTTGGCCCGCGTCAGCGTGTCATCCAGCCTTGCCACCACATCGCCAGCCCGCACATGGTCCCCATCTTGCGCGAAGATGCCCCCGATCGTGCCGCCCGTCAGATGCTGGACCTTCTTGATGTTGCTTTCGACCACCACGGTGGCAGGCGCGATCACCGCGCCGGCGATCTTGGTCAAACCGAGCCAAAGCCCGCCGCCGACAACCAACATGGCCGTGACCGCCGCGCCCAGGATCAGGTTGGCCCTGATATCATCGCGCGCCTCGACCGAATTCGCCTCGGCCCTTCCGTTATCGAACGGAGCATACGAAACCATCGTCGCGTCAGACATGAAACAGCACCTTACGCATGACCGCTCACCCCTTTCTGCATCGGAACAACCGACGCCTGCCGTTCGGCAGGGGTCGGGAAGGGCCGGATGACATTGGCCAGGACCTCCTCGCGCGAGCCGAAGGAATGAAGCATCCCATTCGACATGACGAGTACCTTGTCGATATTGCTGAGGGCAGAAGGACGGTGCGCAACAATGATGACGATGCCTCCACGTCGGCGCACCCCCAGGATGGCGCCGGCCAGGGCAGCATCACCATCGACGTCCAGGTTTGAATTC
The DNA here is from genome assembly GCF_006441315.1 of Mesorhizobium sp. B2-4-19. Classification (NCBI taxonomy): domain Bacteria; kingdom Pseudomonadati; phylum Pseudomonadota; class Alphaproteobacteria; order Hyphomicrobiales; family Phyllobacteriaceae; genus Mesorhizobium; species Mesorhizobium sp. B2-4-19. The sequence goes on along the minus strand of NZ_VFUV01000023.1, from coordinate 81,585 downwards.
GGCTCGTCCAGGACGACCAGAAACGGGTCGCCATAAAGTGCCCTGGCAAGCCCAACGAGTTGCCTCTGTCCGGCCGACAAGGCTGCCCCGCCCTCGCCTACGCGTGTTTGAAAACCATTCGGCAACCGCATGATCATCTTGTCGACGCCGGCGGCCCTGGCAGCCGCCAGCACGCCCTTGGCGTCGTCCTTGCCGCCAAATCGCGAAATGTTATCGGCAACCGTCCCGTCAAACAGTTCGACGTCCTGCGGTAGGTAGCCGACATGAGCACCAAGCTCTTCCGGGCTCCATTGGTCGAGCGAGGCTTCGTCCAGCCTTACCCTTCCGCGAAGTGGCTGCCACACGCCCACCAGCGCGCGCACAAGTGTCGTTTTTCCAGAACCGCTCGGGCCGACAATGGCCATACCCGCGCCCACAGACAGGGTAAAGCTGACGTTGGCCACCGTCGGTTTTTGCTGGCCCGGCGGCGCTATTGTCAGGTCCTCGACCGCAAGCGCCGCCTGCGGGCGCGGCAGTTCCATGACTTCTTCATGCCCACCGACGACAGCCAGCGCCGTGGCCAGTTGGGAATAGCTTTGCCGGAAAGCCGCGAAGCCTCGCCAATTTGCGAGCGCAGCGTCAACCGGAGCCAACGAGCGACCCAGCAGTATCGACGATGCTATGATGACACCTGGCGACGCTTCCCCGCCAATCACGAGATAGGCGCCCAGTCCCAGAACAGAGGACTGCAAGGCCATCCGCAGCGCCCTCGAGAGCGCACCGGTGGCGCCGACAATGTCGGAAAGCCGTTCCTGGTGCGCGAGATAAGCGTGGTTGATCTCGCTCCAGCGACGGGCAAGCCGCCCGGAAAGGCCCATCGCGCGCACAACCTCCGCGTTGCGGCGGCCGGAATCGGCAAGATTGCGTTGCGACACCAGCGTCTCGGACGCACGCGCCGCCGATGCGCGGCCAAGGACTTCCGCTATCACCGTGAGCAGCACGACAATAATCGCGCCGCTTGTTGCCAGCAGACCGAGCGCAGGATGCAGAAGATAGATGATCAGCAGATAAAACGGTATCCACGGCGCGTCGAAGATGACGGTCGGCCCCAATCCTGAAAGGAAGCCGCGGATCTGATCCAGATCACGCAGCGGCTGTATCCGGTTCGCGTCCTGCCCGCCGATGAGCGGTAAGGACAGCGACAGGCCGAAGACCCTTTGCTGCAGATTCTTATGGAGACGATTGCCTATTCGAACCAGGAGGCGAAGCCGCACGAAATCCAGCAATCCGTAGACCGCGTAAAGACCCAGCATTCCGATCGTGAATCCGACAAGTGTCGGAACGCTCTGCGAAGGCAGAACGCGGTCGTAGACCTGCAACATATAGACGGAGCCGGTCAGGGCGAGAAGGTTTATGACCGCCGAGAAGACGCCGACGCCTACCAGCCCGGGCACGGCGCCAAGCATGGCGCCACGCAGATCGGGCGAACGTATCCTTCCGGAGCTCATCGCTTGCGACCTCCGGTGAGGAATCGTTGCGCAAGCTCATTGGCCTCACTGGCCACGGTCAATTTTTGGGTTTTCAGGAGCGTATCCCTCTTTGCCTTCTAATTTACGCCCCACTAACGTACGTGGCCTTCGGTCAAAATGTAGCGAAATCGTGGCACCGCCCAGAAAAACCCGGTTCCGACGCATTAAATCGGGGGAAAACTGCCGTTTTAAGGAATGCGGGAAGGCTGCGGAGTCGGGTTCCCGGCAGTGCGAACGACACCGCGCCGTCCCTTTCGGAGGGTGAGTCGCTCGCCAGCCAAACGGCTCCGGCCGTTTTCACGGAGCCATTCGAGTGTGCGATTGTCGTTTAGCGCTTCCTCGCGATAACCAGGAAATGTTGCGCCAATTGTCCAGGAACGTGAAGAGTTCTGGACGCCTTCTCGAAGGGAGAGATCAACGCTTCACAGGCCCTTGGCAAGAGGTTACCCGGCCGGGGCAGGTAGCCGTAAGGTATCATCTCCTCGACAACGAACCCCGACGCGGTAAGGAGTTCCCTGAACCTCGCTGCGCTTAGCGTGTTGCGAATTGTGCGTCCAAACAGCCGATTGAGCAGCCGGCAAACCAGACCGATGGGTGAAGTCGCATTCATGTGAACGTTGCACACAAGCCGCCCGCCTTCCTTCAGATGCTCATTTATCGCCTTCAGCGCATCCCGCTTCAGCTGATCCTCGGCGTTCAGGAAGAAGCGAAATGCCGTCACGACGTCGAATGTTTCGCCGAGAGGTTCTGTTGTCATATCGACGTGGCGCAGTCTCACATTGGGCGGAACTTGCGCGCAGCCAAGCATGGATTTGGAAATGTCGGCGCCGACCACCTCGCCGAAGACGCTGGCTGCCACGTTGGTGATGCGGCCTGTCCCGCACGCGAAATCGAGGCAGTTTCGGCCGGCTCCGCCCATTGGGCGAAGAACGTCCAGGATCAGGGGTATTTCGATTTTCTCCCAAAGCGCGCCGTAGTAGCCGGACTCGTGCGTTTTGTTGTAGTGCGCGCCGTAGCCCGGCGCGCAATGGCTGGCCCTGTAGTCGTCCGACACCCGGTCACCCTGCGCGTGGACCTGCTGGTTGGACATCAGTTCCTGCCAAATTCCGGGCTCACCAGTCTGCGGCTTGGCCCGTGGAACTCGCGATGTTGAAGGCGTATCGAAAGCGTAACTTGCTGACTGAGCCATCTGGGCCGCGTTCGTCAGCGGCAGCTTTACCCCTTGCCTGGAATTGAGCCTCACCTGTATCTCCCGTTCGGTTGTGTTCGACACCCTGATCGAACAAGTAGGCTCCCCACCACTTTTATCAGACTGCGACAGAGGCGGCCTATTGGATCGCCGCGCTTTGCAGATCACTGCTGAACCTGGCTTCGACAGTATCTCCCGGCATCACGATCGTGTCTTCGTCAGCCGAAAGCTTGCGCCACTCATCGCCGACCTTGCGGACGATCGTGACCTGAGCCCGGATTGTTTCGCCGGCAATCGGCAATGGCCGGGTTGATGCCGCTCCGGTCGGTTGCAGCTTCTCGCTGGCGGCGTGGAGCTTGGCGGTGACATCACCCAGCCGCGCGTTGGTGTCCTTCAGATCCGTCAGCAAGGCAATCCTCCTTTGATTGTCATTGCGTTCGTGCTGCCTGACATAGTCCTCCTGCTGGCGCCGCGCTCTCATGAGCTCGACCGAGGTTTGCAGCGCACCGCTCGACGACAGAAGCAAGGCGCGCCTGACATCGGCGAGCCGAGTGTTGGTCAGATTGCCTGCATCAAACGCCTTGGTTACTTTCGCCAGGTCTTCCTGATCCGCCTTCACGCTCTCGGCCTCGACCTGTTCGCGCTTCTGCAAAACCTCGATTTGATCGGCCGCATCCTTCTCGCCCCTCTCGAGAAAAGCCTGCTCCTGCTGGAAATCGCTCAGCGCAATCTTCAGCCCGTCCGTTTCAGCCTGGGCGATCGCGGCTCCCACGCTGGGCGACAGAGGTGACCCCTGCGGCGTCTGCTTGTCGAAATCCGCCTGGCCCTGAAGTTCGGCGCGGACACGGGCGGCGTGAAAATAGTCTTTGGTGTAATCCCCCCAAAGCGTTTCGTAATCGCGCCTGAGATCAACCGGATCGGGGCCCGTTTGGCCCGCGCGTGACCGCAAAAGGCTGAAGCCGCCGGAGACGGCAAGCGCCTGCCGTACGGTCATGAGCGGACGGTAGGCCTGTTGTCCCGGGGTGAGCACGTCGCCCATCACGTAGATTGGACGATACTCCACGATGATGGCGGTCACGTCGTCTGGCTTGACGACAACCATCTGCTCCCGTCCATCGGCCAGACGCACGTGAAAGATCTTGGTCGGCAAAAGCGCTTGCATGCGCGTCTGCAGTTGAGACGCCGTCAGGCCTGCGACCATGATCATCCCGACTTCGGGAAGGGCGATGTTGCCATCCATCTGGACCACGGCGCGCTGCGCTCGATCCGGGATCGGCGCTATCCCTATCTCGACGGTATCGCCAGGTGACAGTTGATAGGGCTCGGCTTCGCCTGCGGCGGCCATCGATGTCAGGGACATCACCGCAACCGCGGCAAGAACGGTTCGTTTACTGAAGGCCATTTGCGACAATCTCCTTCTGGTTCGGCACCGGCTCCGAAGGCCATTCAACACGGGTAACGAAATCATATACCGGGCCACCGGGCACACCCCAATTGCTCGACCAGATCACCTGTGAGCCGTCTGGCGAGGGCGAGGCATGCGTCTCGCTCCAGTAGTCGAAGTGGGCGTTATGCGTTTCCACGATACGGTGGACCTCTCCGCTGCCGTCCGTGCGCACCGCAATGACCTGCTGCGCGTAAGGCGCCCAGTCCGGGTGCTGCGATACTTCGGCTGGCGTCCCGCCATAGCTCAGAAACACCCAGCCGGGCCTCTCCAGGGACCTGAGCGACGCATGCATGGCCTCGCCATATTTCATCAGCGAGGTGACCTTGCCGTCGGCCAGTCGCCGCTTGATCACCTGATATATGTCGGGATCCGATTTGCTGATCCCGACATATATTTCGCTGCCGTCGGCATCGACCGTCATGTCGCCGTGACCAGGCCGGTGGTGCTCCATCCACTTCTGTTGCAAGACACCGTCGATGGAAAAGACGAAGGTCGGTTCATGGTCTTCCGACAAAGCCTGTGAGCACACAATATTGATTCCGAGCGGTGAGATCGAGCAGGAGCCGGTGGTTCCCGGAAGCGCGGTAAGATCGATATCCGGGAATTTCCGCCGCTCCTTGAGGTCGTAGCCGAAGACCACCGCTTTGCCGTCATTGCGCGTTGCACGCACCGCAATGCGGTTGCCGTCGCGGCTCGGATTGCCTTTGTAAGGCCCGAACTGAAGTTTGCTGTAGGCCGTCGTGTCGAACACGACATCCTCATGATTTGTGCGTGGCGCCCAGGTCGAAATCCGCCGGCCAGCAACGCAGATCATCAGCTGGGGATCCCTTGGATGCCATTCGCATTCAGTTTCATTCGAGCGGTCGCGGTGGAACAATGGCACGTAGCTGTGCCCGTCGAGAAAGCACATGCCACAACCATTGACGATCACGAGAAGGCTCTGGTCAGCATTCCAGGCCTGTGCACTCGAGTAACGGTGGGTGCAGTATTTCTTCCCGCAGACACCCGCGAGGCCGAGAATTCCGGGTTCGGTGATCCGTACGAAAGTCGTGCCGGACCAGGGATCCGTTGCTTGGCCAAGATAGTCCGGCAGGTTTTTCACTGTTTGCGATGCGCTGCTTTCGCGATCACCGACCATATAAATAGTCGCGAACAGGGCACCGGCAATCAGCAGCAGTGCCAACATGTGCCGGCGGAGCAGGGTCATGTCATGTAACCCATTTCGCGCCGTACCCGGCCTTCACTAAGGCGTGCGCGCCACCATGCGATCGTTCGCTCCAGCCCATCGCGCAGGCTGGTCTGCGCCTGCCATCTGGTCTCGCCCTCAAAACGCGAAGAATCGGCGAGCAAGGCGCGAACCTCCGAATTTTGCGGCCGCAAACGCCTTTCGTCACGATGGACCGGTTTCTTGGAACCGCTTAGTTCGAGGACAAGATCCAATACGTCGGAGATGGTCACGGCGCGTTGGCTGCCGGCATTGTAGGCGTGGCCGAATTCGAGCCCGGCCAGGCCCGCGGTCTGGAAGGCTGCCGCGGTGTCTTCGACAAAGGTCAGGTCACGGATCGGGCTCGTATCGCCGACCATGATCGCCGGGCAATTCGGATCGAGGGCCTGCCGGATGATGGTCGGCACGATGGCGCGCTCACTCTGGCGCGGACCATAAGTGTTGAAGGGCCGCATGATGACCACAGGGACATCGAACGACCTGGCGTAGGACTCCGCCATCATGTCGGCGCCTATCTTGGATGCCGAATAGGGCGACTGTCCCTGCAACGGATGCGTTTCGCTGATGGGCATGGTCTGGGCGGTTCCATAGACCTCGCTCGTGGAGGTATGCACCACCCGCTCCGTCTCCCATTGACGCGCCGCCTCAAGAACGTTCACCGTGCCCAGGATGTTGGTTTCCACATAGGACTGGGCAGCCGCGTAGGAATATGGAATCGCAATGAGCGCAGCCAGGTGAAAGACGACGGCCTGACCGCGCACGATCCGGTTCAGGAACGCGCTGTCGCGGACGTCACCGCGGACGAGCTTCAGCTGGCTGCGGATCTTGTCCGGCAAATCGTCCAGCCATCCATGGCTGTCGAAGGAATTGTAGAGCGCCAGAGCCGTGACATCCGCGCCGTTGCGGACGAGCGCCTCAGTCAGATGCGAACCGATAAATCCATCCGCGCCCGTCACCAGAACTTTCTTGCCGTTGTAGCTCATGACTGCGCATTCCCTTGGCTGACTGGAGCGCCTTCCCTTTTGGGGTTCATACGTCGATCGGCTGTGATGGAACCCAGCCGACAACCGCCAGGACGCCACGCGCCATCCACACGATGTCGGAGACGATGGTGCGCCGCGGATAATAGGAGAGGTCGAGCCTGGCCTTGGCGGGGAACATAACCTCCCGATAAAACAGGATCGGATCGGCGGATCGGGGGAAGAAATGCGCCTCGTGCCGGAAGAGAACCTGGGTTGGCCCCAGCAGGCCGGGCTTGTATTGCAGGACGGCCTCGAGGCCGCCGCGGAAACAATCGGCGAAAGCCATGCTCTCAGGTCGTGGCCCGACGATCGCCATCTCGCCTTTGAGGACGTTCCACAGCTGCGGCAGTTCGTCGAATTTTGTTGCCGCGAGGAACCGGCCCACCGTCGTCATACGGCTGTCGCCCACGACGGTCAGTGCGAGGCCTTGGGAATCGCAGTTCACACCGAACTTGCGAAATTTGTACATGAGGAAGGGTCGGCCACCAGCGCCCATGCGGGTTTGTGCGAACAAGATCGAGCCACCGCCTTCGAGCAGAAGCGCTCCGGCGATCAAAAGCATCAGCGGTGCAAATATGATGAGCGCGGCGCCCGCGACCACGAGATCGATCGAGCGTCTTGCCAAGCCGTGAGCGGTGCTTGAGACGAAGTGCCGGTGAAGGGAAACGTCCAATGCGTTCATGCCGCAGTTCCTGTTTGGGCGCCGCCTTCGAGTGCGCTTGCGAGTGCAGCCACAACCGCCTCGGCAACAGTCGAGGTGATCTGGGGGTGCAATGGGATTGTCAGTTCTCGCTGAGCAAAGTCCTCTGTACGCGGCAGAGTGATGCCGGGATAACGCTCGCGATAGAACGTCATTTGGTGCACCGGCGGATAGTGAATCGTGGTCTGGATACCCTGCGTCCGCAATTCGTCGATCACGTGCTGCCGCCTTGCGTAGCGCGGCAGAAGGACCGGCATGATGTGGTGAGCCGACGTCCGGGGTTCGCTGAATGGAATGGTCACGGCCGGGCAATGTTCGGCGATGAGGCGCCGATACAGGACGGCCAGGATACGTCTGATCTCGTTCCACTCTTGCAGGTTCTGCAGCTGGACCAGCCCAATCGCCGCCCGCATCTCGTCCATGCGGTAGTTGAACCCGAGCATCGTGACATCATATTGCGGGGTACGGCTGTTCAGCCGCTGATGGGTCCCGCTGGTCATCCCGTGCCCGCGGGCCTGGCGGATTTTGTCGAGCAGATCGGAGTCACGGGCGATCACGGCGCCCCCTTCCGCCGTTGTCATGTTCTTGTTGCCGTAGAAGCTGAAGGCGGCCGCAGTGCCGAACGTCCCCACTTCCCTCAGGCCGGGCGCATGCGCGGCGTCCTCGATGATATGGAGCCCTCGAACCCGGGCGAAGCGCTGCCATTGTTCCCGATTGGCGAGATAGCCCGCGAAGTGAACGAGGATGACCGCCTTTGTGCGTGTTGTGCACCGCGCTTCGGCTTCCGCGAGCGACATCAACGGCACGTCGATCGACTCGATATCGACGAAGACCGGAGTCGCCCCGACATAAAGCACCGCATTCGCGGTCGCCACGAAAGTCAGCGACGGGACCAGTACTTCGTCGCCAGGTCCTATTCCCAGTGCATGCAGGATGAGATGAAGCGCCGCGGTGCAGGAACCGACCGCCACGCAATCTCGCGCGCCATGCATATCGGCAAAGGCCAGTTCGAAAGCGCGCACCTGCTCCCCCATGGTAAGCCAGCCGCTGTCAATCACCTTTGACAGGGCTGCCTTCTCCGGCACGCCTAGGATCGGGGCGCTCACCAAGAGCATGTTGACCTCCTAAAAATCCTTGTGGTGGGTTCGGCCTCTACATCCGGATTTTCATGCGGCCGCGGCCGCGACCTCGATCGAGGTCGACTGCTCTTCCCAGGCAATCGCCTGCGCATTCTGGAAGTCGTCGACGCGACCGATATCGAGCCAGAGACCGTCATGCTTGTACACATGTACGGTCGTGCCGCCCTGCATCATCTGCAGCATCAGGTCATCGAACCCGAATGGGATACCGGAAGGAATGAACCGCAGGACATCCGGGTTCATGCAGTAAATCCCCATGCTGACGAGGTGGGAAAGCGTCGGCTTTTCCCGGAAGAGCTGAACGGCATTGTCGACCTCGTCGATGACGCCAAAATCCATCTTGATGAGGCGGCAGGCCGTAGCGATCGTAACCGGATCCTTATGCATGCGGTGCGCCGCCACAAACCGGCTGAGGCTCAGGTCGGTAAGAACATCGCCGTTGAGAACGACAAAGGTGTCATTCAGTTCATCCCTGATCAGAGAAAGAGGCCCAATGGTGCCCAATGGCTCCATTTCCTGCGTGTATTTGATCTTCAGATTCCATTGCGATCCGTCGCCGCAGACGCTGCGGATCAAGTGCCCGAGATAGCCGGTCGTGATATAGACCTCCTCGATGCCGTTGCGCCGCAGCCACTTCAGAAGCAGCTCAAGAACAGGCCTGGCTCCTATCGGCATCAAGGGTTTCGGTAGGACCGACGTGAAGGGCCGAAGGCGCGTACCCATCCCACCACATTGAATCACCGCTTTCATCCGATCCTCCTGATTTGCAGTTGCCTGTGTCCGGGCATTTCGTGTTCGAGCTCATTCGGACCTGGCATTCCGTCAAATCCGGCTCGACCCTCGGCGGCAATCCGAACATCATACTTGAAGGGTATTTGACAGCCGGGGCGGCTGTCGTCGTGCATTCGAATGGTACCGATCCAACGCGTTTCCGGTATTAGATAACCGCGAGATCAAGGACGGCCCCAAGCATCTGGACCTGGCCATGAGATCAATGAAGCCGAACGAGTCCTGCGATCAAAAAGCAGCGATCCGCCAAGTGCCGGAACCGTCCTGCGCACCCTCGGTGAAGGCAGGTGCGGCCATCAAAACGCCTTGTCGCACACCGAACATTGGAGACGGGCACTCGATATCGCTCGGCAGGCAGGCACGGGACGCCAGCGTTAAAAAAAATAACGACGGCTCTCACAAATTAGTACTATATTAGCCATGTGTGATGTGCGTGGATTGGGACGCTGCGGTCATCACAGTGATGTGATGACCAGCGGTTGGCTACGACTTTTGGACTCACCGCGGTTCCGACCATCACAGAGGACTGGGAGGTTCCAGCGGGTGTCTTCGCCGGGAACCGGGTAACGCGTTGGGGTAGTTCAATGTATCGGATCGTCATCGCCGACGATCACGGCTTGTATCGGCGCGGCCTTCGGCTTGCACTTTTGGCTGGAATTCCAAACGCCGAAATATTCGAGGCCGCGTGTTTCGATGCTGTGGTCAATCTTCTGGAGGAGCAGGCATCCATCGATCTTGCGATCCTCGACCTGAACATGCCCGGGCTGGTTAACCAGGAGGTGCTCAGCGACGTTCTCTCTGCGTATCCTCACACACGCTTTGCGATCGTTTCCGGGGACGATTCCCGCTCGGAGATCCTGACCGCTCTTTCGATCGGGCTTCACGGTTACATCGTCAAATCGCAGAAAGACGAAGAAGTCGTTTTGGCGGTAAATGAGATCCTTGCCGGCCGGATCTATGTACCATCACTCTTGTCTCGAACGTCTGCCGACCAGAGAGCCTATGCCGCCCTCCCCTCGGCGAAAAATCCAATCCGTCAGCGCATGGGCTCAAGCGATCTTGGCAGACTGACATCGAGGCAAAGGGACGTCCTCAAGCTGATGGCGGAAGGGTACTCGAACAAGGAGATCGCCCGCAATCTGGATATTGCCGAAGCGACAACGAAAATCCATGCCGCCGCCATCCTTCGCGAGCTCGGGGTGCGAAACCGGACTGAAGCAGCCGTTTTGCTGCAAACGTGGATGTCGAGAAATATGAACTGATGTTTGCCTCCCGAAGCGGGACGCGGTTCGGGCCGACATGTATGGGATAGAAGGCGCGGAGCGGCAGGCACTACAGCTCAATTTCCTTCCGCGATAACCGCAACGAATATCGCAGTCCATATTCCAATATTTCCAATTTCGGCGAATGCCCGACAAGCGGCGTGCCGTCCACGCCGATTATCATGGACCCGAACCCGTGGCGCACGACGTTTGAGTTCTTGCGACCTCCCGATTCCACCCAATCGAAAACCAGATCGTCCCCTGCGCCGTCGGATGCGTATTGCCACTTAACTCCGACCTTGCCTTGTGAGTCACCCAACGCGCCGTGTTTCACGGAGTTTGTCGTCAGTTCGTGAAGGATCATCGCAAAGCTCTCTGCGACGCCGCTTGGCACTGTGAGTGAGGGCCCAGTGATCGTTATGTCCCGCGTCTCCTTGAAGGGCTGCAACTCCTGAGCCACGAGATCGTGGAGCATCCCCGACAGGCTCTTATGACGAGACAGGATGAGATGCGTCGCTTCCAGCGTTCTGATCCGATCGATCAGCATCTCCTTGTATTTGGCAACGTCGTTCTCAGGAACATTGATCATTTTTACCAGGGCCGTGATCACCGGGAACAAATTGCTGAACCGATGGCGGTCTTCGAGCATGATGCGCTCGTGCTTCTTTACGGCGGCGCGAAGAAGCGTGGTCTGTCGACGTTCGGTCAGATCGGCCGCCACCCCGATGCGCATTGCGCGGTCGCCATGTTCTTCCTGCCGTCCGCGCAGAGCAACCCAGCGTATGTGCCCATCCATCCGCCGGACACGAATCTCGACGTCGTAGTTCACTACCTGCGAGGGTTTTGCCGAGGCAGCCAATTTCGGCCAGTCGGCCGGATGGACCACGGCCGAGAGTTCTTCCAAGGGGCGGACGGGCTTGGAGGGCAGGCCGAGAATGTCCCAGAATTTGCCGGAGCCCGCGACTGTCCCCTCCTTGATATCTATTCGCCACGTGCCCAGGCGTCCGGCAGACAGAGCGAGATCGAGCCATTCCTTCTGAGCCCGGAGGGCCTCGCGTGCGGCTCGTCGCTCGGAAATATCGTCGACCACCACGAACACCCTTTCGGTGGATGCCTCGTCAGGCCGCGACGAGGACAGGGCAAGACGGGCCCAGAATGCCTTGCCGTCCTTGCGCAACACGCGAATATCGGCAGCGGACGACGCGGCGCCATTATCCAGATCCTTCAACAAGGCCCGCACGGCATCTCGATCGTCGGGAAGAACGAGCCCTTCCAGCTTCAGCTGGGCAAGTTCCTTTTCTCCATAGCCGGTCATCTCAAAAAAACGTCTGTTCGATTGCAACAGTTCGCCGCGTCGATTGGCATTTGCAAAACCCAAGGCAGCGCGCTCGAAGGCCCAACGATAGCGGCTCTCGGCTGCATCGATGGCAGCGAGCCTCGCCTCCGCAACCTCGAGCGCCCCGCGCAAATCCTGTCGCAGGCGATGGAACACGGATGCGATCAGGCCACCCGAGACCACAAGGAAGATGGCGCTCGTCCAATCTTCAGCTGAGAGTTGAGCGTTCAGGACGCGTCGCATCCACAAGCCGGCGACGGCCATGAGAAGCGTTGCGGCGATGGCAACCAACCGCCCTTCGAGGTACACGATAACAATAATTACGGGGATAAACGCAATAAACGTCGCACCCTGGCCGACATATATCGTACTTATCGCTTCGAGTATTATCGATCCTGCAAGCACCAATAGCGAAGCCACATGAGCCGACGGGGTGCTTGACACGTTCGATTTGAGCCAGCGCAGATACGAACCCATGCGCCCAGACTACAACCTTATGTCTAGCTCGTCGAGACTAGGCCGCTAGGGGGCAGCCTAATACCACTGCCCGATTGCCATGCCTTTGCTTGCGAATAGAATCAGTGTCGGCAGGGTTCTTCAGGAAGCCATATTCAAGGAACGCTGCGGAAAAACCTTCCGCAGATTTCTACGATTGTGTCGAAATTCGAGTCGAGGGAGCGCATTTCCGCCAGCAGGCGGAATTCAAAGCAAGTAAATCACACAAAATTTACTTGGGTCGGTAGCAACTATGGTTGGGGTAGAAGCGATGACACTGATTGAGAGGCGCAACGAAACCGTTGCAGTCAGCCAATACATTGTATTGAAAGATACTCGTCACGCACGTCCGATACATCTTTCGGATCGGCCAGACGCCAGACCTGGCGGGCCGCAGCGACGCAGTTTGGAATCCATAACCGGCATGCTTGAGCGCATGGGCTGCGGCTATCTCGTGCTGGACCGCGACAGGAAAGTAATCGAGTGGAACGCAGCAGCGCAGGACACGCTTGAGCGCCAGGGCGAAGCGGCTGACACGGCCGTCGAGCTGTCCGCAGGGCTAAGGCGGCTGGTCGCGAATGTTCCGGTCCATTTCCAGCCGGGATCACTCTCATGGGTGGTCATCCGCAGCAGAGGCGACAGGCCGGTGATCCTGAATGAGGCGGGCGTCGTCACACCCGACGGGACAAGCATCGTCGCATTGCTGGACCGGGAGAACACATCGGCGGCCAACCCTCAGACCTTGCAAAGGATGTTCGGTTTGACCAGCGCGGAAACGCAGCTGGCGTTGCGCCTGGCGCAAGGCGATGCGCCCCTGGAGATTGCTCGCAGCTGGCATCTCAGCCGCACGACGATCCGCTCCCAGCTTGCCTCGCTGTTCGCCAAGACCGAAACAAGGCGTCAGGCTGAACTGGTTGCTCTTCTGGGACGCATTTCGGTCCTGCCGTGAAATAGCGATTTCGGCGGGCGTCAGGACCCGCTCGAACTCAGCAGACCGAGATATGTGCCATGGCAACGCGGCTGCAAATTCTGCGGCCGCGGTTGCGCAGATTGCAAAGCTCGCGGTGCTACCTCCAGCCTGACCACGCGCTATCGAACTCGGGCGGAGCGCGCAATCTCATAATTGGAGTGACTTGTCATGGTCGAACCAAATTCGACGGTCCACAAGCTGGCTGATGCCGCTCGTACGCGGTCGGATGGTGCTGTCCTGAAACTTGCACGCGCGGGACCTATCGTCGTCACAGGTGCCGCCGGATTCATCGGGTTTCATGTCGCGTTACGGCTTTTGCGGCGCGGCCTTGTCGTTATCGGCGTCGACAATTTCACGCCCTACTACGACGTCAGGCTAAAGGAGGCGCGATTTGCGCAGCTCTGTGCCGAGCCGAGGTTCACTGCCATGCGGATGGACCTAGCGGACCAGGCGCAGGTGAAGGCGCTGTTTTCCGACTTCCAGCCATCGCACTTCGTGCACCTCGCCGCCCAGGCCGGGGTGCGTTATTCGCTCGCCGACCCGCGTGCCTATGTGCAGTCGAATGTAGTCGCGTTTCTCAATGTTCTGGAGGGCTGCCGGCACGCCAGCGTCAGCCATCTCGTTTATGCCTCGTCGAGTTCCGTTTACGGCGCCAATCGAAGCATGCCGTTTTCCGAGCACCATGGCGCCAGTCATCCGGTCAGCTTCTATGCCGCGACCAAAAGCGCAAACGAATGCATGGCGCATTCCTACAGCCACCTGTTCGGCTTGCCGGTGACAGGATTGCGCTTCTTCACCGTCTATGGTCCCTGGGGTAGGCCTGACATGGCAGTCTATACGTTCACCCATGCCATCGCCGAGGGGCGAACGATCGAGATTGCCAATGCCGGCCGCGTGTGGCGAGATTTCACCTATATCGACGACATCGTAGAGGGGGTGGTTCGCGTGCTCGCCGCGCCGCCTCGCCCGGATCCGGACTGGGACAGCCGCGCGGCTGACCCCGCCACCAGTTCGGCGCCATATCGGATCTACAATATCGGCAATGACCGGCCCGAAGAAATCAACCGTCTGATCGCGATCATCGAAACTGCCCTTGGCCGCCGCGCCCTTCGCGTCAACGTGCCTTTACCTCCAGGTGACGTCCTGAAAACCCGCGCCGACGTCAGCGACCTCCGCCGCGCTGTCGGCTTCGCACCGGCGACGGCACTGGAGGACGGCGTGCAACGTTTCGTGGAATGGTACCGGGATTTCCATGCAAGCCCCGTCGGCCGAGAACGGCAAGCGTCCATTCAGGCATAGGGCGAGGCCACGGGAGGTCGGACGGCGAGCACAGCGCCGGTTCGGTCACCCGACCTATAGCTGACGCGGCGCGGCTCCCACCAATGCTCCTTCAAATAACGCATACGGACCACAGGATGCAAAAGCCGCGTCGGCGGGCGCGATGGTGTCGCGAGGCGGGTGACCATCAATGCCTCTTGCGGCCGCCGCCGACCTGTTCCTTCAACCATGTTGGAGGCATAGGGCTAGCGGTCGCACGCCGATCGATACGCCGGCGCTGTCGTGAGGCACATCATCAATGGATCGGCCACTTCATTTGCCGGCCTTCAATAACCAGTTCCATTGTTGGCCGCCAATCGCGCTTGGCCTGATCGAAAGCAGGGCAGACACCAAGCCAGGCAGGATCTTCAGTCGCTTGCCGATATAGACGGCCATGGCAACGTTCCAGATGGCCAGGGCAAGCGCGACACCGACAGCCGCGCCAATTGGGCCGTATATCTCGACGCCCACGGCACAGGCTATGACGTTGGCGGCCGCACCGGCGATCATGGTCGTTGCCGCGGCCCATTCGTTTCCGGTCATCGCCAGCAGATTCTGCTGAGGCCCGCACAGCGCAACGAAAACATAGCCCAAAATGAGCACCCGCGCGATTGGCGCTCCCGCAGCAAAGCCCTCCCCGAAGAAGCTCAAGAACGGCTCGGCGATCATCATCATTGGGACGGCCACCGCGATGGCGCCGCCCGCAGACAGCAAGGTGGCCCGCGCGAACAGCTGCTGCAGGCCTTTATGATCGCCTCTGGCGTGCAGATCGGCCGCTGTTGGCGAAAACATGGTAGCGACAGCGATGCGGGAAAGCCCCACTAGCATCGCCACGTTCAACGCCAGGGCGAAAATACCGGCCTCACGGATATGGTCGGACCAGCCCAACACCAGGACGCCGGCACGACTGACGAAAACATCGAGGCCGGTGATGAGCATGAGCGGGGGGACGGCAAGCCACCATCCCCTCGGTTCGTAAGCGGGCTGAGCCTGCCGCAGGCCAGCTGGTTCAAACTTCCTGGCGGTGATGAACACCAGCCCAACAGTGATGGCGGAACTTGTCAGCACCGCCAGCATCACCTGCGGCGCGTGCACCGCCCACAATCCGGACTTGGCCATGATCGCCACCAATACCAACAGCAGCCCGTCTCGCACGATGCGCTCCGGCAACAATGCCGAAACGACGCCGCCGAAAGCACGCACAAGCGTAGCGCCAATGGCATAAGCGGTAATCAAGGGTATGGCCGCCATGCCAAGCATGGTGCTTATCTCAAGTCCTCTTTGCGTATGATCCGGTTGCGCCTGCTCTGAAAAGACGAGGACCAAGGCAGCACCCGCCATCCCGAACAGTGTCGCCGCGAGCAGCGATCTCCGCAGGGCGAATCTTATCACCCCTCGCGCCAGATCAAGCCTGCCGTTGGCTCTATAGGCGGGCACAAAACGCAACAGGGACACATTGAAACCAAGTGTTGCCAGATAGGCGAGCACGGAGGTCCAGGCTAGAACGTAGGCATAGATCCCATAGTCGTGAGGCCCGATGAGGCGCGCAATGGCCAGCTGCGCAAGGCTGGTCAGTCCAGCACCTCCGATGTAGATCAAGAGGGCAAAGACGCTCGCCCTCGCGAGCCGCGAGCCGACGTCCTTATTTCGCCGGGGTGTGGCCATTGGAAGAGCACCGGCGGGATGACCCGGAGACTTGCGAGACACGCGACTATCGATTGCCGCAGCAGGCGCAAGTGGTGCGCTTTCTTTCTGGTCTCGATTTGCGAATCCTTTATCCATTCGTGAAAGCGCGGAAATGATTTGCTTCTCGACCTTACAAATACTTTTGAGCCCAGATTGACTGTCGGCGTTCTCGACGGAAACGACAGTTCGGCCAGAAATCGCGAGGAGATCGTTTATCGATTCGAACACGCCAAAGGCGCGCATATTCACGTCCAAGTCGGCCTCGAAAATCCGCTCCGCCGGCGGCTCGTGCTCCATCCGATGTCGGAGGCGGTCTTCCACGACTGCAGATGGCACCACCAGCCTGACGGTGAGATCGGCCGGCGGCGCGAGACTGAGGGCCTTTTCGAGCGCTTCGCGGCCGGTGCCCCCATTGAACATCGCCAGCGATCCAATCGCTTGAACGTATCCTTGATCGAATATGACAATTTCGGGCGATTGCTTCGCGGCGCTCCAGCAACGCGAAAGATGCAAGATATATCGCCAGATCCGGGCGCGCCATATTCGTTTCCTTGGCGGTATCAACTTCACCATCGACACCGAAGTTGAAATATCGTCCAGTCGCCCGATCGACGATAGAAATATTCCTGCAGTCGAGAATATCGCCGATGCTATTCTGGAGACAAACAGAACGATCCCAAGGTCGAAGCTTCCGGCCCTGGTGCTGGGCTGATAGCTGAGAGCGACCTTGGCGTGATAGCCTTTCGCGCGCAACTGCTGGGCGAGCGCATGCGCAAATGTTGTTTTGCCGGATCCTGGCGGTCCGAAAAATTCAATGATCATTCTGGGGCAGACCCGATTGCTGGAACGCAGTTGGTTCCCAGTGGCATTTTTTTTGAAGAACGCAGACGACGGTCATCATCAAACCCTCTCCAACAGCAGGTCGGCGTTGTCCTCGAGCCTGGAGCCGGCGTACCTCTTTAAATTCACTTGGGTGAGCACACTCCCGACTGGAACGGTGACGGATCCACCGGCCCGGAGCGGCTCCAGAACGCCACGGGCGATGCCGCGCCTCGTCTTGGCCCAGCGAACGGCAAAAAGCACTGCATCGGCCCAGCGCTTCAGGAGCCTGGTTTCGGGGCCGCCGAGTCCCAGCGGCCCGTTGATGATGACGACGTCGTAGACCGAGAGAAGTTCTTCGGTGAACTGGGATTTGTCGACCGTGGACAGAAGCGTCAGCAGATCATCCGAAGGTGCTGGAGCGGCCATGAGATCGATGCCGATTTCTGGCATTTTTGTGATCGCATCCTGGAGCACGCAGCGTTCACTCACATAGTCCCCAAAGGAGTTGTGAGCCTTGGTGATGCCGAATTCGCCACGAAACTCGTTCGTGAGGCGCGCGTCCTTGCGGTCGAGGTCGAGGAAAAGCACCCTTCCTCCCAATCGCGTTGCCGCCAGCGCCAGGCTCCACGCCAACTCTGTCTTGCCATCGTCCAGGATGCTGGACGTCACGAGGATGATGTGCGGCGGCTGCCCCCTTCCCTGAGTTGGCGCCGCAGTGACCAGAAGGGATGTCGCCGCGCGACTGAATGGCGAGTTCTGCTGGCCCAGAACCAGATGCCGCAGTTGCCTGGCATGGAGTCCCGAAACCTTGGGAAGCAGTCCTACGCACGGGATCCCAAGCTCGGCTTCGGCTTCAGCTTCGCTGCGCAAGGTCTGGTTGAACATGTTACGGACCAGGACGAAGACCGCCGCCATCAGACCAAATACGATCATGCCGGGTGGAATCAGGAAAATTCTCGACAGGGTGCTGGGATTTGACGGCGGCCATGCCGTCGACAGGACCGCTACACCTGGCGAGGGAGCGGCGATGCGCCGAATCAAGTCCTGCTGCCGGCTAAGGAGTTCGTTGTAGTGCTGTGTCACGATGGTGACCTGCGGCTCAAGGGCACGCAAGCCGGAAAGCTGGCTCGCAGTGTCGGCCACGGCCGCGTCGAGCACTCTCTTGCGATCCTCGAGAGCCGCAACCTGGGCGCGGTAGACGTTTGCCTCGGCGGCGATGCGCGCGATGCCCTGCTCTATCTCACGGTTGATCGCTGTGCCCGGATCGCCGTCCGCAGCGGCACCCGACTGACGTGCCATGAGGTCGGCCAACACAGGCGATCCGATTTCTTCAGCGATGGCCGATACAGGGGCGCCCGCCTTTCGCAGGTCCTCGATATGGCGAAGGCGCGATTCCGAGGCGGAGAGATTGGCTTTCGACAAGAAAATCTGTCGGCCAAGCTCCGCTGTCTCATTGGCTGCGTTGTTGGCCGCGCTTTGATCAACGGCGCCATGCGTCAGCCGGTACGTCTCCAGCCGATCGGTCGCGTCGACCAGGTCCCTTTGTACTTGCGGCAGGCTGGCGACCAGCGATTCCAGTTCGCGCTGATCCGATGCACGCCGTTTCTGTACGAGATCCTCGATATACACCTGAGCGAATGTGTTCGCGACAAGCGCGGCACGCGCCGGACTGGTATCGGTGAAGCCGATGGTGATGACGCGCGAGCGCAGCTCTTGTCCGACCCTCATTCCGCTCCGAAGCGTCTTCAGCGCGGCGGCATCCGCAGCCTCCGGATTTTCCGCCGCCGGCTTATCCTTCGACCAGACCCGGCTCAGCAGATCGCTCACGAACGAGCCTGCGGTGGGCGGGACGGCACTGATGCCGATTTTTCCGGCGGCGTCGGCTGCCTGCGGTTGACGCAGTGCCGTCAGAACTCGACGCAAGTGGGCTTGCGACGAGAGCATCGTCAGATGGTCATCGATGCTCGAATCCAGCGAGTCTTGAGCGGTCGCCGTAGCGTTCGAAGTGCCGGTGCTCGGGGCGTCGATGATAATCTGGGTCGCCGCCTCGAACAGCACCGGACGAGCAAGGCCCGCGAGGCCGGCCAGTATGCCGCCCAGAAGGGCGACGGCAAGCAAGAGCCATTTTCTCGTCGCCAGGGTAACGACGAGCTGATGGAAGGGAGACGGCGGTTGCATGGGCTCGCGCGGCGGTCGCCTCATCCGCGGATTGGTGTCGAGCGTAGCGACGGCCATCTGCGTAGCACGCGGAAGCCTGGCGCGGCTGGCTATGGAACCTTCCATTTCAATCCCCTGTCAGTTCGATATCATAAGAAGCGCGCGTTGCCGGCGCCGATGGCCGCATGGCTTCGTTGCGCCATGCCTGGAACATCAGCAGCGGCCACAAGTCACGGAAATGATCCTGGTTTCCATGCAGATGATCGCGCCAACATGCATCGACCTTGGCACAGTCGATGACCCCGTCTCCGGACAGGCGTGTCGTGGCGATGATATCCGCTGCCCAATCGCGCAGGGGTCCTCTCAGCCAGCCTCCGACCGGAACGTCGAAACCCTGCTTGGGCCGATCGACCAGTCGGCGCGGCACATAACGATCAAGGAGCTGGCGCAGTATCCATTTGCCCTTGCCACTCCGGACCTTGGCATCGGTTGGCAGGCGCCAGGCGAATTCAACGACGCGATGGTCCAGGATCGGGCATCGTCCTTCGAGGCTGTTGGCCATGGTGGCGCGATCGAGCTTCACGAGGATGTCGCCGGGGAGATAGCCGGTCATGTCGTCGAACAGCAGGCGCGACAGCAGGTCGTCGAACTGTGTCGCGCTGGCATTGGATGCCGCTGGCTTGTGATGAAGAAGCTTGTTGGTCGAAGATTCCGTCAGCCGCTGAAGCAGTTGGTCCTCATTTGCCGCCCCGAACAGGCGGGCGAGGCGGTTCAACCGGTCACCGCGCAATCCGTGCCGCATGTTCGCCGAAAGCGGCAGGTTGCCGAAGATGTCTTTCTGGGAGGCCTGGGCCAGCAATCCTGCCCCCGCCGCCAACATCCGCCGAAATGATGATGGCAGCTCATGCTGCCTTCTGAGGCGGGTTGCCAGGAAATGTCGAGAATAGCCTGCGAAGCACTCGTCGCCGCCATCGCCCGACAGAGCCACGGTGACGTGTCGCCGGGCGAGGCGCGACACCAGCAGCGTCGGTATCTGCGACTCGTCGGCAAACGGCTCGTCCCAGATCCTCGGCAGTTCCGGAATGACCTCAAGCGCCGCGGCCGGTGAAAGATGAAGTTCCGTGTGATCGGTGCCCAGATGCCGCGCAACCGCAGCCGCATGAGGCGCCTCGTCGAACCCGCTCTCGCCGAACGCTATGGTGAACGTGCGAACGGGCTTCGGGGACTGCGCCTGCATCAGGGCGACGACCGTCGAGCTGTCAATTCCACCCGACAGAAAGGCGCCAAGCGGCACATCGGCAACCATTCGTTCGTTGACGGCAAGGCGAAGCAGGCTGTCGAGTTCGGTCGTAAGGTCCTCGTCGCTGCCGGCGATCGGATCCCGCTGCGCCTTGCAGGCGACATCTTCCAGCGACCACCAGCGGCGAATGCGATGCGCAAGCGAGCTGGTGCCGCGGGCATTGGCGAAATCCGCCGCCGTCACCGACAGGACTGAACCGGGCGGCAGCTTGAACACGCCCTGCCAGATGCAACGGTCATCCGGCACCCACCCTTTCGAAAGCATCGTCGCCGCCGCATCGACATCGAGTTCCGGGACGAACCCCGGGAAACAGGTGATCGCCTTCAGCTCCGAGGCGAAGACAAGCGCTTCACGTGTCGAAGCGACATAGAGCGGCTTTTTGCCCATTCGGTCGCGGACGAGGTGGAGAATCCGGTTCTTCAGATCCCATAGCCCGAAAGCGAACATGCCGGCGAAGCGCGCAAGTGCCGCCTCGAGGCCCCAGCTCTCGATCGCGCACAGCATCACTTCCGTGTCGCTGGTGCCACGGAAATGGTGGCCCGCCCCTTCCAGTTCGCGGCGCAGATCGCGAAAATTGTATATTTCGCCATTGAAGGTAATGACATACCGTCCGCTCGCGGAGTGCATCGGCTGGCGACCCGCCTCCGACAGGTCGACGATGGCCAGACGCCGGTGCCCGAAGGCGATCCCGGCTTCACGGCTCATCCAGAATGCCTCGCCATCGGGCCCGCGATGACGAAGGGCCATCATCATCGGCCCGATCGCCCTGAGCGCGTTGGTATTGGCTGCATCGGGCGCCAAGAGAATTCCGGCGATCCCACACATTCTAATATCTCCTCTGGCGAACGATCGCGGGGACCGCCTGCGGCGTTCCGGCGGCAAGGCAGAGGGTCAGACAGAACCACACGATCGGATGGCGGATGATCAGGTGCGGAGCACTGAAGACAGCGATCGATGCCACGAGCGCCACGAGCGTGTCCTGTCTCGCACCCCAGGCGGACAAGGCGGCTGAGCCGAGGATCCACAGCAAGGCCAGGACTGAAATCAGGCCCCCCTGAGTGTAGAGATCGAGGATCGTGCTATGGGCCTCGAAAGGCCGCGGCAGAAACTGCTGATCGACGACGGAGGGACGATCAAGGTGCGGGCCTGGTCCGAGACCCAGCGATCCGGATCTTGCTCCCTTGTCCAATGCCTCGTCCCAAAGCTGGAGGCGAAGTGCCGCGGTTTCCGCGGTTGCTTCCCCGCCCTTGTCCTTGGTGAGGCTCTTGGCGAAGTTTTCGGCATTGGCGGCCTCGCTGAGGGCGTAAGGCGTGATGGAGACCGCCAATGGAAGGAATCCAATGGTGAACAGGAGAGCAAGTTGCCGCGAAAGGCCGACCTTGCCGCCGTCGCTAGTGAGCCATGCCCGAATCCTCAGCCCAAGAAGGATCAGGCAGGCCAGGATCGTCGTATAGAGATAGGTATCGCTCTTTGTCAGCCTTCCGACATAGAAGGTGAGGATCAGGCTGGACAGCCCGAGACATCTTCCCCATGGATTGCTGGTGGTTGTGGCAAGATGCAGGGCCAATGGACCGAGGAGCGCGCAGTAGAGCGCAAGCTGGTTCGGATTGTCGGACCAACCGCTGAAGCGGTCCCAGAACCAGGGGTGGACGCCAGACTGATGGATCCAGCCGAAACCAAGCCCCACCTGAACGACAAAGCCCGCATTCGCGACAGCGATCATCCACCAGGCGATGCGGCGTAAACGGGAAGCTGCGTTGGGTTCCGCGGCGGCCAGGCAGGTAACGCAGGCCAACAGCACATACGCCATCGTGTCATGCAACAACGGATCGAGGAACAGCGTAGTCGTCAGAAAGCCGATGATGGAACCCACGCCCAGGGCAAGCGTCAGGATCATCCAGAAACATGCAAGTTTGGTGAGGGCCGGCGTAACCTCCAGTCGGCCGCCGGCAAGGATGCGGGTGATCGACAGCAATATCCAAAGCGTAAGGAACAGTTCGCTGTAGCCGAACGGCAGCCCGGGGATGCTGAGCTGCACCGCGTAAGACATTGCGATTCCGAAGGCCAGGATCACATCACGGATCATTGCCGCGCCTCACCCAGTCGGGGGGCCGGCGCACCCTCTTCCCTCGAGATCACGGGCGCGGGCCGAGCAAGACTGCCGCGGTATTTGCCACCGAGGACAGTCTTGTACAGATCGCAATACTGGTCGACGACCCACGAGAGCGAAAAGCGCTCCCGCACGAGGCCGACGGAACGGCTGCCCATGATCCTGCCACGGGCGCGGTCGGACAGAAGATCGATTATTCTGGACGCCAGGCCATCGGCATCGCGCGGCGCGACAAGATAGCCATTCCAGCCATCTTCAACCACGTCATTGCAGCCGGGCATTCTCGTGGCGACGATTGGCAACCCGGACAAACCCGCTTCCAGCAGGACGCGCGGAATACCCTCGCGATACTGTGTTGGAAATGCGAACAGATCCGCCATGCCAAGGAGAGCTGGAACGTCCCGCCTTGGCCCCAGGGCGACGACGTAAGGAGCATATTGCTCGATATCGGACCTGCTGACCGCGAACGGACCTTCAGAGTCCTGCGGACCGACAAGCACGAAACGCGCATTGGGCCTCTTGGAGAGAACGCGGGGAACCGCCTTGATCAGGGTCGGAATCCCTTTCTGGCGAGTCAGCCGACCGACAAAGATTACGATTTCGGCCGACTGAAGCCCAAGCTCCTCGCGCATAGCGGCGGCCGAAGGGCCACGGTACCTTGCTGTCGAAAATGCATTCGGGTCGATGCCAGAACTCCGGATCAGTCGCCCTTTGCCGCGACCCACCAGCCGATAGCGGTTGAAGAAGGCCTGATCGTCACGATTCTGGAAGACCGTCATGGCTGTCCAAAGTGACGCCAGCCCCTGAAGGCCACAAAAGACCGGACGCAGCGCCAGCGCCCGTGGCTCCCGTGATGAGAATGTCCAACCAAGCCCATTGATGGTGCGAATGACCGGAAGCTGCCCGCGCACGGCCAGAGGCGTCAGGAGGTTGGGCTTGGTGTCGAAACTTTGAACAATGTCCGGACGCAATTCGGACATCAATTTACGGATCGCGCTGACAGCGCCCCATTCTCCACCGCCACTGGCAAAGCGGTCGAACCCAAACCGGCGATGCGGAATGCCGTGAGGTGAAAAGGCGTCTCCGGCATCGCTCGAGACGGCAGTGACCCGAAAGCCCCGTTCACGCAGCGCCAGAAGGAACGGAATTCTAAGCCGGTGATCCTCGCCTCCTATGCAAACCAGATGCGGACTCATCCTGTCCCTCCTGGATGCCGGCAGAATCCCCATCGCGCAAAACCGCTGGCCCTGTGATCGTTTTCACGGCCCGGCGTCATCGCCCCAGTACGCACAACACCCAGCCTCACGCTAGGAGCAGGCTTGCGCGTTGTCCTCGTCTGTTTGAATGAAGCAAGGAATTGGGCGATGCGGTGATGCAGCGCAAGCGCCGTCGGATCGATGAGTTGAGCGGGAACTCATTCGTTCTAACGATGCCAGTGTCGACATGGTCGCGTACGACACATCAAAGCCAATCAGCAAAACAAGGGGGCTGTGTTGGAAACGTCGGGGTACCCGCGTTTAGAAAGCCGTTTTCCACGTGCCTTGCCATCCGTTGGCGGACCGACAACGGGTCAAGATGTTGCGATAGCTCGCAACAGCAGCTCTCCAGACGGCTTCACATGGAAACAGGCCTCCACCCGCCCTTTGGATATGGACGGACCAACCACCCGTTTCTTCTCGCGGATGGGCGACGACTTCTCCGAAAAATCGGCGTTCTCGCACCTGGAGCGGGTTGTCGAAAAATACCCGGCCAAGATCGCGATCAGCGACGGCTCTACGTCCCTCAGCTTTTCGGAACTGCTCAACGCAGTCCAAAACCTGGCGGCTGCGATTGCCGGTTCAACCCCACCAGGCAAGGCGGTCGGCATTCTGATCGGAAATACTCTCTGGTATCCGGTGGCCATGCTCGCCGCCATGCGGGCCGGCAGGCCCGCCGTGCCGTTGAACCCCCGGGATCCATTTCAGCGCCTCGCGGCAATTTCCACCAGCGCGCGGCTGGCGGCGATCATCAAGCCAGGGCCGGGCAAGCCGGCAGGCTGGCCGGATGCCCCCTCGCTTGAATGGATCGACGCGGCAAGTTGCATGGCTGCAACGCCGGATGGCAGCCTATCGGCGTTGCCGTCCGAAGTGCCGGTCGATGCTCCGGCAATCGTTCTGTACACGTCAGGCAGCACCGGGGCGCCGAAAGGCGTCGTGAACAGCCAGCGGGCGATCCTCCAGCGCGTTCAGCAATATGTGGATGCCTGCCACTTCGGCCCCGACGACGTGTTCATGCCGCTGACCGGGCCGGCGACGATCGCCGGATGCCGCGAGATGATGACCCCGATGCTGTGCGGCGCCACATTGTACCTCTCGGATATAGAGAGCGCCGGTATTCGCGCCGCCCGCGACAATTTCGAGAAGTGGCGGGTGACTGTCGTCTATCTCGTGCCGGCGCTGTTGCGCGTGTTGATGAATGGTTCTGCGCCCAACACATTCTCTTCCTTACGGATCGTGCGGGTCGGCGGAGAAAAGATTCTATGGTCCGATATCGACCGGCTGCGCGGCAGAGTTCCCGAGTCCTGCCTTGTCCAGATCAGCTATTCGTCCACGGAAACGACCGGCACGCAATGGTTCTTGCCGAGGGGCTACCAGGAACACGGCGCAACGGTCCCGGTTGGCTTCGTGCTACCCGGCATCGAATACGCCATCGTGGATGAGAATGCATGCGAGGTCGCCCAGGGCGATGAAGGAGAGTTGCTGATCAGAAGCAACTACACCACGCTTGGCTACTGGGCGGATGGGGAAAACGTCCCTCTTCAGAACTCCGGCAACCCCCTGCTTCGAATCTTCGTAACCGGTGATCTGGTCAAGGTCGACGACACCGGCATGATGTGGATCGTCGGACGAAAGGGACGCCAGATCAAGATCAACGGAAGGCGGGTCGAACCTGCCGAACTGGAACTCGTCCTGCGCCGGGCGCCTCAGGTGGATGATGCCGTTGCGGTGGTGACGGACGCGAACGAACTGGTGGCCTTTGCCGTCCCCGCCGGACCTGGCGCAGAGTTCATTGCTGAATTGCGCGAGCTGATCAGGACGGCCCTGCCGCCGGCTGTTCACCCGACGCGCCTGCACAGTGTTGCCGAGATACCGCGGCTCAAAGGCGGCAAGGTCGACGGTGTCAAGCTACGCGAACTGGATCGCGCACTGAACGCGCAAGACGCCCAGGGCACGCCCATGGCCCGGCAGGCGGCAAACCCGCTTGATATCGAAGGCACCGCGGCGGCCGTATGGGAGAGGATTCTCCCGGGCAAAAGGGCAGCTGGCAGCCGCTGGGACGATGCCGGCGGCGATTCATTGAAATTGCTGCAATTCGTCATGGAACTGGAGACGGCTCTGGGGCGGGAACTCAACCTGGACGCGTTCACGGTCGGGATGAGTTTTGCCGATGTCGTCCGGGCAGCGTCTCCAGGACAAGACACAGGCAGCTCGCTTGTCGAGGCCTGCGACCCGAGACCCGTTTTGTTCATCGTGCCCGGATCGATCGGCTACGGTCCAAGCCTGGCGGCCTTCGGTGCCGAGATGGGCAATGTCGCCAGGATTGTTGCCGTGCGCTACGGGGATCTGAACGATCTGCTGAAGGGACATGGCACGATACCGCGGATGGTGGATGCGGTTGTCGACCAGATCAGCCAGGCCCAGCCCGATGGCAATGTGAAGCTGATCGGTTATTCGCTTGGCGGCGGCGTCGCCTTCGAGGTTGCCGCCAAACTTGTTGCCGCCGGCCGGTCGGTCACGTTCCTGGGAATCCTCGACACCAATATCGGGCCTGGACAGCACAACTATCGTGAAAGACTGGCACGCACCATCCAGCGCATCCGCACGCATCGAGTGACGGTGGATCGCATGATTTTGCGGGCTTTGGCAAAATTGTTTGCCCAATCTGGCGCCGAGGCTGTGCTTGCGAGGGGCATCGACTGGCTGAAATGGAGGAGCTTCGCCAGAGCACGATTCATCTTGCGCCTTGAGCTCGAAGAAGTCCTGCGGATGCGTGCATTTGGCCAGTGGCTCGCGCAACCGAAGCCCACATTGCCGATTACCGCCACCCTGTTCCGATGCAGGCGCACTGGCGTTCCGTCCGACCTTGGCTGGAGTGCTTTCGTCACCGGCCTAAACATAGTTCCGATCGTCGGCGGGCACCTGGACATGCTCGTTGAACCCTATCTCAGCCACAACCGTCCGCTGATAGAAAGAGCCTTTGTGGTGAGCGGCGCATAGCGGGTGATTCGCACACCCGGAGGCTGAATCACGACAGGATGCTCGTGCATCTTGCCGACGATCCACAACAAATCCGCTGGCACTGCCGCCGTGGCGAGAACAGCCTTGTCCTGCGTCGCCGCGCTGAAATATCCCTAAACAATCAACAAGTACCAGGACCAAGGCAGCCTGCCCGTCGCATAGGCTCTCCTTGCCATGATCAACGATTCTATCAATGGGCGCCGGTATTTGATTTGGCCCTAATATATCCTTTCCAATAGGCAGGCACGGGGCACCACCGAATTGGACGAAGGATATTTGCATGACAACCCTCCACTATGCCTCGGGTGGATCGGCCTCCGAGGTCGCAACCGCCGGGTTCAATCTTGTCGACGTTTCATCCGTGGACGAACTCAACGCCTTGCCGGCTGGCACGAAAGGTCTGGTCTGGCTCGATGAAGCCAATGGCGCGACCTCGTCTTTCATTGACAAAGTCACGCCCTTCATCGGCAATCCGAAGGCGTTCGGCTTCTTCCTCGTCGACGAGCCCGATCCCACGGGAAAATGGGGAACCTATGCCACAGCCGACAATCTGAAGGCGGAATCCGACTGGATCCACACCCATCTGCCCGGCGCCAAGACCTTCATTACCATGATGAACATGGGGTCTTCGGCTGATCCCGATTTTTCAAACACCTTCAATCCCGCCAACACGCATATCGACTATTACGGCGTGGATCCCTACCCGGTGCGCACCGGCACAAGCACGGTCGACTACAACATGATCGACAAGACCGTGGCCGCGGCGGTCGCCTCGGGCGTTCCGCTGAGCCAGATCGTTCCGGTTTATCAGACGTTCGGCGGCGGCAACTACACCACCGATACGGGCGGCCAATATGTCCTTCCCAGCGTCGCCCAGGAGCAAACAATGCTGGACCACTGGGCCAAGGTAGCGCCATCGCCCGCCTTCGACTATGCCTATGCGTGGGGCTCGCAACAGGGTGACACCGCGCTTGGCGACTCGCCGGCGCTGCAGGCCCTCTTCCTTCAGCACAATCACAGCACCACCAGCGTGCCTTCGACCGGCGAAGCGACTCCGCCCACCAGCACTGTGCCCCCGACCAGCACTGTGCCCCCGACCAGCACGGTGCCCCCAACCACTACCGTGCCTTCGGCCAGCGATCACACTTTCTACGGCACGGGCGGGGCGGATGTGCTTCACGGCACCACCGGCGCCGATACGATGGTCGGTGGCGGCTACAATGACACCTACTATGTCAACACCGTCGGCGACAAGGTGGTGGAACTGTTGGGCGGCGGCAACGATACTGTGCTGGCATCGGTGAGCTACGCGCTGTCGGCCGGCTCGGAGATCGAGCACCTCGCCATCACGAGCAAGTCCGGCACTACGACCATGAACCTCAAGGGAAACGAGTTCTCCCAAACCATAGACGGCAATGCCGGCAGCAACGTCATCAACGGCGGTGGCGGAAAAGACGTGCTGACGGGAAATGGGGGCAAGGACTTCTTTTTCTTCAATGCCGCCCTCAAGACCGGCAATGTCGACAAGATTACCGATTTTAACGTGACGCAGGACAAGATCGTGCTCGACCACCATGTGTTCACCGGCCTTCAAGCGGGCGCCCTTCCCACCTCGGCGTTCCACCAAGGCAGGGGTGCGCACGACAGTGGCGATCACATCGTCTACAACAGTTCGACCGGCGCTCTGTCTTTCGACAGCGACGGCGAGGGTGGCGCACATCAGATCCAGTTTGCCACCCTGTCTCCGCATCTGTCTTTGACGGCGTCCTCATTCATCGTAGCATAAGCGTTGGAAACGTCAGACCCTGATCACAAGGGTCTGACGTTTTCTTGAATATACCTCAATATACTTGGGTGAAATACTTTGATGGAACGAATCGCTCCAACGAGCATTGGGTCCATCATGAGCACTCGCGGCATCGAATTCCTGCAGAAATGGGTGGAGGACAATGTGCCACCCTATTCCAGGTCCGATCCGACCCTTGCCGCGAAACTCGCCGAGCAAGTGACAGCGGACGCCATCAAGGCAGGAATTCGCCCCGAGGAAATCTCGGAAGAAGTCGGAAGCATGTTGACCACCATGCTTGAAGTGCTCGACCAACGCGATATGAATTGATCGTGCGACCGGTTGCATTGGCAACGTCGCACGCGCCCATGGCCGACACGCCCACTGCTTCGCCGAAGAGAGTGCGACCAAGTTCCTTGATCGCCAGCCAATCCAGTGGTTTGGCTTTTATCGCCTTGGTCAACCCGGGACGGTCTCGTGCTCTTTCAAGACCCGCCTGATGATCTTGTCGAGGTCGTGAGGTTCAGCACCGTTGACTTGTATCAAGGGCCATCCATCCTGGCGCAAGCACTTGCCGATCTCCCTTGAGATATCGGCCTGCCTCAAGCCCCTGTCCACGCCGAGTTCGAACAGGAGGACCTCCAGGAGCGGTTGCTGCGCATGCCGATCCATAAGACGGCGGCGCAACGTTTCCTGCGGCGCATCGAGTTGGATAAGGAGGTCTGGTCGCGGCATGAACGCCAGGCAGTCACGAACCACGTCAATGCTTGGAGTTCGCGCCAGCACAACCAGCGCGCATAAAGCCTGGATTAGGCCCTCTTCGAAAATGAAATAACCTTCCGATTGCTGCGCTCGGCGCCACGACTCGCACAGCAGGGCGATATCGACCTTCATGCGCCATGACCATGTGCGGCTTCGTAGTGGGATTGACGCCAGAAGCCGCGCCGCGACACCATCCTTCGGCAGGGTCGACAGCAAGACCGGGCCGGAAGTGGCAATCTTTTTGCCAAGGCGCCCAATGCCATGGCGAACTTCCGGACCGTCTTCCTGGGCCGACCCATATTCAATCAGGCGATACCCGTTCACTGTCTTCACGTTGATGTCGTGTTTCGCCATCCCCTGGCAGAGGCCGCGAAGAAGTGTGGTCTTGCCTGCACCAGGCGGCCCAAACAACTCGATGATCATCACGCAATACCCAAAT
This sequence comes from Mesorhizobium sp. B2-4-19, assembly GCF_006441315.1. Classification (NCBI taxonomy): domain Bacteria; kingdom Pseudomonadati; phylum Pseudomonadota; class Alphaproteobacteria; order Hyphomicrobiales; family Phyllobacteriaceae; genus Mesorhizobium; species Mesorhizobium sp. B2-4-19. The sequence continues at coordinate 51,847 of NZ_VFUV01000023.1, read as the reverse complement.
GTCTCCGAGCAAGCAGTCATTGGCCTGCGTGACAAAGCTTAGCCGGATTACGAGCCACACCAACGTTCATTTGAATGACCTTTCATATATGCCGGAGGCACGCGGGATTGGCCCTTGGCTAACATCTCAAGATCGGGGACTCCGGGCCGGACCGGCCGTTACCGAAGGGGAATTGGAGAACTTCCTCGATGCCTCTGATCAAGATCGAGGCATCATCCGAATGATTGATGAAAAGATTTCGGTGGCGAGTGATGGTCGACGTTCAGCTTGGTGGGGCCCTGAATGTCTTCAGCGTATTTGCAGTCTGAAGCGGTGAATCAAGATCTGCGGGTGGATTGTCGACCGACGACGACCCGCGGATGGTCAGATATTCCCGAATATGCTCTTGACGAAGGGGGGCCCATCGGGCGCCCCTATCAGCGGATGGGCGCCGGGTTTGCTGACATTCCCGTCTTCGATCACCTTAAAAACGTTGCAAGGCAATATCCCGACAAGCTCGCGATCGGCGACGGCGCCAATCGCCTGACTTATTCCGAGCTTTTCCGGGCTGTCGAGACATTGTCGCACCGTATCGCTGCCGTCGTTCCCGAAGGACGGGCGGTCGGAATCCTTCAGGCCAACTCGGCCTGGTACGCTGTGGCGATACTGGCGAGTATGGCGGCCGGGCGGCCTTCGGTTCCGCTCAACATGAGAGATCCGGGCTCTCGGATCATCGAGATTGTGAATGCCGCACGGCTCGGCGCCATCATAGGCGCTGGAAATGTTCGCCTAATCGATTTGCCGCGGGAAGTCCTATGGATCGATATTGCGGCTGGCGTCGCGCCGAACGGTCAACAGGCATCACAGCAGCCTCAGCTCCCCTCGGTTTCCGTCGATGCGCCCGCAATGGTGCTTTACACATCAGGTAGCACCGGACGCCCCAAGGGCATCGTCAACAGCCAACGCAGCCTGCTGTGGCGGGTCCGGCAATATGTCGACGCGTGCCATATCAACACGGATGACGTTTTCCTGCCGCTGACCGGGCCTGCCACGATCGCCGGTTGCCGGGAGATTTTTGCTGCACTGCTGACGGGCGCGACGCTGCACCTTCTCGAGGTGGAGGCGCTCGGCCTCCGCGCAGTCCGTGCTCGTATTCAAGCCGAAGGTGTGACGATCGCCTATCTTGTGCCGGCGCTGCTTCGGGCGCTGTTGACCGAGGCCCCTGCTGACGCTTTCCAGTCGCTCAGAGTGGCACGGATCGGTGGCGAGAAGGTGTCGTGGACGGACATCGCCTTGCTGCGCAAAGCCGTTTCGGACCAGTGCCTGATCCAGATCGGCTACTCGTCCACCGAGACCACCGGCTCGCAATGGTTCCTGCCGCAGGATTGGCCGGAGCAAGACGCATCGATTCCCGTCGGCAGGCTGCTTCCCGGGATGGCATTCGCTGTCGTCGACGACGCAGGACACGATGTCGGGACAGGCGAGAGTGGAGAGCTTCTGATCAAAAGCCCCTATGTTCTGCTTGGTCATTGGGAGAACGGCGTCGTCATTCCCACGCGGCCGGACCCGGACGATCCCGGTGTGCGGGTTTTTGCGACGGGCGACCTCGTTCGGCTGGACGACGATGGCCTGTTGCGCATCGTCGGCCGCAAGGGGCGCCAGATCAAGATCAATGGTCGACGCGTCGAGCCCGCCGAGCTCGAACGGGTCCTGCGTTGCGCGCCTTCGGTGGCGGATGCCGTGGCAATCGTGACGCCGGCCGAGGAACTCATCGCATTCGCGGTTGCCCAGCGCTTCGCCGGGGCTGCTTTCGCGGAGGAGCTTCGTCAGCTCGTCAGAACGACGTTGCCGGCGCCGCTGCGTCCCTTGCGGTTGCACACCATCGCGGAGATCCCACGCTTGCCGGGAGGTAAGATAGACCTGGCAACGCTCACCGAAATGGATCGTACGGAGAGAAAGACCGCGCCAGCCGTCCAGCCGCCCACTGCCCGAGCGCTCCCCGCAGGAGGCCAACTGAATACAAGGCAAGTGGTGCAGCACGCGTGGATGCAGGTTCTCGACACGGGCGCTGCGGCGGGAAATTGGGATGAGGCGGGGGGAGATTCGCTGCAGCTGCTGCATTGCGTCATGGCGATCGAGAGCGCCATAGGGCAAGAGCTCGGCCTCGAGGCCTTCACCATCGGTATGAGCTTCGACGAGATGGTTGAGGCTGTCGTCTCCGCACAGGCGGGCGAACGACACGCGAAGAAGCATCACCCTCCGGTTCTTTTCCTGTTCCCAGGATCCGTCGGTTATGGTCCGAGCCTGGCTGCGTTCGCGGCCGCCATGGGCAAAGTCGCCCGGGTGAACCCCATTCGGTATCCTGGCCTCGCTGCGATATTGGACGGACATAACAGTCTCTCCGCCATGGCCACCGCCGCAGTCGAGCAGATAGACCGCGCGCAGCCTGACGGCCCTGTGCGACTTCTTGGCCATTCGCTTGGTGGCGCGGTTGCGTTCGAGGTCGCGGCGCGGCTTCTGGCGGCCGGTCGATCGGTAAGGTTTTTGGGTATCCTCGATACGAGCCTTCTGGACGAGCCGAGCAACCATTGGGAGACACTTGCCCGCACATTGCATCGCATTCGCACCAATCGCATATCCGCCCACCGGATGGCTTGCCGAGCTCTTGCCAAGATCACCGTCGCCATGGGCTGCGAGGCGTATCTCACGAGGATTCTCGGCCGCTTTGGCAAGGGAGAGTTCAGCCCGACAAGCTTCAGAACCAAACTGGAACTGCAGGAAGTCTTGCGGGCGCGGTCTTTCTTCCAGTGGCTCGCGGCACCCAAACCGGCCCTGCCCATCTCCGGCACCTTGTTCCGATGCCGTCGGGAGGGAATGCCTCGGGCCCTGGGCTGGGAAAGCGCTCTGGCACATTTGGACGTGGTTCCGATCATGGGCAACCACATCGACCTTGTCATAGAGCCCAATCTTGCCACCAACCGCCCGCTCATCGAGACGGCCGTCGTGCAGACCTACTCCCCGGCCGAGTCTCGCAAAAGGGAGGATCTGTCATCGACGTGATCTCACACTTCAGCAAGGACATGCTGGTGCTCGATGCTCGTGCGGAGATCGATCGCGTCGTTGACACCTTGCGCAAGCAGGTTCTTGGCACGCTCCGCCGTCGCGGGGTGGTTGTCGGCCTTTCCGGCGGCATTGACAGCTCCGTCGTCGCGACCCTGTGCACACGGGCGTTCGGCAAAGACAAGGTCTTGGGCCTGTTCATGCCGGAGCGCGATTCCTCCGGCGACTCCCTGAGACTTGGCCGCCGTGTCGCGGCACAGCTTGGCATTGAGAATATCCTGGAAGACATAGGCCCGGCAGTGGAAGCCGTCGGCGCCTACCGTCGGCAGATCGAGGCGATCCGGACCGTCGTTCCCGACTATGGGGACGGCTGGAAATGCAAGCTGGTGATCGAACCGGTTCTCGAGAGCAACGGCCTCAACATCACCCGGCTCACCGTCCAGGATCCGGAGGGCAAGGTCGACACGGTGCGTCTGTCGCCCGCCGCCTATCTGCAGATCGTCGCCGCAACCAACTATAAGCAGCGTCTGCGCAAGATGACGGAATACTACCACGCCGACCGCCTCAAATACGCGGTTGCGGGGACACCAAACCGTTTGGAGTACGACCAGGGGTTTTTCGTCAAGCAGGGCGACGGAACCGCCGACGTGATGCCGATCGTCCACCTTTACAAAACCCAGGTTTATCAGCTCGCGGAATATCTCGGGGTGGACGAGGAAATCCGCCAGCGGGCACCGACCACCGACACATTCTCCATGGCGCAAAGTCAGGAGGAGTTCTACTTCGCGCTGCCCTATCATCTGATGGATTTATGCCTCTACGGCCTAAACCATGGGATCGCCAGCGATGAGGTCGCGGCGGTTGCCGGCCTCACCGAGCCCCAGCTGCGGAAAGTCTTCAAGGACATCGACGCGAAACGGCGGGCCGCCCACTATCTTCACGCGCGGCCCTTGCTCTCCGTGGAAATTGGCGAGGATTGACCGGGAATGTGCGGCATCGCTGGAATTGTGGCCCTGAACGCCGCGGCGGCTTCTCCTTCACGCGAGGCGCTGATGCGGATGGTGGGCACGCTGGCGCATCGCGGGCCGGACGAGCGCGGCCTTTACCGCGACAAGCGTGCGGGGCTGGCGCATGCCCGCCTGTCCGTCGTCGATCTTTCCAGCGGCCAGCAGCCGCTTGCGGACACAGGCGATACGACCTGGATCGTGTTCAACGGCGAGATATTCAACTATGTCGAGCTGCGGGAAAAGCTGATTGCGCTTGGCCACCGCTTCCGAACCCGCAGCGACACGGAGGTCGCGCTGCATGCGTATCGCGCGTGGGGCGAAGCGGCCTTCGAGCGGATGAACGGCCAATGGGCAATCGCAATCTGGGACTCAATAGCAGGTCGTCTCGTCTTGTCGCGCGACCGGTTCGGCATTTGCCCCCTGCATTTTTGTGAGCATGGGGGGCGCCTTTATTTCGCCAGTGAAGTGAAGGCCATTTTCGCGGCCGATCCAACCATCCCTCGCGCGTTTGATCCTGCCGGCCTCGATCAGACTTTCACGCTCTGGACGGTCGTTCCACCGCAAGGGGTATTTCAGGGAATCCACGAGCTCGTACCGGGGCATGTCCGCATCTACCAGGATGGCACCGTTCGCGAGCAGGTCTTTTGGCAGCCTTCCTACCCCGAGAATATCGGAGCGCTGCCGGGCGAGTTCACCGGGTCGTGCGATGACGCGGTGGACCGCGTGCGTGACGCCCTCGAGGCCGCGACGGCACTTCGAATGGTGCGCGCCGACGTGCCTGTCGGGTGTTACCTCTCGGGAGGACTGGACAGCTCGCTTGTGGCGACACTGGGAAGGCGTTTCGCCGGCCGACGCTTCCAGACCTTCTCCTTGCGTTTTGCCGACGCCGAATATGACGAGACCCGCTTCCAGCGGCTGGTTGCCGAAGCAACCGGCAGCGAGCACCATGAGGTGGTGGTTTCGCGCGGCGATATCGCGGCAATCTTTCCCGAGGTGATCTACCACACCGAGCGCCCGATACTGAGGACCGCCCCGGCGCCGCTGTTCCTGCTATCGAGGCTGGTGCGCGAGCGTGGCATCAAGGTCGTGCTGACCGGCGAGGGTGCCGACGAAATGTTCGCCGGCTACGACCTGTTCCGCGAAGCCAAGGTCCGCCGATTCTGGGGACGCCAGCCGGCGTCGACACGACGCTCGCGCCTCCTGGAGCGTCTTTACCCGTATCTCACCCGCTCGCCGGTGCAACAGCAAGCGATGGCGCGTCAGTTCTTCGGACGCGGGATCGAGGCCTATGACGCGCCTGGCTTTGCCCATGACACGCGCTGGCGCAGCACCGGCGCCATCAAGCGCCTGTTCTCCGCGGATCTGCGCGCCGAATCCCAGCGCCGCGACGCGGTGTCGGAGTTGCTTGGCCGTCTGCCCGCGGCGTTTTCGCGCTGGAGCCCTCTTGCGCAGGACCAGTATCTCGAGGTCCAGACGTTGATGTCGGGCTATCTGCTTTCCTCGCAGGGCGACAGGATGCTGATGGCTCACTCAGTCGAGGGGCGCTTTCCGTTCCTGGACGATGAACTTGTGAGGCTCGCGAATTCACTTCCGCCTTCCTACAAGCTGCGTGTCCTCGATGAGAAACACGTGCTGAAACGCGTGGCGGAGCCAATCGTGCCCTCCGAGATCGTAACCCGCAAGAAGCAGCCATTCCGGGCGCCCAATGCGCTTTGCTTCGCTGCCGACGCCGCACCGGAATACATTCGCGAAGCGCTTTCGGAGACGGCGATACGCAAGGCGAATGTTTTCGATCCGGCTTCGGTCACACGCCTGCTTGGCAAGTGCCAGGCCAGGACCGGTGACGGTGATCTTTCGAATGCCGACAACATGGCGCTTGTCGGCGTGCTGTCGACCCAGCTCCTGCACCAGCAGTTTGTCGCGAGCTGTCCCGGTGCAACACACGTGCGTGGGCTCAGCGTCGACGTCGACCGCGAACATCGGGAGGAGCGCTTGCATGTTGCATGATGCCGTACCCCTGCTGCATGACTACCTCGCCCACTCCGCCGGCCGGCTCGGTGACAAGGTGGCGCTGGTGTGCGGCAAGCAACGTGTCACCTATGGCGAGCTCGAGGCGCGCGCCAATGCAATCGCCACGGATTTGGCCGCATCAGGGGTCGCGCGCGGCGCCCGCGTGATGATCTTCGCCGACAACACCGTCGAGACGGTGGTGAGCTTCTGGGCTGTGCTCAAGGCGAATGCGGTGGTGTGCATCGTCAACCCGCTGACCAAGAGCGACAAGCTTGATTATCTGCTCAACGACTGCCGACCGGCGGCGCTGATCACCGACGCGCATCTGCACTCGATCTTCCGCGAACCGGCGCGCAGCTGCCCGTCACTCCTGCGGACGATCGTTTCCGGATCGATCGATGACGACGAGCTCTCCCGATTGCCGCAAGCCGTACGCTGGGACACCGCGATCGCCGCCGGCGACGCGCCGCCGGCGCGGCGCTGCATCGATATCGATCTTGCCGCCATCATCTACACGTCCGGCTCGACGGGCGAACCCAAGGGCGTGATGCTGACGCACAGGAACATGATGACCGCGTGTGCGTCGATCGCTTCCTACCTCGAGCTTGCAGAGGACGAGGTGATCCTCAATGTCCTGCCCCTCGCCTTCGATTACGGCCTGTACCAGATGATCATGGCGTTTCGCACCGGCGCCCGTCTGGTGCTCGAACGTTCGTTCGCCTTCCCGGCGCAGGTCCTTGGGCTGATCAGGCAAGAGGGGGTTACGGGTTTCCCCGGCGTGCCGACCATCTTTGCGGCACTCTCCGAGCTCAAGTCCCTCAAGGACCAGGATTTCTCAAGCATTCGCTACGTCACGAACACCGCGGCGGCCCTGCCCCTCAAGCATATTCTCATGCTTCGGGAGCTGTTTTCGAGCGCACGCATCTATTCGATGTACGGCCTCACCGAATGCAAGCGTTGCACCTATTTGCCGCCGGAGGATCTCGCGCGAAAGCCGTTGAGCGTCGGGATCGCGATCCCGAATACGGAAATGTGGATCGTTGACGAACATGACAGAAGGCTCGCCCCCGGCGTCGTTGGCCAGCTCGTCATTCGCGGCGCGACAGTGATGAAGGGCTACTGGGGCAAGCCCGAAGCGACGGCCAGGAAGCTCAAACCCGGCCCGCTGCCCGGCGAGCAGGTCCTATATACCGGCGACTACTGCCGGATGGACACGGAGGGGTACCTCTACTTCGTCGGCCGCGGTGACGAGATCATAAAATCGCGAGGCGAGAAGGTGGCGCCGAAGGAAGTGGAGAACGTCCTTATGGATATTCCCGGCGTCCGGGAAGCAGCGGTCATCGGTGTTCCCGACGAACTGCTTGGGCAGGCGGTGAAGGCGTTTGTCGTGATGGAGAATGGAAGAACCATCGGCGAAAAACAGCTGCGGATGGAGTGCCAGAAACGACTGGAAAACTTCATGGTTCCGAAGTCCATCGTCGTCGTGGCCAGCCTGCCGATGACGGATACCGGCAAACTCAAGAAAACGGCCCTGTCATGAGGAGGGCTCGGGGACCAGGTCGCTTTATTTATGGTGTCTTACAGAGGGCGAATTCATGTTGACGATCAAGGACCGCACCGGAACCTACGGCGAACAGATCCGCAGTTTCCTGGTTTCGAATTTCTACGTGAGCGACGTGAAGGCATTGATGAACGACACATCCTTGCTCGACCAGGGCATCGTCGACTCGACGGGAGTGCTTGAGATTATCGGCTTCATCGAGGAGACCTTTGGCATCACCGTCGAAGACAGCGAGCTCTTGCCTGAAAACCTCGATTCCATTCAAGGGATCGAGCAATACATCATCCGCAAGATGAACTGATTGCCGGTTCGCGCAATTGCTCCGGCTTTCCGCACGCTCATGCCCGCGCCTTGGCTTGTCCCAGAACCACCCGGCCCTCGCCCGCTTCGTTCGCCACAGCGCGGATGTTCTCATATGCCTTGCCGCGCTCCAGCAGTCCCATCACCTGCCGGTCCTGGCCAAGGCCGACCTCGAAGAGCAGGGTGCCGCCAGGCCGCAAGTATCGTGGCGCGTCCTTCACCACCCGCATATGGATGCTCAGGCCGTAAGGGCCGGCCGCGAACGCTTCGCGCGGCTCGAGTTCGACCAGATGCGCGCGGTCGCCCTCTAGCCGCTTTTCCGAAATGTAGGGCGGATTGCAGACGATAATGTCGATCGTTCCGTCGAGCCCAAGGCCCGAGAGAGCGTCGAACAAATCGCCCTGAAGCACCGAAACGCGGTCAGCCATGCCGTGATGGGCGGCATTACGGCGTGCCACGTCGACGCATCCATCGGTGAGGTCGCTCGCCCAGACACGTGCCGTGGGAATGTGGTGGGCGATGGCACACGCCAGATTGCCAGTGCCGCAGCACATGTCGACGATGCGCGGCGCCGGCAGGTTCATTTGATGCAAAACACCAAGGGCCGTCCTGCCCAGCAATTCCGTCTCTGGCCGGGGGACGAGCGCACCGGGCGCGACGAGCAACTCAAGTCCCATGAAAATGGCGCGGCCCGCGCCATAGGCGTCGGCGACACTGAACTCGTTGCTCATGGCGAACCCGCTGGCTTAATCTTTCCAGTATAGCTGTTCGGCATTCCTGCGCCAGTCAAACCTGTCGTCGGAGAACCCCGGCAAGCTGCCAGCCGATCAGTCTTTCACGCCCATGTCGAGCGCGGCAATGACGGCATTCAGGCGCTCGGGTGTTGGATCGTTCTTCAACCGCCGCAGATTGAAGTCGAGGTGTTCCTTCTTGAGCATGGAGACCAGGGTGACGCCGGCCGAATTCGTGGCGAATGCGTAATCGGCGAGAAATGCGATACCAATTTCAGTGGGACTGCCGCGGTATCCGAGGTCACCAAGAGCGACCAGTATTTCCTTGCGCGCATTGAATTTCGCGACGATTCGATTGAGGCCTGAGAATGTCCCGTGCGTTACGAACGTTCTGTGCCGGTGAACGCGCGCCTTCAACTTGGCGAGGTTTGTCTCCAGCGGGGTATTGGCAATCTGCACGAACCGATAAGGCAGCGATTCCTGGAGAGCCGTCATTCCGGCCTCGAGGTCTCCCGCGACCGAGATCGCCCGGGCTTTCCCGTCCTGAATCACGCGCTCCACGGCCCGGATGATATCCTCGCGAACAAGCTCTTCGGCGGTCGGACGATGCAGTGCGAGGACATCGACATAATCCGTGCGAAGACGCCCCAGGCTTTCCTCGACACTTGATCTTATCAAAGCCGCGGACAGCGGCACCTTGAAAGGCGTGGGGCGCACTCTTGAAGCATGCTGCTTAAGCGCCGGAACCGTCGCAACAGCGATCCGCGACAACGGCTTCAGCAGTCGCATGGTGGCGGAGGTCTTCGGCGGACGCATGCCAACCTTGGTGCAGACGCAGACGCTATCGCGTTTCCTGAATGCAAATTCACCCCAGATCGATTCCGCCATGCCGTCGCCATACGAAGGCGCTACGTCGTACCAGGTCACCCCCGCTTCGTAGGCGCGTTCCAAGGTCTCGATGCCCTTGCGAACTCCGATACGAGAGCCAAGCGAAGCGCAGCCAAAGCCGATACTTGAAACCTTGCTGCCAATAGCTTCGACAAAGACCAGCTTCATGGCGAAGCCTCGTTTTGATAGCGGGATCAAGCCGCCGCTGTCTCAGTCGAATGATCTTTTTGTCTTTCTGTCAATAGACAAGAAAGAAAGCCACGAGTCCGCGCCAATGCAAAAGGCGGCATTAGATAGCATATCTGCGTGTCTCGGATCGTGATCACGGGTGACCGCATGCAGAACAGAACCGGATTCTTAGTCAGATAAAAATTCCCCCAGAAAAATATTGTCGGCCGGACGATATATTATATTTTTGATTTTATTGATTTTTCGTGGGTTGGAATCAGAAATCTTCCTGCCTCGTTCCATATGGTTCCGGGACGTTCGCGGGTAGTTATCTGTATGCCTTGGCGATTTCAGCGGCCGCGCCATAGTGAGCAGATCTTTGCTCTCGATCAAGGAATGCCCAGTTCATTGGGCTAGATTCTGAACCAGCTGAGGGGAGCCTAGGAGCAAAGAATGTTCTCGCCGAGGAGGGCTATGGCTTGGCCGGATATCGCAGTTCGATGACTCCGCCTCTGGTTCTTCTGTCGAATTGACAGTGTCATGATTGAAAGCCGAACCTGGCATGGCACCAGCGCTACCTTGTCTTGAAGCAGCGATGGTCTGGGAGCTTAAGGAAAGGCTGGTTTTGGGAGGAAGCATGGGCGAGGACCTATCCGGTCATCATGCCGACCGCATTCAGGCCGCGATCGCTTCGGACGCGGCGGCGAAATCCGCACTGGTCGCGTCCTGGCGACGGTCTTCCAATTTGCACCGGCTCGATCCAGCCGACTGCAGTTCCGCACGCTACCTCACGGAGATGGAGCTTGGGCAGGCCCGACAACGTATCGAACCACTCGTCCGGGCTGCCCAATCGAGTCTGGACCGGCTCTATCTCGCGGTGGGTGGCGTCGGGTGCTGTGTCCTCCTCGCCGATCGTGATGGCGTGCCCGTCGAACGGCGCGGCGCGCCTGTGGATGACGAAACGTTTCATTCCTGGGGTTTGTGGACTGGCTCCGTCTGGAACGAACAAAGCGAGGGCACCAACGGTATCGGCACCTGTCTGGTCGAACAGCGGGCGCTGACGATCCACCGCGACCAGCATTTCCATACGCGCAATACGGGGCTCAGTTGCACCACCGCTCCGATCTACGACCACCAGGGAGATCTGGTGGCCGCGCTCGACGTGTCTTCCTGCCGCGCTGACCTGACCGAAGCCTTTGCCAACCTTATTTCATTGGCCGTTGTCGACGCGGCGCGTCGGATCGAGGCAGAGAACTTCAAAATGGCATTCCCCAAGGCGCGCATTGTGCTGGCGCCGGTGGCTGACAAAGGCTCCGGCGCACTGATCGCCGTAGATACAGACGATTTGGTGGTCGGCGCGACCCGGTCGGCTCGCCTTGCGCTTGGAATTACTCAGCAGTGCCTGGACAAGCCGATGCCGGCGGCCGATCTGCTCGGCTGGGCCGGCCCCGAAGTGCTTGCCGAGGCGGAGCGCGGTGTTCTGCAGCGAGCGCTCGCGCGGGCGGACGGAAATGTCTCGGCCGCGGCCCAGGCGCTCGGCATCAGCCGCGCGACGCTTCACCGCAAGCTCAACCGCCTGGACGTCCACAGGTCGCACTGACCATTCGAAACCTCACACGACTGTCGCAATTCTGCGACACATCCCGCCCGCCCACCGTCTCCGGGACGATGACATTGGCGGCATGAATCGCAAGTCTCTTCCGAAGCGTCGCATCCCGCGACGTCAGCTTTGGGAGGAAGACACATGAACAAGGTTGAATTCTCACGCCCGGTCAAGGCGCCCTTCGACAAGCGCTACGGCAATTTCATCGGCGGCAAGTGGACCGAACCCCGCTCCGGCCGCTACTTCGAGAACCACTCCCCGGTGAACGGCCAGCTGCTGTGCGAGGTGGCGCGCTCGGATGCCCAGGACATCGAGGCGGCCCTGGATGCGGCCCATGCCGCCAAGGACGCGTGGGGACGCACCAGCGTGGCAGAGCGGTCGCTTATCCTCAACCGCATCGCCGACCGCATGGAGGAGAACCTCGATCTGCTCGCCTGCGCCGAAACCTGGGACAACGGCAAGCCGATCCGGGAAACGACCGCGGCCGACCTGCCCCTGGCCATCGACCATTTCCGCTATTTCGCCGGCGCCGTGCGCGGCCAGGAAGGCAGCCTTTCGCAGATCGACGACGACACCGTCGCCTATCATTTCCACGAGCCGCTCGGCGTGGTCGGCCAGATCATTCCCTGGAACTTCCCGCTGCTGATGGCATGCTGGAAGCTCGCGCCCGCGCTTGCGGCCGGCAACTGCGTCGTGCTTAAGCCCGCCGAGCAGACACCGGCCGCCATCCTGCTCTGGGCCGATCTTATCGGCGATCTGCTGCCGCCAGGCGTGCTCAACATCGTCAACGGCTTCGGCCTCGAGGCCGGCAAGCCGCTCGCGTCGTCGCCGCGCATCGCCAAGATCGCCTTTACCGGCGAGACCACGACGGGCCGGCTGATCATGCAGTATGCCAGCCAGAACCTGATCCCCGTCACGCTGGAGCTGGGCGGCAAGTCGCCCAACATCTTCTTCAAGGACGTCGTCGCCGAGGACGACGATTTCTTCGACAAGGCCATCGAAGGCTTCGTCATGTTCGCGCTGAACCAGGGGGAGGTCTGCACCTGCCCGAGCCGCGCGCTCGTCCATGAATCGATCTACGACAGGTTCATGGAACGTGCCCTCAAGCGCGTCGAGGCGATCGTGCAGGGCGATCCGCTCGACCCGGCGACGATGATTGGCGCCCAGGCTTCGTCCGAGCAGTTGGAAAAGATCCTGTCCTACATCGACATCGGCCGCCAGGAAGGCGCCGAGGTGCTGACCGGCGGCGCCCGCAATGTTCTGCCCGGCGACCTGGCGGGCGGCTATTACGTCAAGCCGACCGTGTTCAGGGGCCACAACAAGATGCGCATCTTCCAGGAGGAGATTTTCGGACCGGTGGTTTCGGTCACGACCTTCAAGGACGACGACGAAGCGCTCAGCATTGCCAACGACACGCTCTACGGGCTCGGCGCCGGCGTCTGGACACGTGACGGCAACCGCGCCTATCGCTTCGGCCGCGCGATCCAGGCCGGCCGCGTCTGGACCAACTGCTACCACGCCTATCCCGCGCATGCGGCCTTCGGCGGCTACAAGCAATCCGGCATCGGCCGCGAGACGCACAAGATGATGCTCGACCATTATCAGCAGACCAAGAACATGCTGGTCAGCTATAGCCCGAAGAAGCTCGGCTTCTTCTAATCGGCTGTTTGTCGCACAGGCGCGGCTCCGCGAGGGGCCGCGCCCAAGACTGGAGATCGGAAAGACCATGCACGCAAAGGTCACGGCCACGCCGACCGCCCTCGAACTGATCGCGGAGATCGTTGCCGAGCATGGGCCGGTGCTGTTCCACCAATCCGGCGGCTGCTGCGACGGCTCTTCGCCCATGTGCTATCCGCGCGCCGGCTTCATCGTCGGCGACCACGATGTGCTGCTCGGCCACATCGAAGACGCGCCCTTCTACATCGGCGCTTCGCAATTCGAGGCCTGGAAGCACACCGATCTGATCATCGACGTGGTGCCTGGCCGCGGCGGCATGTTCTCGCTCGACAATGGTCGGGAGAAGCGGTTCCTGACGCGGTCGACGATCTGCGCCGTTCAGATGTGATGTCGGTGCATCGGGCTGCTTCCCCTTTGTCTCAGTGAAAGGAACGCACCAGAAAAACAGACGCGTGGACAACCGACAGGCGGCAAGAAGCGCGTGCTTCGGTTCTCATCCTCCATCGGTTTGATCCTGCACAATGCAAAGTGCCGCTGCGCCGCTACGATCAGCATATGGTCATAAATCTGTTCGCCGGCACGATCGTCATCAGCCTGACGGTCCTCATCCACACCTTCGGTCTCATCGCGATTACCCACGCCATGGCGCACCTCGTGGCTCGCTTCCGCATGCACGGCCGGCGCAGCCGAGTGATCGCGATGATCAGCGTCGTCATGGGGCTCTTTGCCGTCATCACAGCCGAGGTGTGGCTGTGGGCCGGCGTGTATCTTGAACTCGGCGTCTTGCCGGACTTCGAGACCGCGCTCTATTTTTCCACCATCACCTTTTCGACGGTCGGATATGGCGACGTGGTTCCCGCCCATGGCTGGCGCGTGCTGGCGGCGCTCGAGGGCGTGAACGGATTTCTGCTCATCGGCTGGTCGACCGCCTACCTGATCGCTGCCGGAACGCGCATCGGCCCGTTCAGGGTCGGCGAGCACTTCTGACCGGACCGGCGCTCAGACCGCCACTGAATGCCTGGCTGTGCCGGCTTCGAGATACTTGTCGAACTTCGCTGCCACCGTCCTGACAAGCGGGCGGCTGTCCTTCGGCACGACGAAGGTTTCGCCATCGAGCCGAAGCAGCAGCCCGCCGCCGCTGATCGCAAGTCGACTTGCCATGGCCAGGAGACTCTGGCCGACGTCGCCGAAGCGCTCGACCAATTCGATCGCCGAGAAGGCGAAATGGCACATCAGACGCTCGATGATCCAGCCTCTCGCCAGATCGTCGACGCTGAGCTCGATGCCGCGCGCCACTGCCAGCTGTCCGGAATCCACGGCCTTCTCGTATGCGCCGGTTGCGACGATGTTCTGGGCGTAGCCCTGGCGGTATCGGCTGATCGCGGAGGGCCCGAGCCCAATCAGTGTCTCGCAATTGTCCTCTGTATAGCCCTGGAAATTGCGGCGGATATTGCCGGTGCGAGCCGAGATGGCGAGCGTATCGTTCGGCTTGGCGAAATGGTCCAGCCCTAGGGCCTCGTATCCGGCGTCCACGATCAGCCGGGCGGCGAGCTGCGATTGCGCCAACCGTCCGGCAGAATCGGGGAGCCATGCTTCGTCGATCATGGTTTGATGTTTCTTGAACCAGGGCACATGCGCATAGCCGAACAGCGCCAGCCTGTCGGGCTGCAACGTCAACGCCTGGGCCACGGTGCGAGCAACACTCTCAAGGGTCTGGTGCGGCAGTCCATAGAGCAGGTCGAGGTTCACCGAATTCACGCCACACGCCCGCACGGCGTCCACCACGCTCTTGGTCAGCAGGAAGCTTTGCTCGCGATTGACGGCCTTCTGCACCTTGGGATCGAAATCCTGAACGCCTAGGCTCGCCCTCGTCATGCCTATCGCGGAGAGGGCGTCGAGCCGGGCCTCATCCATGTCGCTCGGATCGATTTCGACACTGAGGCAGGCATCGTCGAGCACATCGAAACGATCCCGCAGCGCTTTTCCAAGCGACAGGATGTCCTCGGGCTTCAGCATCGTCGGCGAGCCACCGCCGAAATGGATGGCGCGCACCCGGCCCTTGCCGCGCACGAGGCTGCCAACCGTCTCGATCTCCCTATGCAGGGAGTGCAGAAAGGTTGCCACCGGCTGATAGTGCCGGGTCTGCTTGGTGTGGCATGCGCAGAACCAGCACAGCTTGTCGCAGTAGGGAATATGCAGATAGAGCGATATCTCGTCATCGCTTTCGAGCGCTTCGAGCCAAGTCCGACAGACAGCCGCATCAACCCCCGGGTGGAAATGAGGCGCTGTCGGATAGCTCGTGTACCGCGGTACATTTTCGCCAAGCCTGGCGGCCACTTCCGGTTGCATGTCGCTTCCTCTGTGTTTGCAAGGTCAAGGCAATGGCCGCAACCGCGCGCCAATGCCTTGATTTCGGTCAAAGCCTTTGCACCGGACAAACTGTCACAAGGCTTTTTCAATGGCCGACACTTATCTTGCCGATACTGAGGGCCCTCGGACGATCGTGATGACAGTACGTCAAGATGTTCATAGCGCCGGCATTCCCGTGCTTTGCCAATCATGCGAGGCGCGGCATCGCGGCGTATGCGGCGCGCTCGACCCCGATCAATTGGTCGGGCTCGCCAAGCTTTCGTCAAAGCACACCATTGAACCGGGCGTGGAACTGATTGGCGACGCCGAGACCGTCGGCAGCTATTCCAACGTGCTTTCCGGCGTGGTGAAGCTGACGAAAAGCCTTTCGGACGGGCGCCAGCAGATTGTCGGGCTTCAGTTTGCTCCCGATTTTCTGGGGCGGCCATTCAAGGTGGAAAGCGCTATCAACGCCGAAGCGGCAACGGCCGTCTCCCTGTGCTCGTTTCCAAGAGCGTCCATCGAGAGAATGATGAGGGAATCGCCAGAGCTCGAGCATCGCCTGCTCAAGCAGACATTGAACGAGCTTGACGAAGCACGCGACTGGATGGTGACGCTGGGGCGCAAGACGGCCGCGGAAAAAGTGGCGAGCTTCCTGCTGATGATTGCCCGAAACATCGATCCCACGCTCGATCCGGCCACCAACGCAACGAGCTTCGAGCTGCCGCTCACACGCGCCGACATCGCCGATTTCCTCGGCCTGACGATCGAGACGGTGAGCCGCCAGCTGACCCGTCTGCGGACAGACGGGCTAATCCGGATCGAGAACAATCGACATGTGACGGTGACCAGCCTTAACCGCTTGGCCAGTCGCTCCGGCGCCTGACCTCAATCAGCGATCCCGATCATCGGCAGCACGTGCTCGCGTTCAAACGCGATGTGCCGGCGCAAGTTCTCGAACAGGCCGCGCAACATAAACCCGATGGTTTCGGGATTCTCGACTGTCTCGCCATGTCCGATGGCCAGCAGGATTTCAGTCACCTCACCGGCAAAGCATTCGTCTTCCACATGCTCGGCCCGCAATCGTCGGGTCGAGGCAAGGTTCGCCTCGCTGCCGACCACCGCCTCCTCGTAAGCCGGAAAAATGATGGCCTCTTCGTACTGATGGATGCGGCGCAGAAGCGGCACGATCGAGTTGGCTGTGCTGAGGCATATCATCCGATCAACACCTGGCAGAGCGTCCGCGATTTTTTCCAGGGCATCGCAAAGGCGGAGTTTCTCGTCATGCGCACGCCGCATCACCGCAGCCGGGACGGCCTCCCGCCCGGCCAGCCTGGAGATGTCACGGCGGTTTTCAAACAGCGACGATCCTCGCACTTTCTCCGAGTCCAATGTCAGCCTCCGGTCTTTTGCAAGGCTTACGCTGCCCAATGATAACGCGGTGGGCTTTGACCTGGATCAAGGCACCGGCAACCCGGCTGAGGAATTGTGCCGCTGCGGATTTGCTTTCCGCGCACGGAATCCGAGGTCGGGGACATGTCATGAAATTCGGCACTGAAACTGTGGCTCTAAGCCTGTTTGCATTCGCGGCCCTGGTGGCCGCCGGCTTTGGCGTGGATGAGCCTTTCCGCCAGCATATGTGGGTGCTGTTCATCGTGCTGCTGGCCTTTGTCGCCGTTCTTCTGCGCAAGACCAGTTTCGCGCCGGCGGCTCCGATCGATCCGTCCGCCTATATGGATGGGCCGATCCGCTACGGCGCCATCGCCACCATGTTCTGGGGCGTGGTCGGCATGCTTGTCGGCGTGGTCATCGCGCTGCAGCTTGCCTACCCGGATCTCAACATCCAGCCCTGGTTCAATTTTGGGCGTTTGCGGCCGCTGCACACATCCGGCGTCGTTTTTGCCTTCGGCGGCAACGCTCTGCTTTGCACGTCCCTGTATGTGGTGCAGCGCACCTGCCGCGCCCGACTTTTCGGCGGCAATCTCGCCTGGTTCGTGTTCTGGGGGTATCAGCTTTTCATCGTCATGGCGGCCACCGGCTATCTGCTCGGCATCACCGAATCCCGCGAATATGCCGAGCCTGAATGGTATGTCGACATCTGGCTGACCATCGTCTGGGTCGCCTATCTCCTCCTGTTCCTCGGCACGATCCTGAAGCGCAAGGAACCGCATATCTACGTCGCCAACTGGTTCTACCTCTCGTTCATCGTGACCATCGCGATGCTGCACGTGGTCAACAACCTGTCGATGCCGGCCTCCTTCCTGGGCTCGAAGAGCTACTCCGCATTTTCCGGTGTCCAGGATGCGCTGACGCAATGGTGGTACGGCCACAATGCGGTCGGCTTCTTCCTGACGGCCGGCTTCCTCGGCATGATGTATTACTTCGTGCCCAAGCAGGCCAACCGGCCAGTCTACTCCTATCGCCTTTCGATCATCCACTTCTGGGCGCTGATCTTCCTCTATATCTGGGCTGGCCCCCACCATCTCCACTATACCGCCCTGCCCGATTGGGCGCAGACGCTCGGCATGGTGTTCTCGATCATGCTCTGGATGCCGTCATGGGGCGGGATGATCAACGGCCTCATGACGCTGTCCGGCGCCTGGGACAAGATCCGTACCGATCCGATCATCCGCATGATGGTCGCTGCCATCGCCTTCTACGGCATGTCGACCTTCGAAGGTCCGATGATGTCGATCAAGTCGGTCAATTCGCTCAGCCACTACACCGACTGGACCATCGGCCATGTCCATTCCGGCGCCCTCGGCTGGGTCGGCATGATCTCGTTCGGCGCGATCTACTACATGGTGCCGAAGCTGTGGAACCGCGAACGCCTCTATTCGCTGCGGCTGGTCACCTGGCACTTCTGGCTGGCGACGCTCGGCATCGTCGTCTACGCCGCGGTCATGTGGGTGTCCGGCATCATGCAGGGCCTGATGTGGCGCGAATACGACGAGCAGGGCTTCCTGGTCTATTCCTTCGCCGAGACCGTCGCCGCCATGCATCCCTACTACATCATGCGCGCCGCCGGCGGAGCCATGTACCTGTCCGGTGCCCTGATCATGGCCTGGAACATCGCCATGACGATCCTCGGCCACCAGCGCCAGGAGCAACCGTTGCCGGGCTCTGTTCCCGCCCTCCAGCCTGCACAATAGGAGCCAGAAATGGGCTTGATGGACAGACACGCGATCATCGAGAAGAACGCCACGCTTCTTCTCGTTGGTTCCCTTCTGGTGGTGACGGTCGGCGGCATCGTCGAGATCGCCCCGCTCTTCTATCTCGACAATACGATCGAGAAGGTCGAAGGCATGCGCCCTTATTCGCCGCTCGAACTCGCCGGCCGCAACATCTATGTGCGTGAGGGCTGCTATCTCTGCCACAGCCAGATGATCAGGCCATTCCGGGACGAGGTCGAGCGCTATGGTCACTACAGCCTGGCTGCCGAGTCGATGTACGATCACCCCTTCCAATGGGGCTCGAAACGCACCGGCCCCGACCTTGCCCGGGTCGGCGACCGCTACTCGAACGATTGGCACGTCCAGCATCTTAGCGATCCGCGCTCGGTGGTGCCGGAATCGATCATGCCGAAATACGCGTTCCTGAAGGACACGCCAATCCAAGTGAAGGACTTCTCGACGCATCTGGTCGCGAACAGGCGTGTTGGTGTCCCCTACTCCGACGACATGATCGCACACGCCAACGCCGACTTGATGGCGCAGGCCGATCCCAACGCCGACGCGTCCGGCCTCTTGGCCCGCTATCCGAAAGCAAAGGTCGGAGATCTCGACGGCAATCCGCGGCAGGTCACCGAGATGGACGCGCTTGTCGCCTATCTGCAGATGCTCGGCACGCTGGTCGATTTCAAGAATTACGACGAAGCCGCCGGCTATCGCTGAGGAGTCTTACAGATGGGTTACAATTTAATGCGGGAGTTTGCCGACAGCTGGGGTCTGGTTGCCATGGCGCTTTTCTTTGTCGGTGCAATCGCCTTTTCCCTCCGGCCCGGTAGCCGCAAGCTGGCCGACGAAGCCGCCCGGATTCCCCTTGAGGACGACTGATCATGAGCGAAGAGCACATAGACCAAATCTCCGGCGTCTCGACCACCGGCCATGAATGGGATGGTATTCGGGAGTTGAACAACCCGCTCCCGCGCTGGTGGGTGATAACGTTTTACGTCACCATAGTCTGGGCTATTGGCTACACCATCGCCTATCCGGCCTGGCCTCTGCTGCACTCGGCAAGCAAGGGCGTGCTCGGCTATTCGAGCCGTAACGAGGTCGGGAACGAGCTCGCTGCGGCCGAAGTTGCCAAGGGCAAATATGTCGCTGCAATTCAATCGAAAACCGTTTCCGAGATTGCCGCCGACGATGCGTTGCGTGAATTCGCTGTCGCTGCCGGCGGCGCGGCGTTCAAGGTCAATTGCGTGCAATGCCATGGTTCGGGCGCACAGGGATCCAAAGGCTTCCCCAACCTGAATGACGACGACTGGCTGTGGGGCGGCAAGGCCGACCAGATCCAGCAGACGATCACGCACGGCATCCGCTTCGCGTCCGACCCGGATACACGCATCTCCGAGATGCCGGCCTTTGGCGACATCATCACGTCAGAGCAGATCACCCAGGTCAGCGCCTACGTGGCGAGCCTATCCGGCAAAGTCCAGGACGCAAGCCTGATCGAGCCCGGCGCCAAGGTCTTCGCGGAAAATTGCGTGGCCTGTCACGGCGCCAACGCGAAAGGCAACAAGGAGTTCGGCGCCCCGGATCTGACTGATGCCATCTGGCTCTACGGGTCCGGCGAGGCAGCCGTCGCCGCCCAGGTTCGCGCGCCCAAACATGGTGTCATGCCGGGCTGGATTGGCCGTCTCGGCGAGACCAAGGTCAAGGAGCTCGCGGTCTACGTGCATTCGCTTGGCGGAGGAGAATAGCAACGGGGGCCTATTCTCCTGCCCTCTCCGTCAAGGCGACGAGGCCCGGCCCTGCCGGGCCTCGACTGCATTGCGGTGCCCGGCGATTGACCTGCATCAACGCGGCGCAATCCAGTCGGAGGCAAGGTCCCGGTCGACGCTGCATTTCGCGCCGCCACACAGGGCGAAATCACAAGCTGCATGACGGGAGAGACCGGTGCTGGACAATACGCAGGTAGAACGGCTCGAAGCAGAGGCGGTCAACTCCGCCAAAGTGCGCCAGCCATTGTATGCTGCGCGCAAGAAGGTTTTCCCAAAGCGCGCATCGGGCAGCTTTCGCCAGTTCAAATGGCTCGTGATGGCGATCACCCTCGGCATTTACTATCTGACGCCGTGGTTGCGATGGGATCGCGGCCCGTTTGCCCCGGACCAGGCCGTGCTGCTCGATGTCGCCAATCGGCGCTTCTACTTCTTCTTCATCGAGATATGGCCGCAGGAATTCTACTATGTGGCCGGCCTTCTGGTCATGGCCGGCGTCGGCCTTTTCCTGATCACGTCGACGGTCGGGCGCGCCTGGTGCGGCTATACGTGCCCGCAGACCGTGTGGGTCGATCTGTTTCTGGTCGTCGAGCGCGCCATCGAGGGCGACCGCAACGCTCGCATGAAGCTCGATGCCGGCCCCTGGACCGTACGCAAGCTCGTGCTGCGGGTCTCGAAACATGCCATCTGGCTGGTCATAGGCGCGGCCACCGGCGGCGCCTGGATCTTCTATTTCGCCGATGCACCGACGCTGGCCGGCGAACTCTTCACCGGCGCGGCGGCTCCCATCGCCTACATCACCGTCGCCGTACTGACGGCGACGACCTATACGTTCGGCGGGCTGATGCGCGAGCAGGTCTGCACCTATATGTGCCCATGGCCGCGCATACAGGCGGCCATGCTCGACGAGAGCTCCCTCACCGTCACCTACAATGACTGGCGCGGCGAACCGCGCTCGCGCCACGCCAAGAAGGTGCTCGCCGCGGGGCAGCCTGTCGGCGACTGCGTCGACTGCAATGCCTGCGTCGCGGTCTGCCCGATGGGGATCGACATCCGCGACGGCCAGCAGCTCGAATGCATCACCTGCGCGCTCTGCATCGACGCTTGCGACGGCATCATGGACAAGCTCGGCAGGGAGCATGGGTTGATCTCCTACGCGACGCTCTCCGACTACAACGCCAACATGATGCTGGCGACCGCCGGGGGCTCGGGTTCAGTCAATCCTTCGCTGGTCCGAACCGCTGACGGCCTGTTCTCCGACAAGGTGGCCCACTTCCACATTCGTAAGATCTTTCGGCTGCGCACCTATGTCTACATGGGCCTGTGGTCGCTGATCGGCCTGGGTCTGCTGTATTCGCTGCTGACGCGCGACCGGCTCGAAGTGAACGTGCTGCACGACCGCAATCCGCAGTTCGTCACCCTGTCCGACAGCTCCATCCGCAACGGCTATACCGTCAAGCTGCTCAACATGATCCCCGAGCCCAGGACCATCGTCGTCACCCTTCAGGGCTTGGAAGGAGCAGAGATGAGCGTGGTCGGCATCGATCAGCCGGCAGGCCGCTCCGTTCCCATCTCGGTCGAACCCGACCGGCTGAAGATGCTGAAGGTTTTCGTACGCCAGCCGGCGGGCCAGATCCAGGGCACGGCACAGACCTTCAAGTTCCGGGCCGAGGACAGAGCGAGCTTCGAGTCCGACGAATACACCGCCACCTTCAACGCACCGGAGATCGCCAGATGACCGCCAAGGCGCAAAAATCCCGCGAATTCACCGGCAGGCACATGCTGGCCGTCGTCCTTGCCTTTTTCGGCGTCGTCATCGCGGTCAATCTGACCATGGCGACGCTCGCCAGCACGAGCTGGACCGGCCTGGTGGTCGAGAACACCTATGTGGCGAGCCAGCAATTCAACAAGAAAGCCGAGGAGGGGCGCGCGCAGGCGGCCCTCGGCTGGACCGGCAAACTGACCATCGCGGCGGGCGAGGTTCGCTACAGCCTTACCGATGCCGACGGCAAGCCGGTTACCTTGCATGGCGTCAAGGTGCTGTTTCGCCATCCCGCCTATGAGAAGGAGGACAAGGCCATCACGCTCGCCCTCGCCTCGGGCCAGGACTTCGCCGCGCAGCATACGCCGAAGGATGGTGTCTGGATCGTCGAAGTCGACGCCGATGCCGGTCTGGACAAAGCCTATCGTGACGTCCGCAGGATCATGATTTCCCATGGGGCGATGAAATGAGCTGTTGTGCACCTGGCGCTGAAATGACGCTGGATCTGGCCGGCGCCACATCGGTCCTGCCGTCCGGCCAGGAGATCGGGCTGGCAAGCCGATCGATCGGCGACAACCTTTGCCAGACCGATCTTTCGGTACCGACGGTCCACTGCGCGGCCTGCATCCAGACGATCGAGACGGCACTGGGAAAGCTCGATCGCGTCGAGAGCGCTCGCGTCAACCTGTCGACCAGACGAGTTTCGGTCCAGTGGCGTGGCGACGAGGCTCCGCCGTTTTTCGCAACGCTCGGGCGGCTGGGCTACCAAGCGCATCTCTTCGATCCGGAGACCGGCAGCAAGGACAAGACGCTATCGGAACTGATCCGGGCGATCGCGGTCGCGGGTTTTGCCGCCGGCAACATCATGCTGCTGTCGGTCTCGGTCTGGTCCGGCGCCGAAGGCGCGACCCGCGACCTGTTCCACTGGATCTCGGCGCTGATCGCCATCCCGGCCCTGGCCTTTGCCGGCGGCATCTATTTCCGCTCGGCGTGGAATGCCTTGCGCCACGGGCGCATGAACATGGACGTTCCGATTGCGGTCGGCGTGTCGCTTGCCTACGCCATGAGCCTCTACGAAACCATCAACCATGGCGACCGCGCCTATTTCGACGCCTCCGTTTCGCTGCTGTTCTTCCTCCTGATCGGCCGCACGCTGGACCACGTCATGCGCGAGCGGGCACGCACCGCCGTGAATGGCCTGTCGCGGCTGGCGGCGCGTGGCGCCATCGTGCTGCGCGGCGATGGCGTGCGCGATTACCTGCCGGTCGGCGAGATCGAACCGGGCATGGCGCTGCACATCGCCGCCGGCGAGCGAATCCCAGTCGACGGTAATATCCTCCGCGGTGTCTCGGATCTCGATTGTTCACTGGTATCCGGGGAAAGCACGCCCCGGACCGTGGGAGCGGGAGCCCAGGTTCAGGCAGGCACGCTCAATCTCACCGGCCCGCTGACCATGCGGGCGACGGCCGCGGCGAAGGATTCTTTCCTGGCCGAAATGGTCCGGCTCATGGAAGCGGCGGAGGGCGGCCGCTCGCAGTACCGCAGGATCGCCGACCGGGTCTCGGCGCTCTATGCACCGGTGGTCCATCTCGCTGCCTTGCTGACGTTCCTCGGATGGATGGTCGCTTCGGGCGACTGGCATCTGGCAATGACGATCGCGATTGCCGTTCTCATCATCACCTGCCCATGCGCGCTCGGCCTGGCCGTGCCGATCGTGCAGGTCGTCGCGGCGCGGCGTCTTTTCGAGGCCGGCGTCATGGTCAAGGACGGTTCGGCCATGGAACGACTGGCGGCGATCGATACGGTGCTGTTCGACAAGACCGGGACCCTCACGCTCGGACAGCCAAGGCTGATCAATGGGCCGTCCATCGACCCGGCCATGCTGGCGATCGCGGCCGACATGGCCGCGCATTCGCGCCATCCATTCTCGAAGGCCATAGCCGGTTTCGCGGGCTCTTCCAGCCAACCCTCGCTCCAGTCCGTCAGCGAACACCCGGGCTTCGGCATGGAAGCCGTCACCGAAGGCAACACCTGGCGTCTCGGCCGGCGCGGATGGGCTGGATGGAAGGCGCGGACCGGCGGCGAAGGCAAATATGGCGGCTATGGCGGGACAGTGCTTTCGAAGAACGGGATGATCGTCGCCACCTTTGCCTTCGAAGACGCCGCGCGCGCCGACGCAAAGGCGGCGGTCGGGCAATTGCAGGATGCCGGCATGTCGGTCCAGATGTTGTCCGGCGACACCGCCAACGCCTGTCGCGACGTCGCCAAGACCCTGGGGATCGAGGACTTCGTTCCGGCCCTGCTCCCGTCCGGCAAGGTCGAGTGGATCGAGACGCTGTCCAGGGAAGGCCACAAGGTGCTGATGGTAGGCGACGGACTGAACGATACGCCGGCGCTCGGCGCGGCGCATGTCTCGATGGCCCCGGCCACAGCGGCCGATGTCGGTCGCAATGCCGCCGATTTCGTTTTCCTGCGCGAAAGCCTTCTCGCAGTACCCTTGGCCTTGGATGTCTCGCGAAAGGCAGGCCGGCTCATTCGACAGAACATCGCCATTGCCATTGTCTACAACGCGTTCGCCGTGCCGATCGCCATATCGGGGCACGTGACGCCGCTCATCGCGGCGATCGCGATGTCAGCCTCGTCGCTGCTGGTGATCGGAAACGCCATGCGGCTGCAAGGTTTCACGAAAAGCGCATCGCCTGAACGCGCTTCGCGCGACCGGCGCGGACGCCCCGGCATGTTGGTCCAACAGCCGTGACGACGCTCGTCTATCTCATCCCCGTGGCGCTCTTCCTCGGAGCGCTTGGACTGAGCGGCTTTCTGTGGGCCCTGAGGACCGGCCAGTATGAGGATCTTGATGGAGCGGCGGAGCGCATTCTCATCGATGGGGATGAGCCGCCGAGCGGGCGTAGTGGACAGTATCGAGAGAACAAGCGCCCCTAGTTTATTCTGATGCCGCTCCGGGCGTCGAACAGATGCACCTTGTGCACGACAATCTCCAGATTCACCTTTTGACCCGGTTTGAACACTGGCTGTTCCCGGATTTCGGCCATCAGGTCGATGCCATCAGCAGTTAGGGTGATTTCCTGGGCTTCCCCAGTTGGCTCGACCACTTGGACCCTCGCCTTTGCGTGACTGCCACCGACAGCGATGTGCTGGGGGTGAATCCCGTAAACCACGCCTTGCCTGTCCCTGCCGCCTTCGGCAGTGGCAGGCGCAGGCCTTGTTCGGCGATGAACGCGCCACTCTCGACATGTCCCCCTGATGAGGTTCATTTCCGGCGATCCTATGAAGCTCGCAACGAACAGATTGCCCGGGTTCTCGTAGAGTTCGGAGGGCGTTCCGATATGTTCGATGCGGGCCCTTTGTTCAGCATCACGAAGCGGTCGGCGAGCGTCATCGCCCGATGCCGCACTTGACTTGCTCATATGTCTCATAATAAATCATACATAATAACATTTAAAAAGACGACGCACCTGGGAGCATCCATGAAAATTACGGCCATCAAGGCGCTCGTCTGCAATGCGGAAATGCGCAACTGGGTTTTCGTTCGGGTCGAAACCGATGAGCCCGGTCTGTTTGGCTGGGGCGAGGCAACGCTGGAATGGAAGACGCGTGCCGTCGTTGGCGCGCTTCAGGATCTCGAGGCACTGCTCATCGGGCAGGATCCGCGCAATGTGGAGCAGTGCTACCAGATCCTGACGCGCCACGGTTTCTGGCGCCTTGGCGTCGAGGGAATGTCGGCCGTGAGCGGCATCGAGATCGCGCTCTGGGACATTCTGGGCAAGTCGCTGGGCGTCCCGGTCTGGCGGCTTCTCGGCGGCCAGGTCCGCGACTATCTGCGGACCTACACGCATCTCGGCCTCGGCGACATGAAGGCGGTCTATGAGAGCGGGTCGGCGGACACGATCGTCGAGCGCGGACGCATCGTCACGCAGGCCGGCTACGACGCGGTCAAGGTCGTCTGCATTCCCTACACCCACTATGTCTCGCCGGCGAAGGCGGTCGACTCCGTTGCCGACATGGTTGGTGCGCTGCGCGATGCCGTCGGTCCCGACATCGACATCATGGTCGACTTTCACGGACGCCCGGCCTCCGTCAATGCGGCGATGGACTATCTCAAGGCGATCGAACCGGCCCGCATCATGTTTGCCGAAGAGCCGGTGCCGCCCGAAGATGTCGCCGGCCTGGCGCACATCACCGCGCGATCGGCGATCCCCATCGCATCCGGTGAGCGGCTGATCGGGCGCCGCGAGTTCACGCAATCGATCGCGGCGCGTGCGTTCAACATTGCCCAGCCCGATATCTGCCATACTGGCGGTCTGCTCGAGACCAAGAAGATCGCGGCGCTGGCCGAAACCGCCGGCATCGGCCTTGCGCCGCACAACCCGCTCGGGCCGATCGCCGGCGTCGCAGCGCTTCACTTCGGCATATCGACGCCGAACGTCATCATCCAGGAGGAGATGTCGGGCGCGGTCGCCTGGTACGACGACGTCGTCACCTGGCCGATCGACCGCAAACCCGGCCGCTGGGACGCGCCCGACCTGCCGGGCCTTGGCGTCACCGTGAATGAAGATGTCATCGCGCGCCACCCCTTCAAGCAGGAAGTGCTGCATGCCCGCAACGCCGTCATGCCCGACGGCACCGTGGTCGATTGGTGAGCGCCATGACAGGCAGGCTTCAGGGAAAGATTGCAATCGTCACCGGCGCCGGCCAGGGCATTGGCGCCGCCACCGCCCTGGCCTTTGCGATGCAGGGAGCAAAGACCGTCATTGCCGAGCTCAATGCGGCAACCGGCAAGGCGGTCGCCGACGAATTGCGCGCGAAGGGCGCCGACGCCCTTTTCGTCGAAACCGATGTCACCGACACAGCTGCAGTGGCCGACATGGTGGCAAAGACGATCGCGGCCTATGGCAGCGTCGATGTTCTCGTCAACAATGCCGGCGCCAACGTCTTTTACGAACCCTTGTCGATGCCGCACGAGGAATGGGATCGCTGTCTCAGGCTCGACCTCCAGGCCGCGTGGTTCTGCGCCAAGGCGGTGTTGCCAACGATGCTGGCGAACGGTTCGGGATCGATCGTCAACATAGCCAGCTGCCACGCCTTCAAGATCATTCCCCACACATTTCCCTATCCGGTCGCCAAGCATGCGCTTGTCGGCCTGACCCGCTCGCTCGCCATCGAATATGCGGCGCGCGGCATCCGCGTGAATGCGATCGCCCCCGGCTACATCGAGACGCCGATCGCGGAAGCCTATTGGAACACGTTTCCAGACCCGGCCGAGGAGAAGCGGCGGGCCTACGACCTTCATCCGCCCAAGCGCATTGGCCGGCCGGACGAAGTTGCAATGACGGCGGTTTTCCTCGCTTCGGACGAAGCGCCGTTCATCAATGCCGAGACGATCACCATCGATGGTGGACGCTCGGTTCTCTACCACGACTAACAACCAAGCAGGGAGGATCCACATGAAAACGACGACAAAAGCTCTGGCA
This sequence comes from Mesorhizobium sp. B2-4-19, assembly GCF_006441315.1. Taxonomy (NCBI): domain Bacteria; kingdom Pseudomonadati; phylum Pseudomonadota; class Alphaproteobacteria; order Hyphomicrobiales; family Phyllobacteriaceae; genus Mesorhizobium; species Mesorhizobium sp. B2-4-19. Next base: position 24,321 of record NZ_VFUV01000023.1, on the reverse strand, counting down.
ACATTGACGATACTGGCTGCCGGACTGACGGCCGGCGTGGCAAGCGCCGACGACATCAAGATCGGCTACATCAACAAGATGGGCGAGCATCCATGGTTCGTCGCCGAAGTCGGCGGCGCCAAGAAGGCGGCTGAGGCGGCCGGCGCCACCTTCGTGTCGCAAGACGTCCAGTTCGACTCCAATCTGACGATCACCACCTTCGACACAATGGTCGGTGACGGCGTCAAGGGCATCGCCATCGTCGTTCCCGACAAGGCGCTGGGACCGGTCATCGCCGAGAAGGCCAAGGCCGCGAAAATCCCCCTGGTGGCGGTCGATGACGATATCTACTACCAGGACGGCACCCAGGTGCCCTATGTCGGCATGAATGCCTACAATATCGGCGCGCGGGTGGGCGAGGAACTGGCCAAGCTCTACAAGGCCGACAGCTGGGCCGGCAAGGAGGTGCGTATCGCCTCGATCGAGGACCGCAAGGCCGACACCTGCATGCAGCGCAACAAGGGTGCCGAGGAAGCGTTCCTGAAGGCGGTGCCCGATTTCAAGCCGGCAAACATCCTTCGCGTCCCCTATGACAACACGATGGTCAACGCCATCGACGTCATGACCACCACATTGACGGCCAATCCCGGCGTCACCAACTGGATCTTCTATTCCTGTAACGATGACGGCGTGCTGGGAGCGGCGCGAGCGCTGGAAAATGCCGGCTATGCCCCGGACCAGGGCATGGGCATCGGCATTGACGGCAGCCGCGCCTGCGAAGCTTTCGGATCGGGAAAGCCTTCGGCATTCCGTGGTACGATGTGGCTCAATTCGGCAAACCATGGCGCGCTGGCGGTGAAGATCCTGCTGGCGTCGATCAAGGACGGAACGAAGCTGCCCGTTCAGTCCTTCACCGACCCGGAATATATCACCGCCGGCAATTTTGCATCGGACTACAAGGCCAAGCTCTGCCACTGAGCCAGACCTGCGTCATGCGTCCCCAGGGGCGCATGACGGTTTCCAGTTGGCAGGTTCGCTGGCTGCCATGCCACCGAACACGGATCGATCCTCGGGAGTGAGCTTTGACGCAATCGGACTTCTTCTCGCTCGATGGCATATCGAAACGCTTCGGCGTCGTGCAGGCGCTCGACAATGTCTCGATCGCCTTCCGACCAGGCGAGGTGCTCGCTCTGGTCGGCGAGAACGGGGCCGGCAAATCGACGATGATGCGCATTCTCGAGGGCGTCTTCGGGCCCGACAGCGGCACTGTGCGGCACGGCGCGACGCCGATCGTTTTCGGCGAACCGCGCGACAGCCACCGGGCCGGAATCCGCATCATCCATCAGGAGCCGGAGATCGTTCCGAACCTGACGGTGGCCGAGAACATTTTCGTCGGCGAATTGCCGCGCCTGGCAGGCGTGCTGCTCGACTGGCGCAAACTGGAGGAGCAGACCGACCGGGTGCTTGCGGCCTTCGGCATGCAGCAGGACATGCGGCCACGCCAACTCTGCGGCACGCTCGGCCCGGCACAACGCCAGATGATCGAGATCATGCGCGCCATCCGCGCCGGCGGCCGGCTGATCGCCTTCGATGAGCCGACCTCGTCACTGACCGATGACGAAGCGCGTCGCCTGTTTTCCGTCATCCGCCGGCTGCGCGAGGAAGGCACGTCGATCATCTACATCTCGCACCGGCTGAACGAGATCATCGACCTTGCCGACCGCATTGTCGTCTTGCGCGACGGCAGGCTGGTCGACGATTCGCCAGCGGCCGGCGCCAGCGAGCAGACCATTGCCAAGCTCATGGTCGGCCGCAACATCGCCGATCTGTTCACCCGCGCGACCTGGCGGTCCGGGGAACGATTGCTGGACGTGGCGGGATTGACCACCGACCGCGTCAGCGATGTCAGCCTCAGTGTTCGTCGCGGCGAAGTGCTCGGCATCGCCGGCCTCATGGGTGCGGGCCGCTCCGAACTGGCAAAGGCGATTGTCGGCTATGACCGACGCATCGCCGGCACCATAGCCATGAATGGCGTGCCCGTTCTCCCCAACAGTCCGCATGCGGCAATCGTCGCGGGCATCGGTTTTGCTCCCGAAGACCGCAAGCACGAGGCGTTGCTCCTGTTCAGAAGCATTCTCGACAACGCTTCGCTTTGCGTGCCCGACAAGACGTCGAGCTTCGGCTTCTTCAACCGGCGCAAGGCACTGGAGATTGTCTCGCCGCTGGCAGCCAAGATGTCGATCAAGGCACCCAACCTCGACGAGCAGGTTTCGAAACTGTCGGGCGGCAATCAGCAGAAGGTCGTTCTGGCGCGCTGGCTTGCCCGGCAGCCGATGCTGCTCATTCTCGACGAACCGACGCGCGGCATCGATATCGGCGCCAAGGCGGAAATCTATCGGCTGATCGATGAACTCGCGGCAAGCGGAATTGGCATCATCCTGATTTCCTCGGAAATGCCGGAACTGATCGGTCTCGCCGACAGGGTTCTTGTCATGGCAGGAGGTCGCGTCACGGCCGAATTGTGCCGCCCCGACATCGACGAAGCGACGATCCTCAAACACGCCATGCCGCAATCCGCACCAGCGCCCGGAGACCACATTCAATGAACAGCCTCGAGCTTCGCGCATCGAAAGCGCAGACCGACGCCAGGGGCGCTTCCGCGCGCCTTGTGGAGCGCCTTGGCGTTCATAACATCAGCCTTCTGGTGGCGCTCGCCATTCTCGTTGTCATCTTCGGTTCGCTCCGCGGCGATGTGTTCTTCTCCAGCCGGAACCTGCTCAACATCGGTCTCGGCATCACCATTCTCGGTGTGCTGGCAATGAGCCAGACCGTGGTCATCGTCGGCGGCGGTCTCGATATCGCCGTCGGCGCCACCGTCGGTCTGACCACGGTCTCGACGGCAATGGCCATCCAGGCGACCGGGTCGCCGGCGGCCGGCATCGTTGCCGGCCTGGTGCTTGGTGGTCTTGCCGGTCTCGTCAACGGCATCATCATCACCTATGGGCGAGTCAACGCGGTCATTGCCACGCTCGGCACCATGGCGATCTTTCGCGGCATCGCCTTCATCATGTCCGACGGCCAGTCGATCGCCATCTTCAGCGACACGTTCCGGTTCATAGGCATTGGACGCATCCTCGGCCTGCCGTTGCTGGTCTGGATTCTGGTGCTGACCGCGATCGCATTCCACCTCTTCCTCGCGCGTTCGATTGTCGGCCGCAACATCTATGCGCTCGGCGGCAATCCTGTTGTCGCTCGCTTCTCCGGCATCAACATCAACCGCTACCGCGTCGGCATCTACATCATGAGCGGTGTTGCCGCCGGATTGGCCGGGATCCTGCTGGCTGCCCGTACCGGTTCGGGTCAGCCCGTATCCGGATCCCAGGGCCTGGAACTCGAGGCGATCACCGCCGCCGTGCTGGGTGGCTGTGCCTTGCAGGGCGGCAAGGGCACGATTGTCGGCGCGCTGCTCGGCGTCGCCATCATTGGCGTGCTCAACAACGGAATGATACTGACGTCCGTGCCAACCTTCTATCAATTGCTTGCAAAAGGCTCACTGCTGATCCTTGCTGTGGTCATTGCCGAGTACCACTTGAACAGGACATGACGATGGACGCGGCGACCGCTGCAAGCGATCAAGGCAAGCAGGACCTTCCTGGCGGGGATGGCGCCAATTTATCCCTGAAGGATCGCATCGCGCGCGATCTCGGACAGCGCATTCTCGCCGGCACCTACGCGCAGTACGCGGTCCTGCCGACGGAGGCTGAACTGTGCGTCATCTACGGCGCCAGCCGCACGGCGCTTCGCGATGCGCTGCTGACACTTTCGGCCAAGGGACTGATCGAGGCGCGCAAGCGGGCTGGCACGCGTGTGCGGGCGTCGAGCGAATGGAACAGGCTTGACGCGCAGGTTCTCGAATGGATGCGCGATATCGAGCCTGATCTCGATTTCGTCCGCGGCTTGATCGAGGCGCGGCTGGTCATCGAGCCGGCTGCCGCCCAGCTTGCGGCCAGGATGGCGACCTCGGGCGATCTCGCGGTGATCGAAGCCGCCTATGAGGCCATGCGCATTGCGCCGGAGGACGACCTCGCGGCCTGTCTCGATGCCGATGTCCGCTTTCATACCGCTATCCTGCGCGCCAGCCGGAACCCGGTTTTCGCCAATCTCGGCAATATGCTGGCAGCCGCACTCAGCTTCTCTTTCCGACTGACCACATCGGCCACCGCCAATTATCAGCAGACGCTCAGCGCCCATGGCGATGTGCTGGAAGCAATCCGCATGCGTAGGGTCGACGACGCTCACGATCAGATGAAAGCGCTGATCGGCATCGCCTCGAACGACCTTCTCGCTGTCGCCCGCAAGGGCCGCCACCAACAGCCCGTCCCCACCGCCAGTGCCGATCCCATCTGAGATTGATGATCCGCACATTGAAATTCGAAATGGCGACCTGTCCGCCGGAATCGTTCCGTTGCTTGGCGCCGGTCTGGCGCGGTTCGATCATGGCCGCACGCCGCTGTTCAGGCCATGGCCTGACGATGCAAGCCGAATGACAGCTTCGCGACTTCGTGATGGCGAAAGCGGACGTTTCGCTTGGAAGTCCTGACCCAACCCCCGGGATCCGGGATTGTCTGACCAGACGACATGCCAATTCGACGGAATTGGTGGGCCTTCAGCCTCCGAACCTCAGCAGGCAGCAAAGCGCTTGTCTATTTGGTATGCTGGTATAATATGTACCTGACATAGCGTGATCATCAGAGATGCGCTGCGTCCTATGGTCTTTCTGGGAGGAGATACAATGAAATGTTCAATCGTGGCGGCGCTGGCCAGCGCCGCGCTGATCAGTGTTGTGGCGTTGCCAGCAATGGCGTCGTCGGACAAGCCGGTCATCGCGCTGACCAATGCCTATTACGGCAACACCTGGCGCCACCAGATGGTGGAAGCGTTCGAGGCTTCGGCCAAGGAAGCCAAGGCCGCCGGGCAGATCGCCGACTACATCGTCATGAACGGCGACGGCTCGGTGGCCCAGCAAAACAGTCAGATCGCCGAACTGATCCTCAAGAAGGTCGACGTGCTTGCCGTCGACGCCGCCTCGGAAACCGCGGTCAACGGCATCATCGAAAAAGCCTGCAAGGCCGGCATTATCGTCGTCTCCTTCGATTCAGTCGCCTCGGCACCCTGCAACTACCAGCTCAATTTCGACTTCAAGGGCTACAAGGCGACCCAGGCCGAAGCCGTGTTCAAGATGCTCGGCGGCAAAGGCAACGTCATCCAGGTTCGTGGCGTGAAGGGCTCGGCGCCCGACAATGACATGTTCAACGCGCAGCAGTCGGTCCTGGCCAAGCATCCGGACATCAAGGTGGTCGCGACAGTCTACGGTCAGGCGACGGCCTCGGTGGCGCAAGCGGCGATCGCCAATGTGCTGCCCTCGCTGCCGCATGTCGATGCGGTGCTCGGCCAGGGCGGCAGTGACGATGTCGGCATCGCCCAGGCCTTCGTCCAGTATGGCGGCGAGTACAAGGACAAGATGCCGATCATCGAGGGCGGCGGCGGTACCGACTTCGTCAAATGGTGGGCCGACGAGAACGCCAAGAACGGCTACCAGACGGTCTCGATGAACACCACGCCCGGCATTGGCGGCGCCGCTTTCTGGCTTGGCCTCTCCCTGCTCAAGGGCGCCAAGGCGCCCAAGATGATGATCATGCCCGTCGCAACCGTCGATGCCAGCAACCTCAAGGAATACGCCAAGCTACCGGCCGGCCAGATCATCAGCCCCAGCTATTCGCTCGACTGGGTCAAGCAAAACCTGCTGAGCAAGTAACCCGACCAGCATAAGGGATCGGACGCCGAAAGCGCCCGATCCCTGGCCGTGAAGAAACGGAGGACGAATGTCCCACCTTGCCGTTGCCGATCAGAAGCGTGCAGCCGCAATGGCGCCCGCCGCTTCGATCCGGCAGGAAATCGTCTCGCTTTCACAGATCACCAAGAGCTTCGGGCCGACGCTGGCGAACGCCGAGATCGACCTCGCCGTTTCGGCCGGCGAGATCATCGGACTCGTCGGCGGCAACGGCGCCGGCAAATCGACGCTGATGCGCATTCTTTGCGGCACGATGCGGCCGACCCTCGGCTCGATCTCGTTCGCCGGCCAGACGCTGAGCTTCGGCGACTACGACACAGCGGAAGCGCAAGGGCGCGGCATCCGCATGGTGCACCAGGAACTGTCGCTGTGCGCCAACCTTTCCGTGGCCGAGAACTTCTTTCTGGAGACGCCACAGGACGCGACAAGCCGGCCGGGCTGGCGGAAGCTTTACATGGGCCGTGCACGCGAGGCGCTGGATGCCGTCTTCCCCGGCAATGGCATCGATGTGGACGCGGAAGTCGGCCAACTCTCCATCGCCGAACGGCAGATGGTCGAGATCGCACGCGCCGCCGCCACACCCGGCGTCAGGCTCATCGTTCTCGACGAGCCGACCTCCTCGCTTGATCTCGATCGCTCCAGGCAGTTAAGGGCCTTCATCCGCGAGCGAGCCAAGGCTGGCCTCGCCTTCATCTTCATCAGCCACAAGCTGCAGGAAATCATCGACATCGCCGCGCAGGTTGTCGTGCTGCGCAACGGACGCACGGCCTGGCGCGGCGACGTGGCGGATACGTCGATCAGCAAGCTGGTGCAGTTGATGGGCGGCGATGCCAACTCGATCCACCAGCATGGCGCCATCGTCGCCAGCACCGGGGGCGCATTGGTTCGGCTGTCCGGGTCGCTGACATCCGAACTCGGCCGCGACATCGAGATCGCGCGCGGTGAGATCGTCGGGCTGGCGGGGCTCGAGGGCAGCGGCCAGAAGGAGCTGCTGCACGCCATCTTCAAGCCCAATCCAGCAAAGGATGCCGCCGTCACCAGAACCGGCGAGGCCGGCTTCATTGCCGGCGACCGCCAGAAGGAAGGCGTGTTCCCGCTGTGGAGCGTGCTCGGCAACATCTCCATCGGCAGCCTTGCGCGCCGCCCGTCCTTGGGCCTGGTCTCGGATCGCCACAACCGCGAGGCCGCGGCCGACGCCGCCGGTCGGCTGCGGCTCGACGAAAATCGCTTCGGGTCCAACATATTGGAGCTGAGCGGCGGCAACCAGCAGAAGGCGCTGGTTGCCCGCGCGCTCGTCGCCGATACGCCGATCATCCTGCTCGACGATCCGACGCGCGGCGTCGACATCGCCACCAAGCAAGATTTCTACCGGCTCTGCAACGACATCGCACGCAGCGGGCGGACACTCGTCTGGCACACCACCGAGGACGCCGAATTGCTGGCCTGCGACCGCGTCCTGATCTTTGCCGGCGGCCGGATCGTCAAGGAACTGACCGGTGAGGCGATCACCGAAGCGGCGATCGTCGGGGCGTCTTTCGTCCAACAGGCGGACAAGCGCATCGACGCCGCGCACGCCAAGGCCGGGGCGGCCGGGCTTGTCCGCAGGCTGGTGAACGCAGCCCCCTTCATCGGCCTCGCCGCCGTGCTGGCGGTGATGATCTCGGCCAATCCGGCGGTCGCCTCGATCTTCGGCCTCGATCTGCTGCTGATGCCAGCGCTGTCGCTGGTGCTGGTGACGGCGGCACAGATGTTCATCGTCGGCGGCAGCGAAATCGATCTCGGCGTCGGCGCGTTCGCCGGGCTGATCAGCGTGCTCAGCGCGACGCTGCTCTACGACCAGCCATGGCTCGGTGCGCTGGCTCTCTTGGCGGCGGTGGCCGTGTATGCCGGGCTCGGCGGGTTGATCCAGGCACGCAAGATCCCGGCTATCGTCGTCACGCTCGGCGCCTCCTTCATCTGGGTGGGGCTGGGCTATGCGCTGCAGCCGACGCCAGGCGGCGCCAGCCCTGAATGGCTTACGGCGCTATTCGGCTGGTCGCTCGACTTCCTGCCGACATCGATCATCCTCATCGCGGCTGTCGCCCTGGTGGTCTTGACGATCGACCGGTCGCCACTCGGCGTGGTGCTGCGCGGCTTCGGCAACAATCCGACGGCAATGATCCGCTCTGGCTGGTCGCCAACACGCTACGCGCTGGTGCGCTATCTCATCGCCGGGCTGTTCGCCGCGGCCGCCGGCCTGTCGCTGACGGCGATCAACACGGCGAGCGACATCAACTCAGGCAATTCATTCACGCTGCTCAGCGTCGCCGCCGTGGTGATGGGCGGCTGCTCGCTGCTCGGCGGCATCGTCTCGCCGGTTGGCGCCATAGCCGGCGCGGTGACGCTGTCGCTGATCGGCGCACTGCTCGGCACGCTCAATGTCAGCAGCGATTTCAACGCCGCGACGCAAGGGCTGATCCTGATCGCGCTCCTTACGTTGCGCGGCCTGACCGCGGACCGCAGGAGCGAACAATGAACGCGCTGTCCGCCTTCACTCTTTGGGCCCAGAAAAACCGCTGGATCTGGGCAGCGATCGGCGTGCTCCTGCTCTGGCTCGTGCTCTCCGTGGTCACCAACCGGTTCAGCCTGTCCAGCCTGTCGGGCATCGTGCTGTCGGCCTCGTTCCTGACCGTCGTCGGCATCGGCCAGATGTTCGTCGTCACCACCGGGCGCGGCAATATCGATCTTTCCGTCGCATCGGTCATCACGCTCAGCGCCTTCGTCGCGCTGCTCACCATCAAGGGCCAGGATGCCAACCTTGCTATTGGCGTCACGGCTGCGGTCCTGCTCGGCCTCGCAGTCGGGTTGCTCAATTCGCTGCTGGTCGTCGGCCTCGGCATTCCGGCGATCATCGCGACGCTCGCCACCGGCTATGTGCTGGCGACCGCGACGCTGCTGTCGAACAAGGCAATTCCCGGCTTTGCCGTCAGCCCGGCGCTCAAGGATCTGGCGACGGGCCGCATCTTGGGCGTCCCGATCATGGCCATCATCGCCATCCTCGGCGTAGCGGCGGCTTCCTTCGTGCTGCGCTACACCGTGTTCGGGCAGCTCCTGTCGGCGGTCGGCCAGAACCGCGCGGCCGCCCGGCTCGCCGCCATCAGGAATGGCCGGGTGATCGCGGCGGCCTTTATCATCTCGTCGGTGCTGGCCTCTCTCGGCGGCCTGCTGCTCGGCGCCTATATCGGCGGCGCCTTCCTCGAAATGGGCCAGCCCTATCTGTTGCAGTCGATCGCCGCCGTGGTGCTCGGCGGCACGCTGATCTTTGGCGGCTCGGCGACCGCGCTCGGCACCCTGTTCGCCAGCATCCTGCTCATCCTGATCGTGACGACCATGCAGATTATCGGGCTGCCGCCCGGCGCCCAGGACATCGTCCAGGGCATCGTCGTCATCTTTGTCCTGGCGCTTGCCGGCCGACAGGCATTGGCGCGGCGCACCACTGCCGAGCCTGCAGATGGAGCGACGCCGAAGACGCAGGCAAAGGCGGCCGCGTCGTTGCCGGAGTGACCAGCAGGCCGACAATTCCGCTTGCCAAGTTATGGTAGAGTGATCATACCAGTATATAAGATGACGATCGCGCGACGATCGCCCAGAATTCAAGGAGCAAGGCCAGATGACAACGATTGCGCTGTTTGGTGCGGGCGGGAAAATGGGCTACCGCCTGTCGACAAATTTTCGCGGATCGGACTACACGATCCGCCATGTCGAGATCAGCGAGGCCGGCAAGGAGCGGCTGAAAACCGGTCTGGGCTTCGATGCGGTCGGCGTCGACGAGGCGCTTAAGGACGCCGAAGTCGTGATCCTGGCGGTGCCGGACACGCATATAGGCAAGGTCGCCGCCAGCATCGAAAGCAAGCTTTCGTCCGGGACAATGGTGATCGTGCTCGATGCGGCGGCCCCGTTCGCCGGGCATCTGCCCGGTCGTCCCGACCTTACCTATTTCGTGACCCATCCCTGTCATCCGCCGATCTTCAACGACGAGACCGACATGGCCGCCAAGAAGGACTTCTTCGGCGGCGTCAAGGCCAAGCAGCATTTCGTCAGCGCCCTGATGCAGGGGCCGGAGGAAGACTACGCCAAGGGTGAGAAGATCGCGCAGATCATCTGGGCGCCGGTGATGCGCTCGCACCGCGTCACGGTCGAGCATATGGCGCTGCTGGAGCCCGGCCTTTCGGAGACAGTGTGCGCTTCGCTGCTCGTCGTCATGAAGGAAGCGCTCGACGAGGTCGTGGCGCGCGGCGTCGACCGGCAGGCCGCGCTCGATTTCCTGCTCGGCCACATGAATGTGCTCGGCGCCGTCATCTTCGGCGAGACCAAGGGCGTGTTCTCCGATGCCTGCAACAAGGCCATCGAGTTCGGCAAGCCGGTGCTGATGCGCGATGACTGGAAGCGCGTCTTCGAGCCGGAGGAAATCGCCGCCAGCATCCAGCGCATCACCTGAGGCGCGCATTTCCCTCGCTGCGGCAAGGTGCGCGGTTAGATACAGATCATCTGAATTAGTGGTTGACTCATTATACCAGTTGGCTAAGCTGCTGACGCACTCGGAACTGATCCTTCTCCGCTGGGAGGAGGCATCGGAACGAGCGGAGGATGGCGGGCGCGAAAATCGGTTCGGTCGAAAAGCCGGCAAACGGCTTTGCCGATCCAGGCGGCGTTTTGCCCCGCCCTGTCTGACGATTTCAAATGAAGGCAGTGGCCTCGACTGGTCGAGGCCCATGTTCTTAACGGGAGGACCTCATGAAACTTACTCGCAGAATGACACTTGCGGCTTTCGCCGGCGTATTGGCACTGGGCACGGCGGCGCCGGCCTTCGCGGCGGACCTGATCGCGATCATCACCCCCTCGCATGACAATCCGTTCTTCAAGGCGGAAGCGGTCGGCGCCGAGGCAAAGGCCAAGGAACTCGGCTACGAGGCGCTGGTGCTGGTGCATGACGATGATGCCAACAAGCAGTCCGAGCTAATCGACACCGCGATCGGGCGCGGCGCCAAGGCCATCATCCTCGACAATGCCGGCGCCGATGCCACCGTCGCCGCCGTGCAGAAGGCAAAGGACGCCGGCATCCCCTCCTTCCTGATCGACCGCGAGATCAATGCCACCGGCGTCGCCGTGGCGCAGATCGTCTCGAACAACTACCAGGGCGCCCAACTCGGCGCGCAGGAATTCGTCAAGCTGATGGGCGAGAAGGGCAACTTCGTCGAGCTGGTCGGCAAGGAATCCGACACCAATGCCGGCATCCGCTCCAAGGGCTATCACGACGTCATCGACGACTATCCGGACCTCAAGATGGTGGCGCAGCAGTCGGCCAACTGGAGCCAGACCGAGGCCTATTCCAAGATGGAATCGATCCTCCAGGCCAATCCCGATATCAAGGGCGTGATCTCCGGCAACGACACGATGGCGATGGGCGCCTATGCGGCGCTCGCCGCGGCGAACCGCAAGGATGTCATCGTCGTCGGCTTCGACGGCTCGAACGACGTGCGCGACTCCGTCACGTCAGGCGGCATCAAGGCGACGGTGCTGCAGCCGGCCTACGCCCAAGCGCAGATGGCGGTCGAGCAGGCCAACGACTTCATCAAGAACAAGAAGTCGCCCGAGAAGGAAAAGCAGCTGATGGACTGCGTGCTCATCAATGGCGACAATGCCGCCAAGCTGGAAACCTTCGCGCTGAAGAACTGAGCCGGCGCAACGCAAACAGCGAGGGGCGAACCTTGGGTTCGTCCCTCGCCTCCATTTCAATGGGAAGCTTTGACCGCCATGCTCAGTAAGCCGATCTGGCCGATTAAGGCAACTTGGCCGATCCTCGCGCTGGTCGCCGGCATCGGCCTCAGCGCCTGCAAGATCCTGCCGACGCCATCGGCGCAAGGGGTTGCAGGCAACGCGTCCGGCTTCAACCCGGACAAGATGGTCGAGGAGATCTGGGCCTCGAAGGTGATCCCCTATTTGCAAGGGAAGGCCGGGGCATTTGCCGAGGTCCATGCTCTGGCGAAGACCGATCCGGCGGCGGCCGGCGCCAAATACGGCAACCCCAAGAAGCAGGCGAATGCGCCATGGACCTTCGCGGTCCGCGTCGAGGGCAAGATCGTCGCCGCCAACACGCAGTCGCGCGCGGCGACGATGGATATCGACATCGACGGCGACGGCAAGGCGGATGCGCGCGTCCAGATCGGGCCGGCAATGCGCGGAACCGCACTGCGCGACAGCCTCGATTTCGTTCAGTTCAACGATTTCACCAACCAGATCGACTTCGCCCAGTTCGGCAAGGCGTTCAATGCCTATGCCGACAAGACCGCGCTGTCCAAGCTGCCGCGCGAAGCGCTGGAGGGCCGCACCGCCAAGGTGCTCGGCGCCTACACGATCGAAGGTGGTCAGGACCTGCCATTGGTGACCCCGGCGGAGGCCGAGATCGGGCCCAAGCCATGAGCGCGGTGTTTGATCATGACGTCATCCTGAAGCTCGAAGACGTCTCGAAAGTCTATGCCGGCACCGTCGCGGTCAAGCAGGCCAATTTCGAGGTGCGTAAAGGCGCGGTCAATGTGCTCGTCGGCGAAAACGGCGCAGGCAAATCGACACTGATGAAGATCATCGCAGGCGTCGAGCAGCCGACGGCCGGGCGCATCATGCTCGACGGCAACGAGGTTTCCTTCTCCTCCTCCGGCGATGCCGTGGCCCGCGGCATCGGCATGGTGTTCCAGGAGCTGAACCTGTTCGGCAACATGACGGTCGCCGAGAACATTTTCGCTACGCGCGAGATCACCAACCGGTTTCGCAAGATCGACCGCAAGACGCAGGAGCGGCAGGCCGGCGAATTTCTCGATCGGCTCGAAGCCGGTATCCGGCCGGACATGCTGGTCGAGGATCTGCGCATCGGCCAGCAGCAGCTGGTCGAGATCGCCAAGGCTGTTTCGCTCGACGCACGCATCCTGATCATGGACGAGCCGACCTCGGCGCTCAGTGCGGCGGAAGTCGAGATCCTGTTCAAGGTGATCGCCGACCTCAAGGCGCGCGGCGTGGCGATCGTCTACATCTCGCACCGGCTGGAGGAGCTGATCCGCATCGGCGACTACATCACCGTGCTGCGTGATGGCCGTATCACCGGCCAGGAGGAGGTGAAGAACGTCGACACGCAGTGGATCGTGCGGCAGATGATCGGCTCGGACGCCAAGGATTTCGCCAAGGCCGACGGCCATGTTCCCGGCGAGGAGATCTTCCGAGCCGAGGACATCTGCCTGCCTCGCGTCACCGGCGGACTGGCGGTCGACCATGTCTCGCTGTCGCTGCGCGCCGGCGAGATCTTGGGCATTTACGGCCTGATGGGCGCGGGGCGCAGCGAGCTGTTCGACTGCATCATGGGCCGACACGGCCATGCCAGCGGCAAGATCTTCATCGACGGAAAACATATCAGGGAACGCGACACGACGCGGCGCATACGGCGCGGGCTGGCGCTGATTCCGGAAGATCGCCAACGCGAGGGATTGGTGTCGATCCTATCCGTTGCCAGCAACCTGACGCTGGCCAGCCTGTCGCGCTTCGTGCGCGTGTTCCATATCCGAGGCGGCGCAGAGCGGCAGGGAGTCAGGCAGATGGTGCGCGAGCTTTCGATCAAGGTCGCCGATCCGGCGCAGGAAGTCTCGTCGCTTTCAGGCGGCAACCAGCAGAAGGTGGTGATCGGCAAGGCGCTCCTCACTGGACCGAAGGTGCTGTTGATGGACGAGCCGAGCCGCGGCATCGATGTCGGCGCCAAGGCGGATGTCTTCCGCACCATGCGCAAGTTGTCGCGCGATGGGCTCGGCATCCTGTTCGCCACCTCCGACCTCGACGAGGTGATGGCGCTGTCCGACCGCATCGCGGTGATGAGCAATGGCAAACTGACCGGCATGTTCGATCGCGCCGAGGCGGGCGAAGCCGCGATTGTCGCCGCATCGGCGCTCGGCCATGGACCCGCCCCGCACATCTTGCCCCAGAATTTGGAGAGCAACGCTAATGACTGACATTCCGGCCAGGGCGACCCACTCTTCGGCCTCCGGCGGCTCCGCGCTGCTGACGCTGATGAAGCTCAGGACCTTCATCGCGCTGATTGCCGTGCTGGTGTTCTTCTCCATCGCGGCGCCGAACTTCCTCTCGGCCGCCAATCTGATCCTGATGGCCAAGCACGTGGCGCTCAACGCCTTCCTCGCCATGGGCATGACCTTCGTCATCATCACCGGCGGCATCGATCTTTCCGTCGGTTCGATCGTCGGCCTGTGCGGCATGGTGGCCGGCTATCTCGTGCTCAACGGCATCGACCTGCAGATCGGCTACACCATCTATTTCAACGTGGTGGAGATCGCATTGATCACCCTGGCGGTCGGCATTTTGATCGGCGCCGTCAACGGACTGCTGATCACCCGGCTCAATGTCGCACCGTTCATCGCCACGCTCGGCGTCCTCTATGTGGCGCGCGGCCTGGCGCTGCTGTCGTCCGACGGCCGCACCTTCCCCAATCTGGTCGGCAAGCCGGAGCTCGGCACCACCGGCTTCGGCTTCCTTGGCGCCGGCCGGCTCGTCGGCTTGCCCGTCTCGATCTGGATCCTGATCGTGGTGGCGCTGGGTGCGGCCTATCTCGCGAGGTACACCCCGCTCGGCCGCCACATCTTCGCCGTCGGCGGCAACGAGCGCGCGGCGCGCATTTCGGGCGTGCGCGTCAACATGGTCAAGATGTTCGTCTACATGTTCTCCGGCTTCTGCGCGGCGATCGTCGGCCTGATCATCTCGTCGGAGCTGATGGCTTCGCATCCGGCGACAGGCGAGAGCTTCGAACTGAATGCCATCGCCGCGGCGGTGCTTGGCGGCACTTCGATGTCGGGCGGTCGCGGCACGATCGGCGGTACTATCGTCGGCGCCTTCGTCATCGGCATCCTGTCGGACGGGCTGGTGATGATGGGGGTGAGCTCGTTCTGGCAGATGGTGATCAAGGGCCTCGTCATCATCGTCGCCGTCGTCGTCGACCAGGCGCAGCGCCGGCTTCAGCAGCGTGTCACCCTGATGCAGATGGCAAAGGCGGGTTGATCATGGCGACTTTGAGCGGAGCGCTAATCGGCTGCGGCTTCTTCGCCGTCAACCAGATGCATGCCTGGCGCGATATAGAGGGCGCAGCGATCGTCGCCATTTGCGACCGCGATCCGGAGCGGCTCAGGATCGTCGGCGACCAGTTCGGCATCGCGCGACGCTACACCGATGCGGCGGAACTGTTCGCCGGCGAGACGCTCGACTTCGTCGACATCGCCACCACCGTGGCCAGCCATCGACCGTTGGTCGAGATGGCGGCCGCCAACCGCGTCCCGGCGATTTGCCAGAAACCGTTCGCGCCGACGCTGGCCGACGCCAAAGCAATGGTCGCGGCCTGCGCCGAGGCCGGCGTGCCGCTGATGGTGCATGAGAATTTCCGCTGGCAGTCGCCGGTCCAGGCTGTGCGCGCCATGCTCGACAGCCGTGAAATCGGCACGCCCTTCTTCGGGCGTATCTCCTTCCGCTCGGCCTATGACGTGTTTTCCGGCCAGCCCTACCTGGCGAGGGGAAAACGCTTCATCATCGAGGATCTCGGCATCCACATCCTCGACATCGCCCGTTTTCTGCTGGGCGACGTCTCGAGCCTTACTGCCCGCACCGCGCGCATCAACCCGGCCATCGCCGGCGAGGATGTCGCCACGATGCTGATGGATCACAAGGACGGCGCCATTTCGGTGGTCGATTGCAGCTATGCGACCAGGCTTGCCGTCGAGCCGTTTCCCGAAACGTTGATCGAGATCGACGGCAGCGACGGCACGCTCCGGCTGGCGCAGGGATACCAGCTGACCGTCACCGGCAAGAGCGGCACAACGGTCAGGGATATCTCGCCGCCGCTTCTGCCCTGGGCCTCGCGGCCATGGCACAACATCCAGGAAAGCGTGCTGGCGATCCAGCGGCACTGGGTCGACTGCATTGCATCAGGCAAGGAGCCGGCGACCTCCGGCGCCGACAACCTCAAGACATTCGCGCTGGTCGAGGCTGCCTACACCGGCGCTGCAAGCCGGCAACCGGTGCGGATCGACGACCTGCTGAAATGACCACGGATCGCTTCCTCCTTTGCGGCACGCACGCGGCGGAGACCGAACCGGTCCGGTTGGTCGCCGGCCCGCTCAGTGCCGATTTCGTCAACGGCAATCTGCGCGCGATCCGCCATGGCGGCGCGGAGGTGCTGCGTGCCATCGCCTATGTCGTTCGAGATCGCGACTGGGGCACCTATGAGCCAGCGCTGACGGACTTGACCATCGATCAGGGTGCCGATGCATTCTCCGTCAGCTACGCGGCAAGCTGCACCGGGGCTGGCGGAAGCCGGCTCGCCTTCCACGCCACCATCAAAGGCTCCTCTGATGGGCAGCTGGTCTTCGACGTCAACGCGCTGCCTGAAAGTGATTTCGAGACCAACCGCTGCGGCTTCTGCATCCTGCATCCGATCGCCGGCCTCGCCGGCAGCCCCGTAATGGTCGAGCACACGGATGGCAGCGTGGTGGCGACGAGACTGCCTGATCTGATCGATCCCTGGCAGCCTTTCAAGGATTTGCGCGCCATCACGCATGAAGTGCGGCCCGGCGTCACCGCGCAATGCCGCATGGAAGGCGACGTCTTCGAAATGGAAGACCAGCGCAACTGGTCCGATGCTTCGTACAAGACCTATGTACGGCCGCTGGCGCTGCCCTGGCCCTATGTGTTGCCGGCCGGCGAAACCAACCGCCAGACCGTCAGCCTACGCATTGCCAGCGGCGACAAGACGCCGGCCACCACCGAGCCATCTGGTCCGATCCGCGTTACGCTCGGCGAGCCCGGTCCGGCGCTTCCGGATGTCGGCGTGATCCTCTATCCCGGCGATGTCGAGACCGCGCTGGCGAACCTCCCAACACTGTCGGCGCTCGGCCCGCAGCAACTGCTGCTTCATTACGATCCGACGGGCGGCCATGGGCTCGATGCCTTGCGCTCTTTCGCCCGGCTCGCCGCCGCTTATCCCGCTCGCACAACGCTCGAATGCGTGGTCGCCTGCAGCGGCGATCTCGATGCCGAACTCTCCGATATCGTCGACCTGGTGCGCCGGGCGGGCCTGCGGCTCGATGCCATAGCGGTTTCGCCTTCGGTCGATCGGCAATCGACACCACCAGGCAGCGCCTGGCCGCCCTGCCCGCCGCTGGAAGATGTCTACGCCGCCGCGCGCCGTGCCTTCCCGGATATCCGTCTTGGCG
Source organism: Mesorhizobium sp. B2-4-19 (assembly GCF_006441315.1). Classification (NCBI taxonomy): domain Bacteria; kingdom Pseudomonadati; phylum Pseudomonadota; class Alphaproteobacteria; order Hyphomicrobiales; family Phyllobacteriaceae; genus Mesorhizobium; species Mesorhizobium sp. B2-4-19. The sequence goes on along the minus strand of NZ_VFUV01000023.1, from coordinate 7,203 downwards.
GCGGCATGTTCAGTTATTTCACCGAGCTCAACCGCAAGCGCGTCCCGGCCGGGCTGCTCGATTTCGTCAGCCATTGCACCTGCCCGATCGTGCATGCCGCCGATGCTCTCAGCGTGATGCAGTCGCTGGAGGCGTTGCCGTTCATCAGCCGGTCGGCGCGGGCGATCTTCGGCGACAAGCCCTACCGGATCGGGCCCTCGACCATTGCCATGCGGCAGAACCCCTATGGCGGCGCCACCAAGGACAATCCGCGGGGAGAGCGCATCGCCATGGCGAACCGCGACCCGCGCCACAACGGCCTGTTCGCCGCCGCCTGGACGATCGGCTATGCCGCACGGGTCGCGCCGGCCGGCCTGGAGATGCTGACGCTGTCCGGCTTCACCGGGCCATTCGGCGTGCTGGCGGCATCTGGGGAACCCGTTGCGGAAGGGTCACCCCGGCCGATCTTCCAAGCCATCAAGGGGCTTTGCGAACTGGCTGGCCTTGAACATGTCACGGCCAAAACGAGCGATGAGACCCGGGTACTGGCGTTGGCTGGGCGTTCATCCTCGGGAAAGACGGTCATGTGGCTGACGAACCTGGCGGCGAGCGACGTGGCGGTCGACCTTTCGGAGTTTGACCGAGGCCATCTTGTGATGACACCCTACGCGATCGCGCGGATCGGCTGAATCAGGTTACTTTTCGGAATTCATCACATAGAGGGCGCGCGAGCGCTCCAGATGCTTGATCATCGCCTTCTCGGCGCCTTCGGCATCCTTCTTCTCGATGCGGCCGATGATCTCTTCGTGCTCAGTCAGCGTGAACTGTTCCTTGCCGGTCCAGATCAGCATTTCGGTGTGATATTCCTTCAGCCAGCCGAGCATTGCCTCGCTGACGGCGACATAGATCGGGTTGCCCGATATCGTCGCGATCTGGGTGTGGAATTTCATGTCGGCGGAAATGAAGGCTTCGGAATCACCTCGCGCGGCACGCTGCTCGGCGACGGTTGCCTTGAGCCGCTGCACATCCTCGACGGTGGCCTTCTCGGCGGCTTCCCTGACCATGCCACGCTCGAAGAAAATGCGCGCGGTCTTGAGGTGCTCGAGCGTGTCCTTCGACGACGACAGGATGATCTTGGCCGCGCCGTCGACCTGTTTGATGATCGACTTGGCGGTGAGTTGCAGCACCTTGGCCCGCTCGCCATGCGAGATGGCGACGAGGCCCATATTGCTCAGCGCCTGCATCGCCTCGCGGATGGCCGGCCGGCCAACCTCGAAGCGTTCCATCAATTCGCGTTCCGACGGCATGTCGTCGCCCGGCTGCAACTCGCCGCTGGTGATCAGCCGCTTCAGCCTTGCAAAGACTTCGTCGGAAAGTTTGCGCCGGACGATCGGCTCCGAACGGTTCATCGTGACGAATCACTCCCTGGCCCGGTTCCTGTTTAGCACTGCCGGTGCGATTCCCGGAATGCTTGCAGCTTTGCCCGCCCTCCGCTGCGCGAAGTGGGATATTGCTTGCAATACTTATGTACTCATTATACCAGATTTCAAACGTGACGAAACTTTTTTCGGACCCTTTTCGACCGGCCGGCTCCCCATGATCACCTTCACCTATCGCATCGAAACGTCAGGCAACATCGAGGCGCTGGCGGCCAGGATCGCCAGCGACCAGTCGACCGGCACCTTCGTCGCTCTGCCCGGCGAAACCGAGGAACTGAAGGCCCGCGTGGCGGCGCGAGTGCTGGCGATCCGGCGTCTGCCCGATGCGGAGCAACCGTCCATTCCCGAGGCCGACGGGGGGCCTTTCAAGCGCGCCGATGTCGATATCGCATTCCCGCTCGACGCGATCGGCACCGACCTTTCGGCCCTGATGACCATCGCCATCGGTGGCACCTATTCGATCAAGGGCCTGTCGGGCATCCGCATCGTCGACATGAAGCTGCCTGATGACTATCGCGGCGCCCATCCCGGCCCGCAGTTCGGCGTCACCGGCAGCCGCAAGCTGACCGGCGTCGCGGGACGCCCCATCATCGGCACCATCGTCAAGCCGGCGCTGGGGCTGCGGCCGCATGAGACCGCCGAGATGGTCGGCGAGCTGATCGAGGCTGGCGTCGATTTCATCAAGGACGATGAGAAGCTGATGAGCCCGGCCTACTCGCCGCTGGCGGAACGGGTGAAGGCGATCATGCCGCTGATCCTCGACCACGAGCAGAAGACCGGCAAGAAGGTGATGTATGCCTTCGGCATCTCGCATGCCGACCCGGACGAGATGATGCGCAACCACGATCTGGTGGCAAATGCAGGCGGCAATTGCGCGGTGATCAACATCAACTCCATCGGCTTCGGCGGCATGGCCTACTTAAGGAAACGCTCCAGCCTGGTGCTGCACGCCCATCGCAACGGCTGGGACATCCTCACGCGCCACCCCGGCCTCGGCATGGATTTCAAGGTCTGGCAGCAGTTCTGGCGACTGCTCGGCGTCGACCAGTTCCAGATCAACGGCATCGCTTCAAAATATTGGGAGCCGGATGCATCCTTCATCGAATCCTTCAAGGCAGTGACGACGCCGATCTTTTCGCCTGATGATTGCGCGCTGCCGGTCGCAGGTTCCGGCCAGTGGGGCGGACAGGCGCCCGAGACCTACGAACGAACCGGCCGCACGGTCGACCTGCTCTATCTCTGCGGCGGCGGCATCGTCAGCCATCCGGACGGGCCAGGCGCCGGCGTGCGCGCCGTCCAGCAAGCCTGGCAAGCGGCGGTCGACGGCATCCCGCTGGCGAACTTCGCCCTGAACCACCCCGAACTGGCACGGTCGATCGAAAAGTTCGGCGACGGCAAGGCGGCCTGAGGTCATGCAAAACCTGCTGCTCAGCTATTATGGCGACGACCTCACCGGCTCGACCGACGTCATGGAAGCGCTGGAGCTCGGCGGCGTGCCGACGGTGCTGTTCATGAGGCAGCCGGACGAGGCTCTGCTTGCCCAGTTCAAGCATTGCCAGGCGGTCGGGTTGGCCGGCACCAGCCGCAGCGAGACGCCGCACTGGATGGACACGCATCTGCGCGACGCCTTCGCCTGGCTGAAGACGCTGAAAGCCGAAATCTGCCACTACAAGGTCTGTTCGACCTTCGATTCCAGCCCGACGATCGGCAGCATCGGCCGGGCGATCGAGATTGGCCGCGAGGTCTTCAAGCAGGATAGCGTGCCGCTGCTGGTCGGCGCGCCGCAGCTCAAGCGCTACACCGCCTTCGGCCATTTGTTCGCGGCCTATCGCGACCAATATTTCCGCATCGACCGCCATCCGGTGATGAGCCGCCACCCGACGACGCCGATGGATGAATCGGACCTGCTGATCCATCTGTCGCGGCAGACGGATCTCACGTCGGGGTTGATCGACCTTGCGACCCTGCAGTCGGAGCAGCGGTCGCAGGCATTGGATCGCTTCGTGGACAATGGCACGGCCATCGTGCTTGTCGACGTCGACAGCCGGGAGACTCAGGCCCTTGCGGGCAAGGAGATCTGGCGCATGCGCAAGCCGGGCGGCTCTTTTGTCGCCGGCTCGTCCGGCGTCGAGTATGCGTTGCTGGCCGAATGGGCGGCGAATGACATCGTCCGCGCCGGACCAGGCTTCACGCCGCCGGGCGCCGCCGACCGGATCGCCGTCGTGTCGGGCAGTTGCTCGCCGACCACCGAAAGACAGATCCGGCATGCCCTGAGCGACGGCTTCGACGGCGTCGAGGTCGATCCGGTCGAACTGGTTTCGGAGGCTTCGCAGCAGGCGATCACGCGCGCGGTGGCAAGCGGCCTCGTCAGCCTGCGAGCCGGACGAAGCGTCATCCTCTACACCGCGCTCGGCCCTGCAGCCGACAGGGGGGCCGAAATCGACCGGCAGGACGGCGCCCGCCACAAGCTTGGCCGCGGCCTTGGTGCGCTGCTGCGCCAATTGACTGACGAGCAGAGCTTGCAGCGCGTGGTCATTGCCGGCGGTGACACGTCAAGCCATGCGCTGGGACAAATGGGCGTCGACGCGCTGACCGTCAGGATGCCTCTGCCCACCTCGCCTGGTTCCCCACTTTGCGTTGCTCATTCGCACGTCAAAGCGATTGACGGGCTGGAGGTTGCGCTGAAGGGCGGCCAGGTAGGAACCGACCGCTATTTCTCGTCCATCCGTGACGGCCTTCGCAGTTGACTGTGGCGTCGGGCGGGTAAACTGCGAACCCGAGAGAAAACATGCACCGGTCTGTTGGTGCTTCAACTTGCACCGAAGCACCGAGCGAAAACATGTCTGCTTGAAAGTAGACCAGCAGAACCCTCCCAACCAGGCCTTGGGGGTAAGTTGAGCGATGACCGCTTTCGGGAAGGCTGCGAATCGCCAGGAACGGCGGACAGGCAGCAATGAGGCCGGGAGCAATGGGGGCCACTTGTCTTCAAGGAAGAACAATAGCGAACCTTCAAACCCCAAGGTCCGCTTTCGCGACTTGACCCAGGCCGATCAGCCGAGCGACAGTTCCTTCGTCTGATGCCTCAGCACGAGTCCGACCGCGCCCAGCAATGCGTCGTTCTCGGTGTGCTTGCCAACGATTATTCGCGTGCGCAGGGCCGGAGCGATATCGCGGGACTTGATGAGCGTGTGGCGTTCGTAGGACGCGATCAGCGGCGTCAACAGAATGTCGCCCGCCAACGCCATCTGGCCCCCGATGATGATGAGCGGCGGATTGAGCACCGAGCCGATCAAGCCGAGACCCCGGCCGGCGACATCGGCGGTATCCTCGATCATCCGCAACGCCCTGACGTCGCCCTCCTTGGCCATCACGATGACATCATCCATGGTGACCTGCCGCCGCACGACACGCGAAATCTGTTCCAGTGGCCGGGCAAAACTCGCATAGAGCTCCAGGCATCCGCGATTGCCGCACCGACAAAGATCGCCGCCGGGATCGATGCTGATGTGCCCGAATTCGCCGGCGCCGCCGGCGATGCCCGTCACCAGCCGGCCATGCTGGACAATGGCGCCACCGACCCCCAGATCGATCTTGAACAGCACGAAATCGTCATGGCCGATTGCCGCGCCCCACATCAGTTCCGCAATGGCCGAGCAGTTGCTCTCATTGTCGGCGAAGATCGGCCGCTCCAGCACGGGTCCGAACACATCTCGTATGTTGACGCCGGCCCATGTTGGAACGATGCTGGCGCGCAGGACCACTCCATCGCGGCTGACAGGACCAGAGACGGAAATCCCAACCCCCAGGAGCCCCGCCATCGGCAGACCATTTTCTTCGTAAGATTGGGCAATTGCCGATTTGGCCATCTGGGCCGCCTGCCGCGGTTGGTAGTCCAGTGCCATGGGGATAGTTTGTTCGGCAATGACGGAATGCGAGACATCGGCAACGATCAGCCGTATCTCGTGAAGTCCCAGGTGAATTCCGACGCAGGTCCCCGCTGTCGGATTGAGCGTCACGGCCGCGGCTGGCCTGCCAATAGCTCTGATTCCCTCGCGACTGGTCGGGGCTTCGATCACCATGCCCGATTTTCTCAAGCCATTGAGCGCGGTTGAGACCGTCGAGCGCGCCAGACCGGTGACGCGTGCGATCTGCGACGCCGAGAGGGCGCCGCGTTCACTCAGGCAGCGCACAATCATGCTCTCCGGCGACGCGGACGGCCTGTCGATCAGCCAGGTTCTAAGCGAAGGTTTTGTCATGAACCAATATAAACATCGTTGACTGATAGCTCCAATATGTCATCTTGGAAAGAACTTGAGATTAACGCATCTCGCCGGCGGCGGCTTCAAACCGCGGCCATAAGCGGTCGATACGAACCGTGCAACACCATATGGGAGTGAAACTATGAAATGCGTCATGACCGCCCTCGCGGCCGCCGTTGCGTGCACCTTTGTCGCCGGAGCAGCCTTCGCCGAGCCCAAGACGAACCTGCTGCACCAGTGGGCGACTGGATCGGACGCCCAGGCGATTGCCAAGCTCGGCGAGATGTTCACCGCCAAGGGCGGCAAATGGGAACAGACCTCGATCGCCGGTCACACGGCCAACACGCTGGCCAAGCTGCGTGCCGACGTGATCGCCGGCAATGCCCCGCCGGCCGTGCAGCTGAAAGGTCCGGAAATCGCCGAGTGGAACAAGACCGGCATGACCGCTGACCTCGACGAGCTGGCGGCCTCGGAAGGATGGGAAAAAGTGGTCGCGCCGGAATTGCTTCCGGTGATGAAGCCGACCGGCAAATGGGTCGCCGCCCCCATGAACATCCACCGCATCAACTGGTTGTGGGCCTCGCCGAAGGTCATGCAGGCCGCCGGCGTGACGGAAATGCCCAAGACCTGGGCCGAGTTCAATGCAGCCTGCGACAAGATCGTCGCCTCCGGCAAGATCTGCATCTCGCATTCGACCGCCGACTGGACGGATTCGACGGTGTTCGAGGTCGTTCTCTACGGCCAGGACATCGATCTCTATCGCAAGGCCTTCGTCGAGGGCAATGTCGAATCCATGCGCAGCCCGGGGATGGTCAAGGCCTTCCAGCAGATGCGCCTGATGACGAGCAAGTACATGGATCCGGGTATGGTTGGCCGCGACTGGGATTCGATGTCGGCGCTCGTGGGCAAGGGCGACGCAGCTTTCCACATCATGGGCGACTGGACGATCGGCCTGCTGACCGCCGCCGGCTTTAAGGAAGGCACCGACTATGTCTGCGCCCAGGCACCGACCGATTGGGGCAAACCCGGCTTCATCCTCAACTCGGACTCGGTCGTGTTCTTCAAGCAAAAGGATCAGGATTACATCGACGGCCAGAAGCTGCTTGCCAGCCTGATCCTGTCGCCCGACTTCCAGACGGTCTTCAACCAGGCCAAGGGCTCGATCCCCGCGCGCCTTGATATCGATCTGTCGAAGGGCTTCAATCCGTGCCAGCAGCTCTCGCAGAAGGATCTGCAGGCTTCGATCAAGGACGGCACGCTGGTCCGCTCGATGGCGCACAACATGACCATCCCGCAGAAGATGCGCGGCGCGATCATGGACGCCATTACCGAGTTCGTAGCGACGCCCGACATGTCACCCGAGGACGGCGCCAATGCGATGGCCGACGCGGCCGAAGCACAGAAGTAGACGGGAACGGCCGGGCGCAATTTCTATCCGCACCCGGCCATCCTCCATCCAGTTCCGCGCGGCAAATGTCAAATCACGACCTGATCCCATCGACCCCTGCGCCCGCCCGCCCCTGGCG